>CAZLNH010000265.1:0-27703 GCA_964560775.1 uncultured Woeseiaceae bacterium | reverse complement strand
AAAGGCCATTCCCGCCCTTCAGGAGGCCGCACAGCGCAGTGACGATGGCGAACTCTATCTTCGCCTGGGCAATTCCTACCTGAATGTTGGCAACTATACGGCCTGTGAAGAGGCAGTCGTTGAAGGCCTGAGAAAGGGTGGCATAAAAAGCCCGGACAATGCCCAAATAACGCTAGGCATGTGTCTTTACAACCAGAACAAGTACCAGGAATCAATACGTGCATTCCGCGAAGCCAGCAAGACAGATCGGTCGCGCCGAATTGCCCGCCAGTGGATTGGTGTGATCGAAAGCGATATCGAGCGTATCGAGCAGATCCGCCTGGCTGAGGCAGCCGCCGAACGGCAGGCCGAACAGCTCGAGCGGCGTCTGGCACGTGCACGGGCGGAAAGAATCTGAGTCCTGTCCGGTAACAGCAGTATCAATAGCCCGGCTCTGCCGGGCTATTTTTTGCGGGCCGGGATTCATGATTGCTCCGCCGATGCGGCCTCCGTACAATCACCGGCTGCTTTTGCAAGTCACAGGAAATGGATTAATGCCGAAAGTCACGTACATCACGCCGGATGGCGTTCATCATGACGTCGCAGTTGCGAACGGCTATTCGGTGATGGAGGGCGCAATTAACAACAATATCGAGGGCATTGTGGCCGAATGCGGCGGTGCATGTGCCTGTGCGACCTGCCATAGCTATATCGATGATGCATGGCTTGCAAAACTACCCGAAATGGACGACATGGAAGACAGCATGCTGGACGCGGCGTACGAGCGGAAAGATAACAGCCGCCTGACGTGCCAGATTGAAATGAATGACAGCCTGGACGGCCTGGTCGTGCATGTGGCCGACAACGAAGCCTGAAACAGCTAACGTAATCCTGTTTCATGCCGTCCGATCACGATACGCTGGATTTCACTGGTTCCCTCGTAGATTTCGGTAATCTTGGCATCCCTGAAGTATCGCTCCAGCGGCAGCTCCTTGCTGTAGCCTGCGCCCCCATGAATCTGTAGTGCTTCATCGGTGACCATCATGGCCGTTTCAGACGCGAATAGCTTCGCGATGCTGCCGTGAATCGTATACTTGTCGCCGGTTTCACGGCTGGCCATCTTGTGCCATGCCGCTTTGTAGACCAGCAAGCGCGCGGCTTCAATTCTCGTTTTCATGTCGGCAATCTTGTTCTGTATCGTCTGGAACGAGCCTATCGCCTGGCCGAAAGCATGCCGCTCGCGCGAATACGCGACAGCAGCATCGTACGCCGCCTGCGCGATGCCGAGAGCCTGGGCAGCGATTCCAATCCGGCCAGCATCCAGGACCTGCATGGCGATTGCAAAGCCCCGGCCTTCGTCACCGAGACGATGCTCGACAGGACACTGGTAGTCGGTCAGTTCAATTTCGCAGGTGGCCGATGCCCGGATTCCGAGTTTGGGTTCGACCTTGCCGCGATGGAAGCCGTCCCGTTCGGTGTCGATGATAAAAGCACTTATGCCTTTTGACCCCCTGGCCTCAGTGTCTGTCTTCGCAAACAGGATGATGTAGCGTGCAACGGGTCCCGATGTGATCCAGGATTTTTTTGCGTTGATCGTGTAAAAGCTGCCATCAGCGGACAGTTTGGCGCTGGAGCGCATGGCTGCTGAATCCGATCCCGATTGCGGCTCGGTAAGGGCATAAGCGCCATTCACCTTGCCTGATGCAATCGGCACCAGGAACTGCTCCTTCTGATCCTTGCTGCCGAAATCCAGCAGCGGCACGCTGTACAGTGTGTTATTGACCGACACAATAACGCCGTGCGCCGCGTCTGCTGCCGAAATTTCCTCGATCACCAGTGCAAAACTCAGGCTGTCGAGTCCAGCTCCGCCATATTCTTCCGGGATCTCGACACCCATGAAGCCAAGTTCGCCGGCGAGGCGTACGGTTTCTTCGGGAAATTCACCGCGTCGGTCGAATTCCGCTGCAACGGGTGCAATCTCGCTTTGTGCGAACTCACGTGCCGCATCGCGGATCATTTGCTGATCATCATTCAGTTGAAAGTGCATTATGCCTCCTGTAGACGACAGCATTATACGTGGCACTGCCCGGGCGGACAGCCTGAAGCAGGCAGCGCATATGAACGTGCCCGCGGCCACGGGCGTGTCGTTTCCGCAATCAATTTATGTTTTTAAAACAAATATTTACAAAGCATTTTTCAGCGGCCGGCTTGAAGTGGACAGGGCCATTCCTCGTGCAACTCACCGTCCAGCTGTTACAACGTAGTATGATCCGTTGCGCGGGAGGGCTGCGGCTACGACTGTGGATTTGCGATCCATGCAGTTTTTCAGTTACCCATCGAGGAGACAGTGCATGACCATCAAAGCAGGCGACAAGATGCCCTCCGGCGTATTCGGAACCATGACGGCGTCGGGTCCGGGCGCCACGTCAACCAACGATTTGTTCAGTGGCAAGAAGGTCGTTTTCTTTTCAGTACCCGGTGCTTTTACACCAACCTGCTCGGCCAAGCACCTGCCGGGATTCGTCGAATACGCTGAGACTCTGTCTGGAAAAGGGGTGGATACCGTCGCGTGTATGTCCGTCAACGATGTATTTGTGATGGATGCCTGGGGCAAGGACCAGAACGTGGGCGACAAGGTCGTGATGCTGGCTGACGGCAATGGTGAATATGCCAAAGCGCTCGGCCTTGAAATGGATGGCAGCAAGTTTGGAATGGGCCTGCGGTCGCAACGTTTCGCAATCGTTGTCGATGACGGTGTTGCAACGCATGTTGCCGTCGAGAAGCCGGGTCAATTCGATGTCAGCAGCGCCGAGTCAGTGCTGGCTAACCTGTAACAAGCAGGATGTCAGTTTCCCGGTATGCCGGCCAGTCGACGACCGGCGCGCCTGGATTTTGCTGATCAGACGCGCCGGGATCGTTACGACTCGAGAGTTTGCTGCAGCTCCGGTACGATCTTGAACAGGTCGCCGACCAGTCCGATGTCGGCGATTTCAAAAATCGGCGCTTCTTCGTCCTTGTTGATGGCGACGATCGTCCCCGCATCCTTGATGCCTGTCAGGTGCTGTATCGCGCCGGAAATGCCGATTGCAATGTATAGCTCGGGTGCGATTATCTTGCCGGTCTGGCCTACCTGCATTTCATTCGGGACGTAGCCTGCATCCACCGCGGCGCGCGATGCGCCGACGCCTGCGCCGATTGCATCAGCCAGTTTGAAGATGATTTCAAAATTATCGGCACTGCCGAGAGCGCGGCCACCTGAGACAACCCTCGATGCGGTCTGCAGATCCGGCCGGTCCGACGATCCGGCCTGAAGCTCGACATAGCGGGTATGCGTCGGCAGGTCGGCATCGATTGAGACCGTTTCCGTCTTCGCGTCGTTGTCCATGGCGGCGCTGCGATACGAGGCCGTCCGGACAGTGGCGACAACGATATGGTTGTCGGGTGCCGCAACCGTGACGATCGCATTACCCGCATAAATTGGCCGCTTGAACCGATGGCTGTCCAGGACTTCCATGATGTCACTGATCTGGTTGACGCCGAGCAAGGCCGCTGCCCGTGGCATCAGGTCCTTGCCGAAGGTCGTCGACGGCCCGAACAGGTGCGTATAGCCGTCAGCGAGTTGCACCACCTGCGGTGCGAGCGTAGCGGCAAGCAGCTGTTCATTGGCGGCGTTGTCAACCTGCAACACGCGGTTTACACCGTCGATTTTAGCGGCCTCGGCAACAAGTGACGCGCCGTCGGCCGCAAAGACCGCGATATCAATTTCCGCGTCCGGAACATCGCTGGCGCAGCTTACGCATTTGGCAACGCTTGAGTTCAATGCCTTGCCGTCGTGTTCGGCAACTATAAGTACCTTTGTCATTTCACCAGCCCTTTGTCCCTCAGTGCGGCGACCAGCCCGGCCACGTCGTCGACCATGATTCCTTTCTTGCGCTGCTCCGGCGGCTCGTAACTCTCGTTCGTGATTGCCACACCGGCCTCGACACCAAGATCGGCAGCTGACAGCTGGTCGAGGGGCTTCTTCTTGGCTTTCATGATATCGGGCAGCTTCACATAGCGCGGCTCATTCAGTCGCAAATCGGTGGTGACGACCGCGGGCAGGTCTACCTCTATTGTTTCAAGTCCGACATCCACCTCTCGCTTTACCTTCAGCGAATTGCCGTTGACGACCACCTCGGACGCAAATGTCGCCTGGGGCCGGCCCCAAAGCGCTGCCAGCATCTGGCCTGTCTGGTTGTTGTCATTGTCGATTGCCTGTTTTCCGAGAAGTACAAGGTCCGGTTCTTCCTTCTCTATGACTTTCAAAAGTAACCGGGCGCCGGTGAGGGCATCCAACTCGCCATCAGTTTCGACGAGAATCGCGCGATCCGCTCCCATCGCAAGGCCGGTGCGAAGCTGTTGTTGCGATTCGCTGCCACCCATCGATACGACGATGACTTCGCTGGCTTCGCCACGCTCGCGGATGCGCAATGCTTCCTCCAGCGCGATCTCGTCGAACGGATTGATGCTCATTTTCACGCCGCTTGTTTCGACGCCGCTGCCGTCGGCACGCACGCGCACCCGGACGTTGTAGTCGACGACCCGCTTCAGGCCGACCAGTATTTTTTCCACCAGGACTTCTCCGGCATATGGTTTCTGACTGCCCGCGAGGCGCGGCCATCATTTGCGAACTGCGCATTGTGTCGGACCGCAATCCTGTGTACAAGGCGCAACATGAGCCGGTATACGACATTGATAAGTGCTGCAGACATCAAGGCCCATGCGGACCAGCCGGCGTGGCGGATCCTCGATTGCCGCTTCAACCTGATGCAGCCCGAGCAGGGGCGGCAAGACTATGACGCCGGCCATATTCCGGGCTCCCGGTACGCGGACCTGGACCGGGACCTCGCGTCCGCAATCACACCGCAGAGCGGGCGCCATCCGCTGCCCGACCCGGCGGTCTTTGAGGCAACACTGCGGCAGTGGGGTATATCCAACGACTCACAGGTCGTCGCCGTTGATGATGGCTCGGGTGCGCTCGCGGCACGCCTGTGGTGGCTCATGCGGTGGCTGGGGCACGAGGCCGTGGCCGTCCTCGACGGGGGTCTTGCGGCCTGGCGGGCCGCTGGAGGAACGCTGGTGCAGACACCGACATGCTGGCCTGCCGGGAGGTTTCTCGGCCGGCATCGCCCGAACCAGGTTGTTTCGACGGCGGAGATCGCACGCCGCCTCGAAAGCCGGCAGCCATTGCAACTGGTCGATGCCCGGGCACCGGAGCGGTTTGCCGGCTCGGTAGAGCCGATCGATACGGTGGCCGGGCATATTCCCGGAGCGCTGAATTTTCCATTCGCTCAAAATCTTGCCGCCGACGGTCACTGGCGACCGTCCGCCGACCTCCGGCAGGACTGGCTGGCGCTGCTCGGCGGCGAGCCGGACGCCGACTGGGCCGTCATGTGCGGCTCAGGGGTCACAGCGTGCCACCTGGTGCTGTCCGCGGTGTACGCGGACCTCGGCGAGCCTCGCCTGTACGCCGGCTCCTGGAGTGAATGGATACGCGATTCGGCGCGACCGGTCGATCCCTGACGCGCCGGCGCCGTTGGCGGAGCCCGGCTGCGGATTCCTCATGAACTTAATGCAGATCCGGCAAGTCAAAATGGCCAGATGCGTAATAATTTAAGGCCACGGGGCAGCCGAATTCGAGGGCAATTTCAGTTTATGAAAAAGTTGTTAAAACAGTTATTTATTGCAACTATTTCAAGTTCATTATTCGTTAATGTCGTGGCCGCGGACCCCGATCCGCCGGCCCGAGAGGACCTCAATCTGCGCGGTTCCGATTGCATCCTGATCCGGACTATCCGAGACTATACGCCGCTGGACGACCGCAACCTTCTGATCTGGGGTCCCGCCAAGCGCGGCTACTTTTTGACCCTTTTCAGACCGGCTTTTGGCATAAGATCGTCGTTTCGGCTGGGTTTTTCGTCGCGGGATGACCGCTTGTGCCCTTACGGTGGCGACGCGATCGTCTTCGGCGGCATGGCGGACGAAAAGATCAGTATTCAGTCGATCAGCCGGGTCAGTACCGAGCAGGCCGACGAACTGCTGATCCGCTACGGCAAGAAAGAGGAACCAGACAAAAAGGCCCCGGAGCCTGCCGATGTGCAGGGCGCCGAGGTCGAAGAGCTAGACTGAATCGAGTTCTGTTCCGGTCACTGGCCGGGCCCTCGGGTCAGTCGCGCAATCCGCAAATCTCCGTGCGGACCCACCCGGCCAGCGTAAAGCTGGCCGGGTTTTTCGTTTGTGGCACAGCAATCCTTGTAAATGCCGCCGCCCTTGCCATGCGGCGCGCGCGCCTCGACAATCCGCGACTCCTTGAGTTTCTGACGGGACCGATCTGATGAGTGCACCTTTGGCCGGCCTGCGCGTCCTGGACCTGAGTCGCGTGCTGGCGGGGCCATGGGCGTCGCAATTGCTCGCGGATTATGGTGCGGAGGTCATCAAGATAGAACGCCCCGGCGACGGCGATGACACCCGGCAGTGGGGACCACCTTGGCTCGCGGACGGCGATGGCGATGAAACGGCTGAATCCGCCTATTTCCTGTCCGCGAACCGCAACAAGAAATCGGTGACGGTCAATATTGCTGATGTCGCGGGTCAGAAGATTATCCGGGAGCTCGCGGCACGGAGCGATATCCTGGTCGAGAATTTCCGGGTCGGCTCCCTGCGCCGCTATGGTCTCGATGCCGGCGCATTGCGGAGCGTCAATCCGGCACTCATATACTGCTCGATTTCCGCGTACGGGCAGGACGGGCCCCGCGCCGGCGAAGCCGGATACGACGCCATGATCCAGGCTTCGGGCGGCCTGATGAGCATTACCGGTGAGCCGGATGGACCGCCGCAGAAGGTGGGCGTCGCTGTCGCCGATATCATGGCGGGCATGTACGCGGTTACCGCGGTGCTGGCCGCGTTGCATGCGCGCCGTGAAACCGGCGTCGGCCAGCACATCGATGTGCCACTTTACGATACGCAACTCGCGTGGCTTGCCAACCAGGCGATGAATTATTTCGTCGGCGGCGACATACCGGTTCGGCACGGCACGGCGCATCCGAATATCGTGCCCTACCAGGCATTCAAGACGCAGGATGGCTACCTGATGCTCGCCGTAGGCAACGACCGCCAGTTCGCGGCGTGCGTGGACTGTCTCGGCATCGGCGAACTGGCGGCGGATGCGCGCTTCGCCGCGAACCGCGACCGTGTGCGCAACCGCAACGACCTGGTCAACTTCATGGAAATCGCCTTCCGCCGGCGGCCCACCGCCAAATGGCTTGCGATGCTTGGCGAGCGCGGCATTCCGTGCGGCCCGATCAACGACCTGGCGCAGGCGTTTGCCGAGCCGCAGGTCGCTGCACGCAATCTGCTGCAGGACTTACCGCACGGCCTTGGTGTAAACGTGACAGCTGTTGCGAACCCCGTGCGATTTTCCGGCACGCCAACAGAGCTTAACAATGCTGCACCATTGCTAGGCGAACACACGGCGGCCGTGCTGGGTGAACTACTAGGCTATTCGCAAGCGACGATCGACGAGCTGGCGGCGGCTGGTACGTTATGATGCCGTTTTTGAGTTCTGCCGCGCGGAATCATGGCTTGCGCGTTGCCGTCACGGTTGTCGGCACCTTTGAGGACTGCAGTAGATGAACGAGAATCCGGTTGAAATCAGCCGCGCGCTGACCGGTGTCCGCTACGAAATCAGGGGACAGCTCGCACACCGGGCGCTGGACCTGGAAAAACTCGGGTACGAGATAATTTCGCTGAATATCGGCAACCCCGGGCTGTTCGGTTTTCGCACACCGGAGACGATGCGGCTTGCGATGATCGAGAATCTCGGACAGGCAGAACCGTACAGCCACCAGCAGGGCATCTTTCCCGCACGCGAAGCCATCGTCATGCAGCAACAGAACCGCGGCATCGAGGGCACGAGCGTCGAGGATGTATTCATCGGCAATGGCGTCAGCGAATTGATCGACCTGTCGCTGCGGGCACTGCTGAACCCTGGCGATGAAGTGCTGGTGCCCAGCCCCGATTATCCGCTGTGGTCGGCCGCCGTCGCGCTGAACGGTGGCGTGGCCAGGCATTATCCGTGTCTGCCCGAGCGGCAATTCCAGCCCGATCTCGCTGCGATCGAGGCGATGATCACGCCGCGTTGTCGCGCCCTGGTCATTATCAACCCGAACAACCCGACCGGTGCCGTCTATTCGCCGGCACTGCTGGCCGAACTGGTGGAAATTGCGGAGCGCCACAATCTGGTCCTGCTTGCAGACGAAATTTACGACCAGATGACCTACGACGATGCAGAGTTCGTGCCTGTTGCGACACTTGCGCGGAATACGTTATGCCTGACGTACTCCGGATTATCGAAGGTATACCGCGCCTGCGGTTACCGCGTTGGCTGGTGCGTACTCGGCGGCGAGCTCGAGCGAGGCAACAAACTCCTGCATGCGATGGAATTGCTTGCCGCCCTGCGGTTATGCAGCAACGTGCCGGGGCAGTGGGCAGTGCAGACGGCATTGGGCGGCTTCCAGAGTATCCGTGAACTGGTCGAGCCGGGCGGCAGGCTGTACCAGTCACGACAGACGGTCATCGACTGTGTGGCGGAGAGTCCGTACCTGACAATGGAGCGTCCCATGGGCGCCATGTACGCATTCATCCGAATTGCCGCCCCGATTGCCGGGCAGCTGGATGACCAGGCATTCGCGTTACGTCTGCTGGAAGACCGCCATGTACTGGTGGCACCTGGTACCAGCTTCAACACGCCGTATGCTGACCATTTCCGCATCACGACGCTGCCGGACAGCGACACGCTGCGCGAGGTGTTTTCCCGAATCAACCTGCTGCTGGAACAGCATGCCTGAGGGCACCGCGGGTTCACGCACGGGGCGATTGTGAGGTCCCCATGGTTGACGGAGGCGGTACATCGTCGCGTGACGGTGCTGGCATCGAGCAGGCGACTTGCACGTGAGCTCCGTGCTGCCCATGATCACGAGGAGGTGGTTGCCGGACGCGAATCCTGGCCCACCCCGGACATACTGTTCTGGCAGGACTGGCTGGTCCGGCTGCTCACCGATGCGGCGCGTCACGATACGCCGTTGCTGTTGCACAGCACTGCCTGCACGCTGCTTTGGGAACAGTGCCTGCGGACCACGTCGCCGGCAGACCTGCTGAGCACGTCGTCGGTTGTACGCAATGCGCGGCAGGCCTGGCAGCGATTGCACGAATTCCAGGTACCACTCTCCGAAGTTGCGGCAGCGGCCGGTAATAATGATGAACGGTGGTTTTCCCGGGCGGCGCACGCATACCGCGACAGTCTTGACGCCGGCAACTGGATTGACATGGCGCTCCTGCCATCGTGCATCGCGAAATTTATCCGCAGGCAGGAGGTCGAAATTCCAGTCGAAATCGTACATGCCGGTTTCGATCGTATCGTACCGGCACTGCAGGAGCTGTTCGATGCACTGCTTGCAGTGGGCCTCAGTGTATCGGCGGCTCCGCCTGTTTCGCACGCCGCAGATTTGTCACTGGCGCGTTACGCTGATTCAGATGTCGAATGGCGGGCAGCGGGTGCATGGGCGCACCGTGTGCTCGACGCCAATCCCGGCGCCAAGGTTGCGATTGTTGCCCCTGATCTCGAGACCGGTTCGGAGCGGATCGCCCGGCTCGTGCGCGAAGGCTTTGCGCCGGGCTGGCAGCTTGGCGACGAGAAGCGGCGCGCTGCTGTACAAGTGTCGTACGGTCAGCGGCTCGCCGATTTTCCGCCTGTCGGAATTGCACTGCTTTGCCTGCGATGGTTGCACCGCGGCCTCAGCGGCGCTGACCTGAGCATACTGCTGCGAACGCCGTTTCTAGGGGACGACGACCTGGCCGGCCGCAGCCGCCTCGAGCGGCACCTGCGTACCTTGCCGGACCGGCCATGGGGCGTCGCGGAATTGCTGCGTGTACTCGGCGGCACTCGCCACGAGCACGACGGCGTTTCGTGGCGGACGCGAATGGCGGCTATCGTCGAGATGCAAGCCATTGCCATAGAACCGGCAGCACCGCCGGAATGGGCGCGGCGTTTCGACGAACTGCTCGAGACATTGGGGTGGCCCGGCATCACCCGGCTTGACAGCGACGAGTTCCAGCTCGTGAACCGGTGGCGGCAACTGCTGAACGAGTTCGCGCGCATGGCGTCGGTCCGGCCCGCAATGCGACTCGCCGAGGCAGTGCGGAGCATTTGGCAGATTGGCGCGGAGACTGTCTATCAGCCCGAATCGCCGTCGGCGTCAGTACAGCTCATGGGCCCGCTGGAAGCGGCGGGCATGGATTTTGATTTCCTGCGCATTGGCGGTATGGACAGCGATCGCTGGCCCCCCGCGGGGCATCCGCTATCGCTGGTGCGGCGGCGGTTGCAGCGGGACTACAACATGCCGCATGCAACACCCGGCGATACACTTCTGTTCGCTCGTCGTGTACTCGGCCGCCTGCTGACCGCGGCGCCGACGGTATCGTTGTCGTGGCCGGCGGCGGAGGGAGAGACCGTGCTGGCGCCAAGTCCGATGCTGGCTGAATGGAAGATTGCGGCGGCGCCGCCCGATGACGATCACGGATGGTTTGCCGCCACGCTTGCGGGCAACGTACCGCTGGAAGTCATTCCGGATGACGATGGGCCGCCGGTGATCCCGGATGAACAAATCCACGGTGGCGCCTACGTCGTGCAGCGCCAGGCGGAGAATCCTTTTGCGGCTTTTGCGTACGGGCGGCTCGCCGTTGCCGAACTGGAACCGTTTGCGAGCGGCCTGTCGGCACGGCAACGGGGTACGGGGCTGCACAGGGCGCTGCAGGAGCTGCTTGGCGGCAAGCCATCGCGCGGCGAGCTTGCGGCGTGGCCGGAAAGCGAGCGCCGGCAGCGCGTTGAGCGCGCGAGTCTCGCGGCACTGAACCGGCATCGTCGGCATGCCGACGCGGTACTGCACCGCTTGCTCAACATCGAGCACCGGCGGTTGCAGACCCTACTGCTCAAGCTACTGGATCAGGAGCTGACCCGCGACGAGTTTGCCATTGCTGCTGTCGAGCAGGAAAGTTCGCTGACAATCGGTCCGGTAACCCTGCATCTGAGAATTGATCGTATCGACCGGCTTGCAGATGGCTCGTTGCTGTTGATCGACTACAAGTCAGGTGCGGTCAAGTCGCTGTTGCGACAAGACGGAGAGCCGGCGGATCTGCAGCTTTGTGTTTATGCGCGCGCTATCGACGAGCCCGTCGGTGGCCTGCTGCTGCTCAATATCGACAGTCGTGAAATCGTCTACAAGGGCGCGGGTGGCGGTCTGCAGTGGGGTCGTATAAAGGCCGACGACTGGCCATCGACGCTCGCATCATGGTGTGCGCAGGTTGATCGCAGAATGGCGGCGCTGGCAGCCGGTGATCATCGGCTCAACCTGCTGTTGAATCGTGACAAGGTACGGCCGCTTGCCGTTCTCAGTCGTGTCGAGGAAATTCGTCGTGCACGATGATGCATCGCTACTGGCCGCGGACCGGCATGCGCGCGTCGATGCACTGGACGTGACGCGCTCATTTATCGTCCAGGCACCGGCCGGATCGGGCAAGACAGAGTTACTGATCCAGCGCTACCTGTGCCTGCTGGCGTCAGTCGCTGATCCGGAGGAGGTCGTAGCAATTACGTTTACTCGCAAGGCGGCCATGGAAATGCAGTTGCGCGTAATCGAGGCGCTTGCACGGGCGGCAAACGGTGCTGGCGGCGAGGCCGAACATGAGCAGCGCACAATGGCCGCGGCGCGGGCGGTGCTGGCCCGAAACGCGGAGCGAGGCTGGCAATTGCCCGAGTCACCGCGCCGCATGCGCATACAGACGCTGGACGCATTCTGCGCATCGGTCGCACGATTGCTGCCGGTCAGTTCCGGCCTGGGCGGCGTGATGAAAACGGTTGCCGATGCCGATATGAATCGTCTGTACCGCGAGGCGGCGGCGTCGACGCTGGAATCAATTGCCGGTGGCGATGACTACAGTGCTGCGATCGAGCGCGTCCTCGTGCACCTTGACAACAACACGGCCAACTACGTTGATTACCTTGCGCACATGCTCGGCATGCGCGACCAGTGGCTGTTGATAATTGGCGCCGGCGGGGCCGGCCAGGCCGACACTGTTCGCGCACAACTTGAGGCCGGTCTTGCGGCACAGGTCATGCTGCAGCTGCGCCGTGCAGCCGGCGCTTTGCAAGACGCTGCGGGGGAGGCGCTGCCCGGACTCGCGCGCTATGCGGGGGAACAGCTTGAACATACGTCGGGGCGGGCGCATACGCTGGCAGCGATACCGGCAGACCGATGGCCGGCTATTGCGCTCGACCAGTTGCCGCTGTGGCGGGCAATCGCCGCAATGCTGCTGACCCAGGCGCGCGATATACGCAAGACAGCCAATCGCAACGACGGTTTTCCGCCCGGTGATGACGGACAGAAGAAGGCATTCGTGGAATTGCTTGGGGCACTACGGGATGTGCCGGAGCTGCCGAAACTGCTTATCCGGCTGAAAGACCTGCCGGATCCCGCGTACCGCGAGGAACAATGGCAGGTAATGCTTGCACTGTTTCAACTGTTGCCACTGGCGGCCGCTGAACTGAAACGGCTGTTTGCGGAACGTGGTATGACAGACCACATTGAGGTGGCGATTGCCGCCCGCAGGGCGCTCGGCAGCGCAGATGAGCCCGGCGATGCCGTGATGCTTCTCGATTACAGAATCCAGCACCTGCTCGTCGATGAAATGCAGGACACATCGGTCGGCCAGTACGCGCTGCTCGAGCAGCTGGTCTCGGGCTGGCAGCCCGGTGACGGACGGACACTGTTTTGTGTCGGCGATCCGATGCAGTCTGTGTACCGGTTTCGCGATGCCGAGGTTGGGCAGTTTCTCGCGGCGCGCCACCGCGGCATCGGGCCGGTGGCGCTTGAACCGCTGGTGTTGCGGCAGAACTTTCGCTCCGGCGAGCATCTCGTCCACTGGTTCAACACGGTCTTTGGGCAAATACTGCCGCCGCGTGACGACATCGCTGCCGGCGCGATAGCGTATTCCGCCTCGGTTCCTGTTGGACACAAGGCCGGCGAGGGCAGGGTTGAAATACACCCGCTATATGACGCGTCTCCCCTGGAAGAAGCGCGCTGTTCGGGGGCGGTCATCCGCCAATGCCTGGCACAGGATCCGGCTCACACGGTCACCGTGCTCGTGCGCAGCCGCACGCAACTGCCCCGATTGCTGGCAGAACTGCGTGCAGCTGCCGTAGCCTACCGGGCGATCGAAATCGACCGGCTGACTGACCTGCCGGAAATTATCGATCTGCTCGCACTGACGCGCGCCCTGTGTCACGAGGACGACCGGATTGCCTGGCTGGGGTTATTGCGAGGTGCCTGGGCGGGACTCGCGTGGCGCGATGTTCATGCACTGGTGCAAGGTAACCGCAAAGGGACCGTCCTCGAATTCGCGCGGGATCCTGACAGTATTGCGCGACTGTCGGCGGACGGCCAACGCCGGCTGGCCGAATTCTTCGGCAAGCTTGCCCCGTTCCTGCGGCCGCACGGCGCACGCAGTCTTCGTGAACGCGTCGAATGTGCCTGGCTGTCGCTTGGCGGCGCAATCGCCCACGGTACCGATGATGAGTTGGCGAATATTTACCGGTTTCTTGATGTTCTTCAGAAGCTCGAAGTTGCCGGTACGTTGCCTGACGTCGCCGTCCTTGAGCGCCAACTGGATGACGAACGGGTATCCAGTCTCGGCAGCGATGATTGCCGTGTGCAGGTAATGACTATGCACAAGGCAAAAGGTTTGCAATTCGATCACGTCGTGCTGCACGCCCTGGGCCGCACGTCCGGGCGCAATGACAAGGCAGTACTGAACTGGCTCAACGTTGCCGCGGCGGACGGTAGCAGCACAATGCTGATCAGCCCGCTGGGACCGCGCGCAGCTGTCGAGAAGGATCCGTTGTACCGGTTTATCGAGGATGCGGCCCGGGATGCCGAGGGCCTGGAGCTTGACCGGCTGCTCTACGTTGCGTGCACGCGCGCGCGGCACTCACTGCACCTGGTTGGTTCGGTCGGTGTCGATCGCAAGCAGCGGGCATTGCGTAAGCCGCCTACCGGTAGTCTGTTGCACCACTTGTGGCCGATATTGGAGGCGCGGTTCGAGGCACGCTGCGACGAATCAGTCTTCGAGGCCCCGGATACCGACGGCGATGCCAACAATATGCTCGCGCAGCCAGTAGCACGCCGTCTGGCAGCACCCTGGCAGGTTCCGGCTTTGCCACCCGTTCCCGGGCAAGCATTGGTGCCGGCGGCGGCCCCGACCGACCAGGAAGTGCAATATTACTGGGTGGGAAGCGCGGCACGTCACGCCGGCACCATCGTGCATCAGTGGCTGCACAGACTGAGCGGGACGCAACCATTGCCGGCATCGTTGCCAGATGGTGCGCGTGCCGTCTCCCGCCGCTGGGCGACGGCACTGGGTGTCGCTGATACGGACCTGGAAGACGTATGGGATCGCGTCGAGAGCGCGGTAAATCGCACGCTTTTGGATGCGACGGGCCGCTGGCTGCTGTCGGGACAGGGTGATGCCGAGTTACGGCTTACCGGCTACTCGCACGGCATGATTGTGAATGTGGTTATCGATCGGGTGCGCCATGACGCTGACCTGCACTGGATCGTGGACTACAAGACCAGCGCTCACGAAGGTGGTGATCTGGAGGGCTTTCTTGCACACGAAGTCGAACGGTATCGTGCCCAGCTGAGGCGCTACCAGGGTATCTACCAGGCTTTGAGCGCAACGCCGACCCGGACTGCACTTTACTTTCCGTTGCTGCAGCGTTTTGTTGAAGTTGAGTGACTGGGCAAGACCCAATGGCACTTACTTTTTCGCACCACTAGCGCCTGTGGGGAGTCTTTTGGAGGTATGGGCTTTCATTGGTCCGATCTCTATTCAAGAATGAACCGCTTCCGCCGCACCGGTACCCCCTGCCGGGACCCCGTTGGAGGAAAGGCTCCCAACCGGCCCCATTATTTCCACCAATGGGGTCCCGGCAGGGGGTACCGGTGCTCCTCATCCAGGACAACTACCATCGTGCGCGGGCAGGACGCCGCAAAAATCGCTCCGGTGTATTACAGCGTGCCCTCGAAGCGGAATTCGCGCAGGCCGCGTGAATCGGGTGAGCCTAGTAATTGCAACTGTTGTGTGACTGATGCCGGCGCATCGTTCCTTGCGCCGACTCGTCCGATCAACGAATAGTTTCTTTCCGGAGTGAGGCGCAATGTGCCTGCAAGTTCGAGTACCCCCGAGATGTCTTCCACCGTGGCGACAATCGCGTCCTCGCCCGGTTGAAACTCGGCCTGGTAGCTGCCGATGGGCGTCGCCGACAAGTTGCGAATTAAGAGCTCCGAGACGCCGGCGGTGCCGAGGATGTGTGTCGGCCAGCCGTCTTCCAGTTCGAGCCGGTCAAGCTGCACCGTTATCTCCGCATTGACACCACTTATCATTGCTACCTGGACCGCTTCGCCGAGCGACAGGGCTGCGTTGAGATTCCTTGCCACTACGTTGCCGCCGAACGAGACGCCTGCTTCACCCTCGACGAATCCGCCTGCCGGCTCGAGGCGCACGCGGTATGCAAGCAGGCCGCGTGCCAGTGCCAGCGGGCGAAACTGCCAGTCGAGATTGCGGAAATAAATGCCGGAAACTGTGCCCTCGGCAGCACTGCCATTCCAGATCGTCCCGGAGATGCCATTGATCTGAACATTGGCGGGCGCTGTCCACTGGTACAGTACGCGGGCCGGAAACAGGATAACAAGTGCTATGGCAAACGTTGCCGCGCCTATGGCGATGGTGCGCTTCACTGCTTTCATATCTACGTCAGCGTGCCAGGGTGACGGAAGCGTTGACGCGGCCGCGCTCACCGCCGGATGCAAGCGAGATACTCGCCGATTCCACCTGCAGCCCGAACTGACTTCCGAGTTCGCCGAGCCACAGCACCAGATCGTCGAAGATGGCGTTCTCGAACTCGACACGAATGCCGTCGGTGGCTGTCGGCTGGCTGCGCTGTAATGCGCTGTATAAATTTCGTGCCCGCAGGGTATTGTCGACAATCACGACCAGCGACTGGGTGCGATTCGCGACGTCGGGCGCGCTGCCGCCAGCCTGAATCGTGCCGATCAGCGGCCTGAGCTCTGCGATTGATGTCTGCCAGTTGTCAATGCGCAACTGGAGATCTTCCTGGCTTCGATCCAGGGGCAACCAGAGCGCAAACCAGAAAATCGCGAACGTGGTAAATATGCCGGCGACAGCAACCATCAGCCGTTCACGGGGATCAAGCGATTCAAACCAGTCTTTCATTGCGATCGTGCCTGGATCTGGATACGGCTGTTGACGCGATCGTCCACCTGGTCGGTCGACTGGATGCGTGCCTCGAAGTTGCCGCTCTCGTCGACGGTCCGGCGTATGCCGTCAAGGACCGAAACATTGGGCGCCGTCAACCGCACGTCAACAACTCCGGAACGGAAACTGATGGCCTCAATGCGAGCGTCATTGTTTTGTGTCGTGGCTTCGCTCAACCGGCCGAGTGCCTGCAAGAGTACCTGTGGCGTGCCACTACCGCCGCCAGCCCGTGATCGTAACGAGGCGACCAACCGCGATGGATCCTCGACGGCCGGTGCTCCGGGAGCGATCTGCTGGTAATCGGTCTGGAACTGGTCTCGCAGCAGTGACTCCTGCTGGCCCAGAGTGTAAACATTAACCGCCTTGGTGCCGGTAGCAACAATGAGTAATGCGAGCAGCAGCATCGCGGCATGCCGCCATGGTGCGAGCATGCCGCTGTACTCCGCCTTGGGGCCGTATTGACCCTGCAACAGGTTTATACCGGAACCGGTCGCGACAGTCGCCGCAAGCCGCGGCAATGCGCCGTCCGGCAGCAGCTTGATATCGACACTGTCCAGTTCGTGACGGAGCGCATTCCAGTCGTGCAGAAACCGCTCGTCATCCGCTGGCGCGCACCAGGCCAGCAGGTGTCGCGGTGCGCGCGGCGCAGCATCACCGGCGTCTTCTTCTTCATCACCAACCGGTGTCTCATCGAGCGCGCCGATTGCAACCAGCGCGTCGCCGGGCGCCATATCCTGCATCACCAGTTCGGTATTATCGCCGTCATTGATAAACACCAGCCCGTCATCGAGCATGAGGCTGATCGTGCCCGGTATGCGCGCAAGACCGTGGTATTCCGGTATCATTTTCGTGGCGTCAATGTCGGCATCAAGCAGCCGCGCAAGCCAGTCATCCATCAATCCGCGGCTGACAACCGCGACTGGCGTGCGGCCCTGGTCACGTCGCGTGCCGGCAGCAAAGTGCAACTGTTCAACGTCTTCAGCGACCGATTCTTCGAGCGCATAGGGCAGCGCGGCGTGCAGGCGCGCGCCCGCCTTGATGGGCAGGTCGACGCTGGTTGTCAGCACGTCAGCTCCGGGCACGAGCACAATGACCTTGCGATCGCGGCTATCGGCGGCGGCTTCGACCAGCGGGCCCGCGACAGGCGGGCCGCGGCGGGTCCCGTCAGAGTCGACGGCAATCCAGTGGGCAGAGTCGCCGGCGTCGGCGGGCAGCCGGATTACGAGGTATTCCGCCATCAGTATCGAGCCTTGATCAAAGTCCTTACTTTATGCGAATTGCGCGGGCGGGGCATCAGGAACTTCCAAAGCTGCGTGAAATGGCCGCGACATCGCCGCGCGGCGATCGATACAGCGTGCTGAACATGGTGACGCGAACGGTATCAACACGAACCACTACCTTCAATTGAAAGTAGTTGCTCGACTCAGCCAGTTCATCGGCAATGGCTGGAGTTACCAATGACTGGAATGTCGTCCGGACATCCGAAAACCCGGCGGCTTCGCGCTCACCGAGTAACCCTTCCACGTCGGCGCTGCTGAGGTTCTCATCGAGTGATTGCAGGACGGCGGGCGTCGCGGTATTGACGTTGACGGCGGTACCCGCGGGCAATGCAACGATGTGCGGTGCGAGTACCGAGAACGTCTCCTTATCCATGCCCTCGAGAGCTGCCAGTTCGCTCGCGTTCGTCAAGGTCATATTGGGCGGGCGATACGCCGGCGTAAACGCCGTGTAGATTCCATCCTCCGCGCCGTCCGGGAATGAAGCGTCACGGTCTGAGTCAATCCAGTCCGTGGCCAGGCCGGCATACCGCGGGTCGAGCGACAATGACTGCAGCAGACGGCGGAATTGTTCCAGCGTTTCTGCGTCGGTATTGCCATTGCCGTCGATCAGGTTATTGATATTGAATCGTCCCTGCAGGTCTTCGATCGTGCCGAAGACCTCACCGCCCTCGATCGGCAGACCGGGCAACTCCGACGCCCAGATTTCACCGAGATGATCGGTCTGGTTGTCCTGCAGGTCCTGCCGCAATATTGATGCAACCCAGCTTTCGGCACCGAGCGCAACCTGCATTGCCTGGTCGCGGTTCAGCAGAACCATCGTGCGTCGAACGTCGAGTGCATTGTCCCACGCCAGATTGGCCGCGACGATTGCGGCGAGCGCCGTTATCAGCATCGCAGTGATCATCGCCACACCCCGCGAGGCGCGGATCCTGAGCTGGCGTGAATATCTCATGGCGCTATCTCTATCAGGCGCCTTATCTCGCCTTCATTGACAAGCGTCAGTACCAGTTCGACGGCGCGCGGACGCATACGCAGGCCCAGTGGTCCCGGGCGGTCCTGAGGTGGCCACTCAGCCGACCAGGCACCATTGTCGGTCATGAATCGAAACTCAAGACTTTCAATGCCATCGAGTACGTCGACTATGGCGGGCTCATTGGCGAGCGTCCGGTCGAGAACATTCCAGTAGTAGCGTTGCAGTACGTCATCTTCGACGCGCCAGGCAACGCGTTGCAAAGTGCCGCGCGGCATGCCGGCCGGATTGTTCCAGCCCGCGCGCGTCAGCTCCAGTGCGAAACCTGTCTCAAGTGACGTGTACAGCGCAGGCGTGTAATTGTCGCCAAGTTCCTCACGCACCGGCCGCGGCGCCAGTTGCATGAAATCCTGCTCAACATAACGTACGGCGCGCTGTATCGCCTGCAGCCGGTCCATGCGATCGCCAAGCGTTTCAGCGCCCATCAGTGTCTGGTTCAGCGTGCCGTACGCGAGCGCCGACAGGATTGCAAAGATCGCCAGCGCAACAAGTACTTCGATCAGCGTAAACGCGCGCTCGCCGGCATGCTGCTTCATTCTTCGGCTCCGGTTTCGGGCAGCGCGGTGCTCCACGTTGAGTTGGCGAGACCGGGCATGACCGGTTCGCCTATAAACCCGGATACCGTGCGAATGGCATATTCCGCGCCGGCCAGTGAAACCTCGACATCGACACGGTAGAGGTTTTCGACGCCGGTTTCCGAGACCGTTGCAGACCACGCCCACTCCTGGCCCGCATAAAGCTGTTCGCCGCTCGTTTCACTGACGTTCGGAATGACGTTGGCGAGCCGCATTTCTGCAATCTTGTTTTGCGCGATCCAGCTGGCATAGGTGCGTTGCTGCATAGCGCTGGCAGCATCAACCATCTGGCTTACCGCGGCGGCAACCGCAGCGAGGGAAATCGATACGATTGCCAGCGCAACCATCACCTCGATCAGTGTAAAGCCGGCAGCGCGTGGTCTGGTATCAGTCGCGGCGTTCGTCTTCATCACCGATCGCAATGTCGCCGCCGGCGCTCACAGTAATCTCTACGCTGCTGCGGTCGCTGGGCCGTGACAATTCAATCTGGAAGGGCGAAATTTCACCGCTGGACAACATCAGTGCGTGGGGCGCGTAGTCAGGTGCATCTTGATCGCCGGCGTCGTCGGCATCGCCTGTTGCCACCGGTTGTGCATTGAGTTCAACGCGGCGATCCTCGATGTACAGTTCGAATTCGAGACCTTCATCCAGGTTCCGTTGCCGCAGTAACTCGTCACCCTGCATCGCGCTCCACCGGTCCAGCAGCGGATCATGTTCGACGAAACGATAGCCGGACTGCATGATTTCAAGACCGTAATCCCGGCCCTGCAATACTGCTTCGTCCGCGGCGAGTTCAATCAACGAGGTCATGCGGCGCGCTTCCTGGCGCAGCACCCGGTCGTCGCCGACGAGCCCCAGCGACAACAGTGCAATAGAGCTGACTATGCCGACGATAATGACCACGACGAGCAGCTCGATCAGCGTGAACGCATTGCATCGCGACGTGCCGCAACGTTGTGGCCGGAAGACCATAAGTTTCCGTTAATCGATTTCCCAGTTGCCGATGTCGGCATCCTCGCCTTCGCCGCCGGGGCGGCCATCACGGCCGAATGTGTAAATATCAATCTCCGCATTTTGCCCTGGATTCAGGAACTGGTAGGGATTGCCCCATGGATCTGTCGGCAGCCGGTCAAGATATCCACCCTGTTTCCAGTTGCGAATCGACGGGTCCGCCGGCCGGGTCACCAGAGCCTCGAGACCTTGTTCAGTCGTCGGATAGGCAAAGTTGTCAAGCCGGTAGAACTTGAGCGCATTCTCGATGCCCCGGATGTCCTGCTTTGCGGCAGCTACCTGCGCATCGCCGACGCGGCCGATTACGTTCGGCGCGACAATTGCGGCAAGTATCCCGAGTATGATCACGACAACCATGATCTCGATCAGGGTAAAACCGTGTTGGCGCTGCCTGCGACTGGCGCTCTTTCGCTGCACTTTGGGATACTCCACTGGGCCGTACCCCGGTACTCGGGGCAGGGCTTGATTGACTGGCTGTCTGAATTAACGTCAGTATAACAAACATGGGGTTAGACCAAGACGATGCAAGTCGTGTTCCGCGACTGCCGGCGCTGGCACGCGCGTGGTGGTTGCCGTTCACGCTCGGGGCATCGAGCCTTGCCGCGGAACTGGGCGGCGAAACCGTGCGTACCGCGCTCAGGTACAGCCGGCCGGACATAGGTACAGGAGAACTGTGGCGGCTCGCAAGCGGTCATTTGGTGCACCTTGGATGGTCGCACTTCGCCATGAATGTCGCGGCCCTGCTGCTGATATGGCTGCTGGTCGGCCGGTCATTTCGCCCGTGGCAATGGCTGCTGATCATAGCGGCAGTGATGGCCGGCATAGACGCAGGCTTCTGGGTTCTCGATACGCAGCTGCTCTGGTACGTTGGCCTGTCGGGGGTATTGCACGGCGTGCTCGTAGCGGGTCTCGCAGGAGCCTGGAGCCATTCTCGTGTTGAAGTCCCGCTTCTGCTGCTACTACTTGCCGCGAAACTCACCTATGAACAACTCTTTGGCGCAATGCCTGGTTCGGAAAGCTCGGCAGGCGGCGCGGTGGTCGTCAATGCACACCTCTATGGTGCCCTGGCCGGAGGTGTCGCCGCCCTGCTGGCGATCCGGTACAACGGTCGGCATCATGCAAACCTGTAGTTCGCGTACACCATTTCTTATCGTCGACAACGGAGACCTGACGTGACATTTGCCATCGTCTTCCCGGGCCAGGGCTCGCAGTCCCCCGGCATGCAAAAATCGCTTGCAAGCAGGTACCCGGTGGTGGAGCAGACCTACCGGGAAGCGAGCGACGTCCTCGGTCTTGATCTTTGGGCGCTGGTACAGAACGGGCCCGAGGAAGAACTTGGCCGGACGGTAATCACGCAACCCGCGATGTTGGCCGCCGGCGTTTCCGCGTGGCGCGCCTGGCAAGCCGCCGGCGGCACCGAGCCTGCGATACTTGCCGGCCACAGCCTCGGCGAATACTCAGCGCTCGTTTGTGCCGGCGCACTTGACTTCGCCGATGCCGTGGCGCTCGTACGGCAGCGTGCCGAGCTGATGCAGCAGGCAGTGCCGGAGGGCAGCGGCGGCATGGCGGCGATACTTGGGCTCGACGACGAGGCGGTGGTCGACGTCTGCCGTTCTGCGGCGGAAGGACAGGTAGTCAGCGCCGTAAACTTCAACTCACCCGGCCAGGTGGTCATCGCCGGCGATCGGGCCGCTGTCGAACGGGCTGTGGAACAGGCAAAGGCGGCAGGGGCACGGCGAGCCATGCTGCTGCCGGTCAGCGTGCCGTCGCACTGCGAATTAATGATTCCGGCGGCGGACAGGCTCGCACCCAAGCTCGCAGAAACGCCAATTTCCCCGCCGCGAATCCCGGTGGTAAATAATGTGGATGTCGCAACGTACAACGATGCCAGCCAGATTCGGGACGGGCTCGTGCGGCAACTCCACAACCCGGTGCGATGGGTCGAAACTGTGCAAACGCTTGTCGCGGCGGGTACCGGATGTATCCTGGAGTGCGGGCCCGGGAAAGTCCTGACCGGCTTGCTGAAAAGAATTGACCGGAACGTGACGGGCGTTGGCATAGACGACCCGGAATCCTTGCAAAAAGCCATTGACGCCAGCCTGTCCTGAATTGAAATGAGTGTGGAGTAATAATGACTATGGTATTTGACAGCAAACTGCTGGACGGACAAATCGCCCTCGTAACGGGTGCATCGCGGGGCATCGGCGCCGCGATCGCGGCATCGCTGGCCGGTGCCGGTGCCATGGTCATTGGCACGGCCACGAGCCAGCGCGGTGCCGATGCAATTACGGAATCGTTGGGAGCAGGCGGGCGCGGTGAAGTGCTGGACGTCTCGGACGCCGGCTCTGTCGACGCGTTGCTGAGCCGCATCGGCAAGGAAGACGGCGCCCCGACAATCGTCGTAAACAATGCCGGCATCACGCGCGACAACCTTTTGATGCGAATGAAGGCCGAGGAATGGGATGACGTGCTGTCAACCAACCTTTCCGGTGTCTACCGCGTTTGCAAGAGCAGCGTCCGCGGCATGGTGAAAGCGAGGCATGGACGCATCATCAACATTGCGTCCGTCATCGGCATCATGGGCAATGCCGGCCAAGCTAATTATGCGGCCGCAAAGGCCGGTATCATCGGGTTTTCCAAGTCGCTGGCGCGCGAACTGGGTGCCCGGAACATTACCGTCAACGTCGTTGCGCCGGGCTTCATCGATACCGATATGACACGGGAATTGCCGGACGAGCAACGCACCGCTTTGCTGGCGCAAGTGCCGCTCGGACGTCTCGGTCTGGCTCAGGATATAGCGGCTGCCGTGACCTTTCTTGCATCGGATGCAGCGGCGTACATCACCGGTGAGACGTTGCATGTCAATGGCGGTATGTTGATGGATTGAAGCCAGGGCATGCCTTCATCTTGTGATTTAAAACAAGGGCTTAATGCGGCGGGAGCGGCGCTGCCCGGGGCGCCGCCAGGCGCGGGTTTGCCCCGGGTGCCGGCAGTTGTAGATTGCCATGGTTCTTTCACTTACAATACCGACCCACGGCAATGCCGGGGCTAGAATTATCAATGACTTACGCGTGCAAGGCGGCTCCAGCGGGTGCTGTCACGGAGCGCAGAAAGTCCTCGTCAAGGCACTCTGAGTTTCGCGGGACAATTGCCCGGAAAATAAAATGCAGTCACTTCTGAGGAGAAGCGAGCACTATGAGCAGTATTGAAGAACAAGTTAAGGGTATCGTCGCAGAACAACTGGGCGTCAAGGAAGAAGAAGTCACCAACAATGCGTCCTTTGTCGACGACCTGGGTGCCGATTCGCTCGATACCGTGGAACTGGTGATGGCGCTGGAAGAGGAATTCGAAACCGAAATTCCCGATGAAGAAGCCGAGAAAATCACAACGGTCCAGCAAGCTATCGATTTCGTAACTGCTCGCCGCAACGAGTCCTGATCAACGCGCGAAGCGCGGCGTCAAAGCCGTGCTTCGTGGCTACGATCGTTAGTCCGTAGGCCCTGAGATGTCCGCGTCCCGGAAGCGTCGAGTCGTTGTCACTGGCATGGGGATCGTGTCCCCGGTTGGCAGCAAGCTGGAGCGGGCCTGGGACAATATCCGGGAAGGCCGCTCCGGCATCCGGCGCATTGATGTCTTCGATCCTGCCGCGTTCAGCACACAGATTGCCGGTCAGGTCACTGACTTTGAAGTATCCGACTATCTCGCGCCCAAGGATTCGCGCAAGATGGATACGTTCATGCATTACGGCATTGGTGCCTGTGTCGATGCGATGGAAGATGCGGCTCTTGAAGTCAGCGACGAAAACGGGCACCGGATTGGTGTTGCGATGGGCGCCGGTATCGGTGGCCTCGATACGATTGAGCTGAATCACAACAAGTTCCTGCAGGGCGGACCGCGGAAGGTGTCGCCCTTTTTCATACCCGGCAGCATCATCAATATGATTTCCGGCAATGTCAGCATCATGCGCAACATTACCGGGCCAAATCTTTCGATCGTTACCGCATGCACGACGGCGACACACTGCATCGGCATTGCCGGCCGGACAATTGCCTACGGGGATGCCGACGTCATGCTTGCGGGTGGTGCGGAATATGCAACGACGCCGCTCGCTATTGCCGGTTTTTGCGCGGCTCGCGCGATGTCTACGCGGAATGACGATCCTGAGGGTGCCAGCCGCCCCTTTGACAGTGGCCGCGACGGGTTCGTGTTGAGCAATGGTGCCGGCTGCCTGATCCTTGAAGAATATGACTTTGCGCGCGCGCGCGGTGCACGTATCTACGCGGAGCTCGTCGGCTTTGGCATGAGCGGCGATGCCTTTCATATTACGGCGCCGCCCGAGGACGGTGAAGGCGCGCGAAAGTGCATGGTTGCAGCGCTGAACGACGCGCAGGTTGCACCCGACGAGGTCGATTATCTCAATGCGCATGGCACCTCCACCCCGGTTGGTGACGTCGGCGAAACGGTCGCCATCCGGCGCGCCTTCGGAGACGCGGCAAAATCACTGGCTGTAAGCTCGACGAAATCGTGCACGGGCCATTTGCTTGGCGCGGCGGGGGCGGTTGAAGCAATCTTTTCCGTGCTGGCGATTCGGGACCAGGTTGTTCCGCCGACAATTAATCTGCACGATCCGGACCCGGCCTGTGATCTTGACTACATACCAAACGCGGCACGCGACATGAAGGTCGAGACCGTCGTGACCAATTCCTTTGGCTTCGGCGGCACGAACGGCAGCCTGGTATTCAGGGCGCTGCGCTGACAGCGCTGGTGCCGGGGCCACATTTTCAGATTCGCAACCGGTTTCGATACTCGCCCGGCGCCGCTAATCTGGCACTATTGCAGGCATGAAACGGCCGCTCCAATTCCTGGGTATCGTGACCGCACTTGGCATCGCAGTGGCGATCGGTGCCGGCTGGTACGGGAACCGTTTGCTCGAGCAGCCACTGACGCTTCCGTCGGAGGGCACAGCGTTCGGCATCGAGCCAGGGACAGGGCTTGCCCTGGTCAGTGAGCGGCTGTCCGGGGAGGGCATCATTTCGCATCCGCGCCTCTTGCGCTGGTATGGCCAGCTGAGCGGCCAGGCGGCGATCAAGGCCGGCGAATACCGTCTCGATCCGGGGCTGACCTCCAAGAGCCTGCTGCGCAAGTTCGTTGCCGGTGACGTGCAGCTGCACGCGCTGACCATAGTGGAAGGCTGGAATGTGCGCGAGTTGTTGCAGGCCCTTGCGAGCCATCCGGCGCTCAGCCAGACAATGACTGATGCCGACTGGCCGGAATTTCTGGAGGCGATTGGCGGCGGCTACGACCATCCGGAAGGCCTGTTCCTGCCGGAAACCTATCATTTTCCGCGCGGCACGCCGGATCGCGACATTCTGCGCCAGGCCCATGCATTGCTCGAAACAGCACTGGCCGATGAGTGGGCATCGCGCGCGCCAGGGTTGCCATTGGAATCGCCGTACGAGGCCCTGATCCTGGCATCGATCATCGAGAAGGAAACGGGGCGGGCCGAAGAACGCGCACGGATCGCGGGTGTCTTCGTACGCAGACTTGAGCAAGGCATGCGGTTGCAGACCGACCCGACGGTGATTTACGGGCTTGGCGACGAGTTCGACGGCAACCTGACCCGTCAGCACCTGCAGTCGTACACTGATTATAATACCTATCGGCGCGGCGGCTTGCCGCCGACACCAATTGCACTTGCCGGGCGTGCCGCAATTCATGCGGCGTTGAACCCTGCTGACGGCACCGAGCTGTACTTTGTTGCAACAGGCCTCGGCGACGGCAGTCACCGGTTTTCCGACACGATCGAAGAGCACAATACCGCTGTCCGCGCCTATCTCCAGCGCCTGCGTCAAGCGGGGAACGGCCAGTAATGCAGCGCGGCCGTTTCATCACTGTCGAAGGGGGCGAGGGCGTCGGCAAGTCGACCAATATTGCCTGGCTGGCATCCCTGCTCGAGGCGCGCGGCGTGACCGTTCGGCTGACGCGCGAACCGGGCGGCACGCCGATGGCGGAGCGCATCCGCGCCTTGCTGCTTGAACACGGCGATGAGCCATTGCCGGACCTGGCCGAACTGCTGCTGTTCTTTGCGTCGCGCTCGCTAAATATTAACAACACGATCGTGCCGGCGCTGGACGCCGGGGAGTGGGTGATTTGCGACCGCTTCACTGATGCAACGCGCGCCTACCAGGGAAGCGGCCGGCGCCTCGACCGGACCCGCATCGAGACACTGGCTGACTGGGTTCATGACGGCTTGCAACCGGATCTCACGGTACTGCTCGATGCGCCGCCGAATGTCGGCCGGACGCGCGCCGCCAAACGCGGTGCTGCCGACCGCATGGAGTCGGAACAGGACGAATTCCACGCTCGCGTGCGGAACGGTTACCTGCAACTCGCACGGGACGAACCGGGGCGTTTCGCGGTCATCGACGCAAACCGCGATCTCGGCCAGATACAGGCCGCCATCAAGGCCGCTGTCGAGCCGCTGTTGTACGCGGGTGCCGGTCCATGATGGAGATTCCGTGGCTTGACGAGGGAGTTGGCCGCTGGATGCGCCAGCAGGAGCAAGACCGCGTGCCGCATGCCGTCATGCTGATCGGCAGCGCCGGAGTCGGCAAGCGCTGCGCCGCCGCCTGGCTGGCGATGCGCGCGCTGAGCGCCGGCGACGTGGGCCCCCGGCCCGTGTACCCGCTGACACAGCCGGTGCACCCGGATCTGTACTGGCTGACGCCACTGCCGGAAAAGCAGACGATCGGCGTCGATCAGATCCGCGAACTGGTCGGCGAACTGAGCCTGACGAGCCACGACGGGGGCGGCAAAGTCGCGGTGATCGACCCGGCCAATGCCATGACAGCGAGCGCGGCCAACAGTTTGCTGAAAACACTGGAAGAGCCCCCGGGCGACGCGCTGATCCTGCTGATCGCGGACCGGCGCGGATGGCTGCCGGCGACGATATTCAGCCGTTGCCAGCGCATGGCCGTGCCGCTGCCCGATGAGGCCACGGCACTGGCATGGCTGGACCGCATCAGCCCGGGTGCCGCATGGCCCGCAGCGCTTCAAGAGGCAGGCGGCGCCCCGCTGGCGGCGATCAGCGCTCTTGACCGGCTCGATGAGACCGCGGTCATGGCGCGGGATCTGGCCGCGGTTGCCGGCCGGCAGGCATCGCCGATCGACGTTGCCGAACGCTGGGCAAAGCACAATCCGGACTTTATCCTGAACTGGCTCGGACGCCAGGTACGGCACCAGATTGTCCGTTCATCCGGGGGTGCTGCGATGGCCGGGAAAGCGCTATTGCGGGAATCTGTGGAGCAGCGCATGGACAGCCGAAACCTGTTTTGCTATCTAGACATGATTAATCGGCTCAAAAGCCAGGCGGCAGGTTCCTTTAACTTGCAGCTGACCCTGGA
>CAZLNH010000264.1:0-18065 GCA_964560775.1 uncultured Woeseiaceae bacterium | reverse complement strand
GAAACGGCGAGCCTGATGATCCAGCAGTTCGTCAACCTGGCCGAACAGCGTGTCTGGATCTCATCCCCGTACCTTGTGCCCGACGCCGGTGTGGTTGCATCGCTACAGCTCGCTGCGATCCGGGGCGTCGATGTCCGCCTGCTGATCCCCGAGCAGAGCGACAATCTCCTGGCCTCACTCGCCGCCTACCCGTTCATCGACCCGCTGCTCGAAGCCGGAATCAGGATCTATCGCTACCAGCCCGGCTTCATGCATGGAAAAGCTTTTGTCATTGATGACAGCAGCGCAGCCGTGACTACGGCCAATCTGGACAATCGGTCACTGCGCATTAATTTCGAAAGCACTGCGCTGGTCGCCGACCCGGTTTTTGCCACGCAGGTCGAGGCAATGTTCGTAAAGGACTTTGCTGCTTCACGTGAGATCGAAACCGATGAATTCGCGGGAAAACCGTTATGGTTTCGCATCTCCGCGCGCGCCGCATACCTGTTTGCGCCCGTACTGTAAGGACAACCTTCGGGGTCGAAACGTACCGAAAATGTCGGGGTAACTTCAACCGGGGACGTATGAGTTGTTACTCATACCGAGTGTTGTCAAGCGCTGATAAGACACGAAACTTCTCCCGCGGGGAACGAGTATCACGCCGCTGGCGATGGCCCTCCGTGCGCTAACGCACCGTGCGGCATTGTCCGCAACGTGCAAGATCGGGTCTTGGGCCACATACGGATTATCCGGTCCGCTAGTGGAAGGCAAATCAACAGGAGATGTCTCATGGCAGACAACCCCCGTAACCAGGGCGAAGGCGATCGAGAGTCCGCGAGGCGTTATAACGAAAAGACGCAGAAGTTTGTCAAGTCCGGCAAGGTTGACGAGGCCGCGAGGAGAGCGGGCAAGGGCGACAAGCAGGAAATGGAGCGCGCCGAGCAGGCTGGCAAAGATCGCGCGAAGGAGTTGGACCCCGCGGTGGATCGGGACTATTCAAAGCCGACGAAGTAAGTGAAGCAGCGCCGGCTGAAGGATGTTGCGCCGGGCATGCGGCGTGCGCGGCGATGCCAGGATGGATGGCTTGATCGGATCGGACCAGTCCGGGTGCCTGCAGCGCAGGGTTCAAAGTTTCGCTATGGAATCCCGGAGCCATTGCAGGAGATTATCGAAGTTGCATTCGCCGCGGTCGAGCAGGCCGATAAGGAATGCGTGAGCCGGGTCCGGTTCGACTGCGATTCGCCAGGCGTTCAGGCGCAGGAAAACATCCGTTGCGAAGAACGCAACGCGCTTGTTGCCGTCGAGGAAGGGATGATTGATGAGGAGGGATTCAAACTGTGCGGGGGCCATTTCCGCGACGTCGGCATAATAGCCGGTGCGCGGCCGATGCAAAGCGCTGTCGAGCACGCCACGATCACGCAGTAGGTTCTGCCGTCGGCCAGTATACTGCGGACCTGTTCACACTGTTGTCCGGTGTGCGTGGAACGACTCCCCCAAGGCAGTAATTCAAGTCTATGTCGAACGCAACGTGGTTCCTGATCATTGGCGCGGTACTGCTGTTCATGGCGCTGACGGCTGCGCGCATCAAGAGCCTTCCTATGTCCACGGCGATCGTATACCTGGGCGTGGGGGTGGTGCTTGGTCCCAGCTTCGCCAACCTGTTTCACTTCAACCCGGTCGAACACTCCGCACTGCTGGAAATCATCACCGAAGTGGCGGTGATCGTTTCCCTGTTTGCGGCGGGTCTCAAGCTCGCCGCGCCGATGGGTGCAGGCATCTGGTGGATGCCATTCCGCCTGGCAACGGTGTCGATGTTAACGACGGTGGGGCTCACCGCGCTGGTCGGTGTTGCGCTGCTGGATCTACCGCTCGGTGCCGCCGTTTTGCTTGGTGCAATCCTCGCGCCCACCGACCCCGTCCTCGCCACTGATGTGCAGATCCGGGATACCGGCGATGACGATCGACTGCGGTTTGCACTTACCGGCGAAGCGGGAATGAACGATGGCACCGCGTTTCCCATGGTGATGCTTGGCCTGGGCTTGTTGGGATTACACGATATCGGGGATCATTTCGGCCGGTGGTGGTTGGTCGACGTGTTGTGGGCCAGTGCCAGCGGGCTTGGCGTCGGTGCTCTGCTCGGGGCGGCCACCGCCTGGGTGACGAGTCGTCTCGTAGCGCGCGGCATCTACAGCGAATTCACCGAGGATTTCCTTGGGTTGGGATTGATCGCGCTTTCCTACGGGCTGAGTATCCTTTTGCTTGGCTACGGATTCCTGGCCGTCTTCGCGGCGGCATTCGTGTTCCACCGGACGGAGATGCGATTCGGAGTGGTAGCCAAAGAGCGGAAAGAAGCCGTTGGGGAAAAGCGCGCCGGTTCGAGCAGCAGCGGGAATGGCACCCATATGGCGAAGGTTTCATTGGGGTTTGTAGAGCAACTCGAGCGGCTTGGCGAAGTCGTTTTGCTGATCCTTCTGGGCGGCATGCTTTTTGCCGATTCATGGCAGTTCGGCTACGTCGCGGTGGCCGTTGTCCTCATCTTCGTGATTCGCCCCATCAGCGTTTTACTCGGCCTGATCGGCAGTGAGGGAACGTTTGCGACCAAGGCGACGATCGGCTGGTTCGGGGTACGTGGCATAGGCTCGTTGTACTATCTGATGTACGCGATTCAACACGGGCTCGAGACGTCGCTCGCTGTCACGTTGGTGTCCGTCGTACTTATTGCGGTTACCCTGTCCATCCTGCTGCATGGCATAACAGTCACGCCGCTGATGAGGCTGTACTCCAAACGAACACGATAACGGGTTGCCTTCGCCTGCTGTCGGGCGCTTCCCGCCGGGCTTACGCCTGCTGTTTTGCCTCGAGCTGCCGCAGGTCCCTGCCGCGAGTCTCGCGTCCGAAGATGCGGATCAGGACGAGGGACAGCGTGCTTGGCACGATGATGGCGAGGGCGACCGTGCCGAACAGCGGTACGACGCCAACGATGGTCAGTCCCTGCGCCAGGACGCCGCCGAGCTTGCTGCAGCCCGCCACCCAGCCAGTCGCGCGCCCGCGTACGCCCAGCGGGTAGTTCTCGGCGGTGTACGGCAGAAGGATGGAGATCACGCCACAGGAACCGACGATGACCAGCACAAGTGGCCCGACAGGGTTCGCAAGCCACTCGACGCCGCCGCTGCGGGCGAGAAACCCGAGCAGGCCAAGCGTCATCAGGAACAGCATGATGACGAGGGACCCTTTCGTGCTCCAGCGGCTGTATAGCCAGGTACTGATGACGATCGTCGGCGCTGCGATCAGCGTCGACTGCGCGATGATAACGCTCGACGAGCCGACGGTTCGCCCTTCCGACACCAGCTCCCCGGGGAGCCATAGCAAAAGCCCGAAATTGACGAGGCTCCAGGCCAGTGCCGAGATCGTGAGTGCCAGGGTGATGCCCAGGTGCTGCGCTTCGATCGGGGGCAGGTGCGGCTGGTCCTCGATCTGCGGCCCCGGGGTGCCCGGCGCATCATCGGCGAGTCGCGCGCCGAACCGCGCGAGCATTGCGCGCGCCTCCGCGCCGCGTCCCATTTGCTGCAGGAAGCGCGCCGACTCCGGCAGGAAAGGGCGTAGAAAAATCAGGAGTAACCCGGTCGGCAAGTTGAGGAACCACATGATTCGCCAGCCGAACTCCGGCTGCAGCAGCGCCGACAGCAGGCTCGCAGCGAGGTAGCCGCCGACCGCGCCAATGCCGCCGATCAGCACCAGGCACCAACCGCGGTGTTTCGTTGGCATAATCTCCGCGAGCAGGGCATACGTCACCGGCAGCATGCCGCCGGCCGCCAGGCCCATAAGCAGGCACATGAACACATTCCACCAGAAATCCGGCATGGCGCCGCAAATTGACGTTCCGATGAAAATTACAGATGACAGGAGAATCGACGCCCGCCGCCCGTAGATGTCGGCCAGCGCGCCCCAAATGAACGAACCGGCAGCTGTCCCAATCAGCGCCGCGAACGGCAGCCACGCTACCATCGCCCCGTCCATCCCGTACTCCAGGCGCATGCCCGGTGTGACGAAGCCAAGCGACGCAGGCTTCATGATGTCAATGACCAGTGCAAGCGCCAGCAGCGCTGACATCCACCAGTGGGTCGGCGTCAACGGAGCATCCTCCGGCGGCGCAATCGTTTCGATGACCCGTGCATTTGCGGCGAGCTGCTTCGGCAGTAGCCCCCAGGCCGTCAGGACGATGCCCGCGACGATGAGCACCATGCCCCACAGCATAGCGGCGTCCATCGGCATGCCCGTCATGACGTAATCCCTGTCCTCGGCCATCAGAAACATGGGCAAGTGCAGGATGACGCCGGCAGTGACGACGAGCGTGCCGAGCCAGAAAGCGAGGGCATTGCGCCGCTGCTTGAGCCCGATGATTCCAGAGGTCAGACGTTCGTCCTTTTAGTTTTAGGAGCTTCCTGCACGTAACAGTTTGCTCAGGCGCCGACTGGCTCTTCGCCTATTGCAAACGAAATCGCGAGCAATTGTCGAAAACGGAATTTGCGCGCCATGCCCGAGGCCTCGCACAATACATGAAATCCATTGTGGTGGTAATGCAGGCATGATCACACTGACATTAAATAGCGACGGTTCCCTGGGCTCACTCCGGGTAACCGTGCCTGACTCCGCCGCAGAGCGACTTACGCCACTCCGGCGCCGCCAGGCGCGGGCACGCTGCCAGGCGCGACCGTCACTATGCGCCGATGCCGGGCTCCCGCCCCATTCGTCTTGAACCCCACCGGCACTTCGAAACCGACGAGGCGTGTCGCCTTTTCGACGGGGTGTTCGGCAGGAGCCAAACGAATCAACCAACGCAGCGCGCGATACAGGGCGCGCAGCAACGTCAGGGCGAACAGGGCTTCGACAGCGGTCACCACGAACGCCAGCGCGGGATTGATCAGTGCTGCACGCGCCCTGGCTTTCAGCACAGCCCTTTCGCGCGCAATCTCGATACTGTCGTAGAAGGTCGGAATGACGAGCAGCGTGAGGAAGGTCGAGGTAATTACCCCGCCGATGATGGCGACGGCCATCGGTCGATAAAACTCACCGCCTTCGCCCAGACCGATCGCGACCGGTGTCATGCCCGCGATGAGCGCGAACGTAGTCATGAGGATGGGGCGCAATCGCAAACGTCCCGCATGCATCAACGCCTCCTCTCGATCGACGCCTTGCGCTTCTTCCTTGCGCGCGCAGTCGAGCAGCAGGATGGCGTTCTTCGCAACGAGCCCCATGAGCATGATGACGCCGATGAAACTCATCAGGTTTAGTGTGCCACCCGTCGCAAGCAACGCCAGCACGACGCCGATCAGTGACAGCGGTAGCGACAGCATTACCGGGACCGGCGCGGTGAACGAACCGAACTGCATGACCAGCACCAGGTACATGACGCCTATCCCCAGGAAGAGGGCGGTAAACATCTCGCTGAACACTTCTTCCTGATCGCGCGAGGCGCCGCCCAGGGACAGGCCGTAACCTTCCGGAAACTCGATGGCTTGGGCCAGCTTCATGGCATCTGCCGTGACTTCCCCCGACGACCGTCCTTCGGCGTTCGCAGAGACAGTGACCGTGCGTTTGCCGTCCAGGTGCTGGATTCGTGCCGGCCCCTTGTCGAGGGTAATGGTCGCAATCTGCTCGAGCGGCACCAGCATGTCGGTGCCCGACAACGCGACCGGCAGCTGCTCGATATTGCTCGCATTGACGCGGTCATCGGGATGCAAGCGCACTGCGACATCGCGTGCTTCGCCCACGGGATCCACCCAATCACCCACTTCCACGCCGGCGAACGCAACGCGCAGCGTCTGCGCGGCATCGGCCATGGAGATGCCGAGCTGGTTTGCCAGTCCACGTTTGAGCTCGATGCGCAACTCGTCCTTTGGATCCTGTTCCGAGAGACCTACATCGACCGCGCCCGGGATTCCTCGCACCTGATTCATGAACTGATCGGTGATTTCCATGAGGCGGCGCGAATCGTCGCCGTAGAACCGGATCTGTACCGGCTTCTGCGCGCCGTTATTGAGATCGTCAAGCACCACGTATTCGGCGCCGACCAGGCGCTTCAGCAACACGCGTAGATCAGTCGCGATATCAAAAGAGGAGCGGCTACGCTGGTCCCTGTCTCCAAAGTCAACGTAGATGCGCCCGCCGCCGGCGTATACACGCGAGTTGGTCGCCTTCGTTTCCGGCATCGTGCGTGCGAGCTCCGCGGCCTGTTCCACCTTGTCACGCGTATATTCGAGGCTGGTGCTCGATGGTGTGCGGATTTCGACCGCGATGGTGCCGTAGTCGGCCTTCGGTACGAATTCACTGCCGCCCAAGGTGCCTTGCAGCGCCAGCGCCGCAACCAGGGCGAGCACGGAAATCCCGGCCATCCATTTGCGGTGCTGCAGCGCCCAGGAGATGACGCTGCCGTATCGATCCGACTGGTGATCGAACCACTCGTTGAAGTGCTGTAAATACCTGCCCAGACCCCGTCTTTCGCGCTGCCGGTAGTTTGGCGGGTCACCCCAGTAGGCAGACAGCATCGGATCGAGTGTGAATGCAACCAGCAGGCTGACCAGCACCGACGCCGCCACGGTGACGGCGAACGGACGAAACCACTCGCCGGCGGTACCCCCCATAAAGGCGACCGGCACGAATACCGCGACGATGGACAGCGTCGTTGCCGTGACCGCGAGGCCGATCTCTGCGGTACCCTGGCGCGCGGCAGTAACGCGATCTGCCCCGCGCTCCATATGACGAACGATGTTTTCCCTGACCACGATCGCGTCGTCGATAAGAACGCCGATAGCCAGCGACAGCCCGAGCAGTGTCATGAAGTTCAGCGTGAAGCCGCACAGCCATATGGCGATGAACGCTGCGATGGCCGAAGTCGGCAGCGACAGGCTGGTGATCAGCGTGGAACGCCAGGAATTGAGAAAGGCGTACACCACGAAAATCGTGAGGCCGGCACCGAAGATCAGCGCGTGGGTGACGTTGGCCAGCGAATTGGCAGCGTCCTCACCTCCGTCATAGGTCACTTCGAGCTGCGTGCCCTCCGGCAGGGTCTCGTTGATCCTGGCCACTTCCTCGCGGACGCGCTCGGCAACCGTCACTGTGCTGGACTCGCGCGAGCGCACCACCGACAGGCTCACATTCGGATGACCGTTACGCATGCTGTAACTGTCGGGCTCCGCGAAGCCGTCCTCGACCGTCGCTACATGGCCGAGCCGCACGATCTCGTCGCCCTGGCGCTTCAGCACCACGTCGTTGAATTCCAGCGGCGATTCGATGCGGCCGACCAGGCGGATGTTCTGTTCGTCGAGGGGGCCTTTGACACGACCCACCGGCGCGTTGGTGTTCTGCGCCCGCAGTGCGTTGACTACCTCGCCCACTGAAACGTTGAACTCGCGCAATTTCCGGGCATGCAACAGGACTGACAGCTCGCGGTGCAGCGCCCCGTCAACTTCCACCACCGCTACGCCGTCGAGACTGCGCAGGCGATCGGCGAGCACGTCTTCGGCCAGGCGCGATATCCCGGCGTGCGATTGCCGGTTCGACGAAAGCGCCAGGTTCATAATCGGCTCCGCCGACGGATCGAGGCGGTACAGTACCGGCTCGCGCATCTCCACCGGCAACTTGTAGCGCACCGAGGCAATGGCGTTGCGGATCTCGTCAGCAGCTTCCGACATCTCCTTCTTGAAGTCGAAGATGATGACGATGCGGGCATTGCTTTCCGAGGAGGTCGAGCGAATCTCGTAGACCTGCGGAATGCTCACCAGCGCCTTTTCGACGCGATTTACGATCTCGCGCTCGACGGTTTCCGGCGACGCGCCCGGGTACGGGAAATTGACCACCATCACCGGCTCTTCGACGTCGGGGATCTGGTTGACGCGAAGATTTTTTAGCGCCAGCAGCCCGAGGCACATGAGCACGATGATCATCGCAACCGTGGTCACCGGCTGCCGGATACTGTAATCGGAGATCAGCACGACTCAGTCTTCCGCAATCATCGTGAGCGATTGCAGGCCGTTCGCGAACTCTGCCGCCTGGCCGTCCTTGAGGGTCGACCCCGGGTAGCGCAGCACCGTGTCTCCTTCGGCGAGGCCACCCCGCACTGCAAAGTGACCGTTGCGCTCATCACGCGCGCCAAGATCGAGCGGCACGCGCTGCAAGCTGCCGTCCCTGAGACGCCAGGCGAAGGCCTGGTCGCCCTCGTGCTGTATCGACGCGGCAGGCAAGGCCAACCGCGCTGTACGGTGCGCTTCAATCCGGCCCTCGGCATACAGCCCCGCCACCCCGGGCATCTGTTCGGGATCTGCAAAGCTCACCAGAACCTCCACCTGGCGCGTCGTAGCACTGGCGGCAGGGTTCACTCGCGTCACGATGCCGGCGAAGTCGACTTCGCCGAAGCCCTGGATGCGGAAATGCACGCTCTGGCCGGCGGCCACCTCGCCGATGCTGTCGGCGGACACGCGACCCTGAAAGCGCATGCTGGCCGGATCGATGACCTGCATGAGCTCCTTGCCAACGGACGCCGTATCACCTGCAGATACCTTGCGGTTGCTCACGAGACCTTCGAACGGTGCGCGCACTTCGGTGCGTTCCATTTGCTGGCGGGCGGTCACAACCCGCGTGCGTGCCGCCTCCGTTTCGCTCTGCGCGCTGTTGCGTTGAATCTCGGCGTCTTCCAGTTGTTGGGTCGAGACGACATTTTCCTCCAGCAACTTGACCATGCGCTGGTACTGGCGCTCCGCCTGCTCATAAGCCAGGGCGGCGGCACGTGCCGACGCCTCGGCCGATGTCAGGGCGTCGCGAATGGCGGTCTGGTCGAGGCGCACCAACAGGTCGCCGTGGAGGACCGGATCACCGTTCTCCTTCAGCACGGCAAGTACCACCGCGGGGACTTCCGCCCGCAGGTCGGCGCGACGCTCGGGTTCGATTGACCCTGTAATCAAAGGGCCCGACGCGAGCACGCTGCGGTTCACGGTAATGAGGTCGTCTGGCGAAAGCAGCAATGGCTCGGCAACGGCCTGCTCGGGCGTGCTGCCGGCACCGTCGTTGCAGGCGCTAACGCTGATTATCGAAAACGCCAGGATGAACGCCACACCTGCGCGGCGGACGGTTCGGATTTTTATGAACACGAAGTGTTACCTCGAGCACCGATCCTTCCGACACAGACATGCCTCAAAAAGTTGCATGGTTTGCAACCGGTTGGTGCTTCGTGTTGGGCGGTGCAAAAGACTGCCCGGGGAGCCGGCGGCGCCCTTTCGAGACCGGGCAGTCTAGCTGTATGGCGGATCTAATGATATAGTCCGGCGCGCTATTTTTTTGTAGGCTATACAACCACTTAGAGCAAAGCCGGTCGAAGTGCTCTTGCGCGAATGCGGCCAGGCCGGCGATCCCCGAAGCGCTGGTGAATTCGGCGGTCACGGTGGTTGACGGCGACACGCCGCGTATACCTGGCGGACGTGACGCTCCAGCGACAAAGGGTCCGCTACCAGGATTGAAACAGGGGGTCACTCATGCAAGGTGGATTGGCAAAACTGGCCTGGGCTGCGTTGGCGCTGATCGGCGCCGTTTGCTTTGCAACCGTGGCATTGCGGCGGGGAGAGCCCATCAACGCGCTGTGGATCGTTACCGCAGCAGTCGCGATCTATCTCGTCGCTTTTCGCTTCTACGCGCGTTTCATTGCCGGCAGAGTGTTGGAACTGGATGCAACGCGGGCCACGCCGGCGTTCGTGCACAACGACGGTCTGGATTACGTGCCAACCAACAGGCATGTGCTGTTCGGCCACCACTTTGCCGCGATCGCCGGCGCCGGCCCGCTCATCGGGCCGGTGCTGGCGGCGCAGATGGGCTATCTGCCCGGAACGCTCTGGTTGATCGTCGGCGTCGTGCTGGCGGGAGCGGTCCAGGACTTCCTGGTGCTGGTGATCTCGAGCCGCCGCGATGGCCGCTCGCTGGGCGATCTTGTGCGCGAGGAAATGGGGCAAACGCCCGGCACCATCGCGCTGATCGGTGCGTTTCTGATAATGATCATCATCCTTGCGGTGCTGGCGATGATTGTGGTGAAAGCACTGGCGGAGAGTCCCTGGGGAATGTTCACGGTGATCGCGACCATCCCCATTGCGATTTTCATGGGCATTTACATGCGTCTCATCCGGCCGGGAAGGATCGGCGAAATTTCCGTTGTCGGATTTATCCTGCTGCTGACCGCGATCTGGTTCGGCGGCGAAGTTGCGGCGCATCCGACCTGGGGCCCGGCGTTCACATTTACCGCCATCCAGATTACCTGGATGCTGGTGGCATACGGTTTCGTCGCTGCGGTGCTGCCGGTCTGGCTACTGCTTGCGCCGCGCGATTACCTGTCGACGTTCCTCAAGATCGGCACTATTTTTGCGTTGGCCATCGGCATTCTCATCGTCATGCCCGAGTTACGCATGCCGGCGCTGACCAGGTTTACCGACGGCTCCGGTCCGGTCTGGAAGGGCAGCATGTTCCCGTTCCTGTTCATCACCATCGCTTGCGGCGCGGTGTCGGGCTTTCACGCGCTCATTTCTTCCGGAACTACGCCCAAGCTGTTGGCGAACGAAACGCATGCGCAATATATCGGCTACGGCGGAATGCTGATGGAATCGTTCGTCGCGATCATGGCAATCGTCGCCGCGTCGATCATCGACCCTGGTGTATATTTCGCGATGAACAGCCCCGCCGCGATCATCGGCACTGACGCTGCAACTGTGGCGGCGACTGTATCGAGCTGGGGCTTCGCGGTGACGCCGGACATGTTGACGGCCACCGCTGCAGAGATCGGGGAGAACAGCATCCTGTCACGTGCCGGCGGAGCTCCGACACTGGCCGTCGGCATCGCCCAGATCCTGCACGCCGTATTGCCGGGCGACGGGATGATGGCATTCTGGTATCACTTCGCGATCCTGTTCGAAGCACTCTTCATCCTGACTGCTGTAGATGCCGGCACGCGCGCGGGGCGATTCATGCTGCAGGACCTGCTCGGCAACTTCGTGCCGCCGCTCAAACGCACAGATGCATGGGGGCCCAACCTGATCGCGACTGCGGGCTGCGTCGGACTGTGGGGCTGGTTCCTGTATCAGGGCGTAACCGATCCCCTGGGTGGCATCAACATGCTGTGGCCCCTGTTCGGCATCGCAAACCAGATGCTTGCCGGCATCGCGCTGATGCTCTGCACGGTGGTGCTGTTCAAGATGAAGCGTGACCGTTACGCGTGGGTCTCGATCTTGCCCACGGTGTGGCTGCTGACCTGCACTACCGCCGCAGGCTGGATAAAACTATTCGATTCCAATCCGTCTGTCGGTTTCCTCGCGCAGGCGAACCGCTACCGGCATGCGATCGCGGCGGATGAGCTGATACCGCCGTCGGCGGATTTCGGCGCGATGCAGCAGGTAATGATCAGTAACTACATCAATGCGGCTTTGACTGCGGTATTCATGTTCGTGGTGTTTGCCGTGCTGCTGTATTCGATCAAGGCCATCGCAAAGGCGCGGAACGTCGGCGTCCGCACTGATCGGGAAACCGCCTACGTAGCGCTCCAGCCACAGGAGGTGGAAGTCTGATGGACGCGCCGCGAAAGGTTACCGGTTTTGTATCAATCGCCCATAACGCATGGCGGCGGCTGATGCAGAGCGCTCGCCTGTGCTGCGGCGTGCCGGACTACGAGAATTACGTACGACACCTGAAGGAGCAACATCCGGAACAGCCTGTCCCGGATTACGCCACATTCTTTCGCGAACGCCAGGATGCGCGTTACCGCGGAGGCTGCCGGACCCGCTGCTGCTGAACGACAGAACGCGCGCTGTCCGCGTAGCAATGCTGTTCATTTGTCGCGTTGCATATGGGCAGTTCCGAATTTTCAGGCCCGCCAAAGTATTGGAAATGAGGGCACCTCTTTTGTAATTCTATACATCGCGGTTCAATGTATGTATTATACCTCGTAGATCAAGGTATGGTTGCGGTGGCGGGACACCACAGCGAGGATTTCCTCATGACGGGCCGATACTTATACGCAGTTTCGAGCGGTGCACTCGTTACCCTGTCGCTGCTGTTCTTTATGGACCGACTGATCGCGATGCAGCCCGGCGCCGCCAGCGACCCAAGCCGGACGGGCACGCTGACGTTCATCCGCATCGACGAGGAAACGGACGTGCAGACGACCGTCGACCCGCCGCTGCGACGTGATGCGTTCGATCCGCCGCTGGCGCCTCCCCGGCCGGATCGTGACAATGGAGACAAGATCGTCATCGCCGTCGGCCCGGGAACCCCGGTTCTACCCCATCTCGTCCGCGACGCGATAGATAGTCGCGCCTCGGACGGCCCCCTCGTCGCGATCATACGCGTGCAACCCACGTACCCGGCGGTCATGGCGCAACGCGGCGTGGAAGGCTGGGTGCTGGTCGAATTCGATGTACTTCCGGACGGCAACGTCAGCAATGTCCGCACCATCGAGTCCAGCCATCGCGGCTTCGAGGAAGCCGCATTACGCGCGGCACAGCGATTCCGATTCAAGGCGCGTGTCGTGGACGGCGTTCCCCGCGCAACTAACGGCCTGCGTAACCTGTTCCGGTTCGAGATGGAATAACGCACGGGATTCGAAGGGGAATCCAGGCGCGTTTAAAGTTCGAGGAGATCGCGTACCTGGTGCACACCTGCCACATCGGCTTGCAACCATGGAGCATTGCGCCAACAATCGGTAGCAATGCGATTCCCACCCGAAACGTCCGTGGTGCGCAATGCCCGAAGCCGGCATTCAAGCTCACGGCTCACAGGCGGAAGCATCGAGCTGGTGCTGAGCTTCGTCCTCGCAATGTTCTGGACGATCGATGGCTGTGCCGAAGTGCCGCTCGAAACCTATGGCCAGTTGCCCGCTGTGAGCGGCCTTGCCATCTCGCCCGACGGTAGCCGTATTGCGTTCCGGCGCACGAGTAGCGAAATGGACGCCGTAATCGTCGTCGATCGGGCCGCCGGCGAGGGCATCGCAGCGATCGACGGATCGAAGACGCGACTGCGCAGCCTGCGCTTTCTCGACCGGGACAAGCTATTGCTGTACGCCGCCGAGTCCGATCTCGTCCCTGCGGCGCGCCTAAAGCTCAGGATCAGCGGCAGCTTTACCTACGACGTGCAATCGAACGAACTGCGCGAGCTCTTGATGAAGTCATCTGACGTCTACCCGTTGCAGACGGGACTCGGGCGTATCGTCGGCTACAGTCCCGAAAGTGGCGCGTTGTACATGCCGGCATATGTGCAGCGTGGAGCAGGCAGGACGCCCACCTACGGACTCTTTGAGATCACTCCGTCCGATCCGGACGGACGACTGCTGGAGAAAGGAACCACCGACACGGTGGACTGGTTCGTTGATCGGGACGGCCGGATCATTGCACAGGAGGAGTTTGACGAGCGCGAGGAAGTGCAACGTATCTGGCGGTGGAACGATGATACGCGGACACTCGTTTATGAGTCAGGGCCGTTCAAGCCCGCCTACGACATTGTCGGCCTCGGCCTTGACCGGCAGTCGCTGGTCGTTGCAATGCGCCAGCTGGGAGCCGAATTCAATGTTTATCTGGAAATGCGCCTCGACGATGGCCGTCCCGGTGCCGTCCTTTTTGAAGACGAAGGTGCCGATATCGACTACGCACTTATGGACTTCGAACGGCGAGTGCACGGCGTGCAATTCGCCGGCTTCTTCCCGCGCTACAAGTTTCAGGATGCGGAGTTGACAAGGCGGGTGCGAACCGCGCAGGCATCGTTGCCGACCACCGCCGCCTACCTCGTGGACTGGTCACCGGACTTCCGTTACCTGGTATTCGAGGCCTCGGGTGGATGGACCGCCGGTGCGTACCTGATCGTCGAGCCGGATTCGTCCGAACCCCGGTTGCTTTTCACCAGTCGCGCCGGCATTCCGGCCGAAGCCGTCGCGCCAACGTCGGTGCTGCGATACGAGGCACAGGATGGCCTTACTATTCCGGCGCTGGTCACCGCACGTGCCGACGTTCGAAATGCGGGCAACGCCCCGCTGATCGTTTTTCCCCACGGCGGGCCGGAAGCCTACGACCGATACGGTTTCGACTGGATGGCACAATATTTCGCCAGCCGCGGCATCGTCGTGTTGCAACCGCAATTTCGCGGATCCGCCGGGTTCGGAGCGGCCCTGCGCAGGGCCGGCAAGGGTCAGTGGGGCGCCGCGATGTCCTCGGATCTGGATGACGGTGTCCGGCACTTGGTTGATGCCGGTCTCGTTGATGGCCAGCGTGTCTGCATGGTTGGAATCAGTTATGGCGGTTACGCGGCACTCGCGGCTGGCGCCTTTTCGCCGTACGACTACCGTTGTCTCGTGTCGATTTCCGGTGTGAGCGACCTGAAGTCGATGCTCGACCACCAGCTCAGGTTGACGGGCGAGCAATCACGTGCCACGCGGTACTGGAAGAAGCAGTTCGGTGTGAAGGAGGCACGTGACGAAACGCTTGACGACGGGTCTCCGATTAATTTTGCTATGAATTTTCGCTCGCCGGTGCTGCTGGTGCACGGTCGCGACGATGCGATAGTACCGTTCAAACAGAGTACCCGCATGCACAGGGCGCTGCGACGTGCCGACAAGGAAACCAGGTTGGTAAAGCTGAATGGTGAGGATCACTACCTTTCGGGATATGTGACCCGGCTGCAGGCGCTGCGCGCGGTCGCGGAATTCATTGAGGACCATCTGTAAGTGTTGTTGTGCGCCGGCTTCCGGCCCGATGCAGAAATGAGTACTGATCGGTCGTGCCACGGAAGCGATCATCAGTAAACTGGATGGCATGTCCCCCCCGAACCCCGAGCAGTATCGCGTACGATTGGCTGACCCCCTTCCCGAGGAGCCGTTTGGCGTTGACGACTTCTTCGAGATGTCCCTCGACAATGTTTGTGTGGCCGGGCTGGATGGCTACTTCAAGCGGCTCAGCCCTTCCTGGACAAGGACTCTGGGTTGGAGTATCGAAGAGTTAATGGCGAGGCCTTCGGTAGAATTTGTTTACCCCGAAGACCGCGAGATGACACTCGCCGGCCGCGAACGCTTGCGATCGGGAGCGACAATGGGCCCCCTCACCAACCGATACCTGTGCAAAGACGGATCGTTTCGCTGGTTTGAATGGAGATCCGTTGCCGACAACGCAAGGGAGCTCGTCTATGCAGTAGCGCGCGACGTCACAGAGCAGAAGCGGGACGAGCAGCGTCTCGCTGAGGCCGAAGAGCTCCAGCGGAACCTGCAGCGCCAGCTAATCTTCGCCGATCGCATGGCATCCGTCGGGACGTTGGCCGCGGGCGTGGCACACGAAATCAACAATCCGCTCGCTTTCGTTACAACTAACCTCACTCTGGCGCTGGAGGAGCTGCGAAATCCTGGCGACCCGTCATCTTTGGCGCACGATGAACTGAGGGAGATGATCATTGATGCTCAGGCGGGAGCTGAACGCATTCGAAAGATCATTCGGGGGCTCAAAGCATTCTCCCGTGCTGAAGAGGAGCAGCGCGCCATCATCGAGGTAATGCCGCTGTTGGAGCTGTCCGTCAACATGACCTTCAATGAGATCCGCCATCGGGCGCGACTCGTCAAAGACTACGGCGATATCCCGCGCGTCGAGGCGGACGAAGCTCGCCTCGGGCAGGTATTCATCAATCTCCTCATCAACGCCGCCCAATCACTGCCCGAAGGTGACGCGGCTGCGCACGAGATTCGGCTCGAGACGTCGACTGACGCGCAAGGTAGAGCCGTGATCCAGGTTTCAGATACTGGTGCCGGAATAGCACCGGACGTGGTCAAGCACATTTTCGACCCGTTCTTTACGACGAAGCCGGTAGGTGTCGGCACAGGCCTCGGCCTTTCCATTTGCCACACCATTGTTACTGGTTTGGGCGGGGAGATCGGAGTCGACAGCAAAGTGGGGCGCGGCACTACGTTTCGGGTGGTGCTTCCGGCGGCGGCAACCGCTCAGGAAACGGCCGCTGTCTCGTCGAGCCCGACGAAGGAAGATCTCGCTTGCGCGGCCGTCCTCGTAGTTGATGATGAACCTGCCATCGGGCAAATTTTTCGGCGTGTTCTGCGCGACCATGAGGTCACTGCCGTGACGACTGCCGGAGAGGCGCTCGAACTCCTCGCCTCCGGCAAGCACTTCGATGTCATTTTTTCGGATCTCATGATGCCGGAGATGTCAGGCATGGAATTCTTTGCGGAGCTGACGCGGCAGTCTCCGCAGCTTGCCGGGCGCGTGGTTTTCGTCTCCGGTGGCGCGTTCACGCCTGAAGCCCGGGCGTTCCTGGACCGGGTCGGGAATGAACGTCTCGACAAACCCTTCGTTCCGGCGAACGTGCGCGATGTCGTGCAACGCACGTTGCTCAGCGACAGCCACTAGCGGGGCTCACGCAACATAACCCGCAAGGCCACCGCGAAACGGTTTGTTGCGGCGTCACCCCTGAACGTAAATCGTATGCAGCAGCTTGCGAACGCGGGCCTCGGTTGTTTCCCCCTCGCAATTACTGTCCAATAAAGGTCACGGGCGGGGCAGGGCTTCGGCGTGAATAAAAACAACGACATTACCCGGTTGCTGCTGCACTGGCGGGAAGGCGACGAGGCAGCACTCGACGAACTGACACCGCTCGTCTACGAGCGTCTACGCGCGCTGGCGGAGAAGATGTTCCGCGGCGAATCGGGCGGGCACACGCTGCAGCCAACCGCGCTGGTCAACGAGCTCTTCCAGCGGCTGATCGTCACCGACATCGACTGGCACGACCGGAATCACTTCTATGCGCTCTCGGCGCGCATGATGCGGCGGATACTCGTGAACCATGCCAACGCGCGCAATGCGGCCAAGCGCGGCGGGGACGCGCTCCGCGTGACGCTCGAGGGAGGCATGGCGCACGGCGACGACGGCGACTTTGCGGAGATCATCGAGCTCGATACGGCGCTCGAGGACCTGCAAGCCGTCGACGAGCGCAAGGCGCGGATTCTCGAAATGCATTACTTCGCCGGCCTGACCTACGCCGAACTTGCCGACGTCGAGGAGATCGCCGAGTCGACAGTCCACCAGGACCTGCGCACCGCCAAGGCCTGGTTGCGAAGCCGGCTGGGGGAACGGTCCGATGGACGCTGAGCTCTGGCAACGCGCCGAGACCCTTTTTCTCGATTGCGCCGACCTGCCGCCGGCAGAGCGAGCGGCATTCGTCGAGCGTCACTGCACGGACGAGCCTGAGCTGCGTACGCTTGTCATCGACCTGCTGCGTGGGGATGCCGGCACCGACACGATCGGTGACGCAATTGGCCGCGCAGCCGGTACGCTGAGTGCCGGTCAGCCGGATCGCTGGCGCGGCGTCAGTGCCGGAAACTACACGCTCGAGGAACACATCGGCGAAGGCGGCATGGGTGTGATCTACCGGGCTCGCCGCTCGGACGAACAGTACAGGCAGGAGGTGGCCGTCAAGCTGCTGCCGACCGCGCTGACGACCGAAGATTTGCGGGGCCGGTTCCTGGCCGAGCGCCAGATCCTTGCCAACCTGAGCCACCCGTGCATCGCACGGCTGATCGACGGCGGTGAAACAGACGACGGCGTGCCGTACCTGGTCATGGAGCTGATCGACGGCATCCCGATCGATGGCTACTGCGACCGGCACCAGCTCGGTGTTGACGATCGGCTCGCGCTATTCCTGCAGGTTTGTGAGGCGGTCGACTATGCACACCGGAACCTGGTCATTCACCGTGACATCAAGCCGTCGAACATTCTCGTCAGCGCCGATGGCCTGCCGGTACTGCTCGACTTCGGCATCGCCAAGCTCATTGACGACAGCCGCCCGGGCGGTGGCAATGCCACGCTCTACGACGCCCGCCTGCTGACGCCGCGGCACGCGAGCCCGGAACAAATTCTCGGTCAAAAGGTGACGACGGCGAGCGATGTCTACAGCCTGGGCTTACTTCTTTACGAGCTCCTTTGCGGCGACTATCCCTACCGCATCGGGGCGACGACCCGGCCGCGCGACATCGAGGACCGCATCGTCGGCAGCGAAACGCCTGCGCCAAGCACACGCCTGGC
>CAZLNH010000263.1:0-21253 GCA_964560775.1 uncultured Woeseiaceae bacterium | reverse complement strand
GCCCGGAGTAATGTCATGAATATTCTCTACCCCGCCTTTGTGATGTTCGCACTAACGATGTTCGTGCAATTTCGTCTTGGCGCACTGCGCTTTGCCGCCGTCAAAAATGGTGAGATTGACCCGCGTTTCTACAAGACGTACCAGGGTGCGGAAGAGCCTGAGAAATTGCGCGTGCATACCCGTCACCTGGTCAATCTCTATGAAGCTCCAGTCCTGTTTTACGCCATTGTCATCATTGCTTTCGCAACCGGCCAGTCCGGGTGGTTGCCGCAACTTCTCGCGTGGTTGTATGTTGCGCTGCGTATCGTGCACAGTTTCGTGCATCTTGGTTCAAACAAGGTACTGCTGAGGTTTCGCCTGTTCGTATTGAGTCTCGCCGTTCTCATTGCGATGTGGATCAGTGTATTTGCGAGCTTGTTGATCCGCTGAGCCCCGAGCGATACCAATGAATATTCCCACCACTACCCCGCGACGGGAGCACTCATGAATTCCGAAACTGCAGACCGGCTTGCAGTATTGATCGACGCTGACAACGCGCAACCGACCATCGTCGAAGGGCTGATGACGGAAATTGCCAAGTACGGCACCGCCAGCTCCAAGCGCATCTATGGCGACTGGACACAGCCGGGCCTGAAGCGCTGGAAGGAATCGCTGCTCGTGCATTCAATCCAGCCCATACAGCAATTCGGCTATACGAAAGGCAAGAATGCGACTGACAGCGCGATGATCATCGACGCAATGGACCTGCTGTACAGCGGCAACTTCGACGGCTTCTGCATCGTATCGAGCGACAGCGATTTCACCCGGCTGGCATCGCGCATCCGCGAGGAAGGCCTGACAGTCTACGGCTTTGGAGAGCAGAAGACACCGGATCCGTTCGTCTCGGCCTGTGACAAGTTCATCTTTACCGAGGTGTTGCGCGCCCGGGAGGACGAGCCACAGAAGATTACGCGCAAAAGCTCCAACGAGCTGAAGCAGGATGCGAAGCTTATCGACCTGGTTCGCAATGCCATCGATGCGTCATCGGATGATGATGGCTGGGCCGATCTCGGTCCTGTTGGCAGCAACATTGCCAAGCAGTCGCCACAGTTCGATCCCCGCAACTACGGCTATCGAAAATTGCGGGACCTCGTTGCCGCGATCAAATTGTTCGAGGAGCGCGAGCGGCTTGCAAAGGACGGCCAGACCAAATCCATCCAGGTCCGCGATATACGGAAAAAATAATGAGAGATCGCTACACACCTGAAAAAGCGAAGCGCGCTGTACTAGCCTCTGACGACGGCCGTTACGGCGTACTGCTGACGCACGGCACACTGGAGCTGGGCTACTACGTGCCGCAGGGTGCCGATCCGCAGCAACCGCATGAACAGGACGAAATCTATATCGTGCAATCAGGCAGCGGTACTTTCCTGCTCGGTGATGAGCGCCTGCCGTTTGAGGCCGGCGAAGCACTGTTTGTGCCGGCCGGTGTCGCGCATCGCTTCGAAGATTTCACCGAGGATTTCGCCGCGTGGGTCGTATTCTACGGCCCGCCCGGCGGTGAATAGCCAGGCGGTGTCAGTTACCTGCCGGAACCCTGATCCAGCCTGGCAGCCAGGCTGTTTCCGCGAGTTCGGTCAGACCGGCCTCGCGAAACTTCGGTGGACCATTGTCAATATCGTTGTGCGTGCTGACAGGTTCAAGGTCGGGCCAAAAAGACTTGAGCTCGGCAGCCGGCACGGAGTACGGCGGTCCGCTGACGGCCTGCTGATCGTATTCCAGCGTAATGACGAGCTTCACGGCATCGCCGGCAAGTAATGAATCTGTCTGCCGGACATAGGCCGGCCGCTGCTCTGCCGGCACCGCCACCAGGGCTCCGCGATCGTAAAGCGCACCGCAAACCGGTCCGTGCCAGTCGAAGTAATCGCCAATGCAGATCGTAAGCGACCGGCCCTTCGCCCGGTAACAAGGCAAGCCGCCCAGTACGTCACGATCAAAGGGGAGGCGCTGCTCCTCGAAAAACGCATCGACGGCCAGCGGCGACAGCTCGACACCGATGACGTCGCAGCCTTGCTCGGCGAGCCAAATCAAATCCGGAGTCTTTCCACATAAGGGCACCAGCACGCGACGACCTCCGGCCGCTTCCGGCCAAAGCGCCTTGAGTTTCGCGTTACCCAGAGCTTCGTGCCAGCCAATCCGTCCTTCCTTCCATCGCTCGAGCCAATCTGTCGTCATTGACGCTCCGGACCCGTTGAACTGTCGTGCATGGTGATTTCCTGTATCCATTCGCGCTACATGGTAGCACCGCGCGCATAATGCGCCGCAGATGCTGAAACGGCGGTTTACGGCGTTCGTCGCGCACAGGTAGTATCTGCGCCTTTGCGCGGCCAGTCGCAGCGGCCGCATCGCGCGATACCGAACAGGGAACCAGACCATGACGCAAGCGTCAGTCATCGATGGCAAGGCCATGGCGGCCGAGCTGACCGAAACGGTCACATCCGAAACTCGCGAGCTACGCGAGCGAACCGGCATACAGCCAGGCCTGGCGGTCGTTATAGTCGGTGAAGATCCGGCGAGCGAAGTCTATGTCAGAAACAAGAAGCGCACGGCCGAGCGTTGTGGCTTCCATTCGGTTCAGCACACTCTGCCGGAGAGCACATCACAGGACGAATTGCTGCGCCTTGTCGATGGACTGAACCAGGATCCTGCGATACACGGCATCCTTGTACAACTGCCTCTGCCACCACACCTGGACGAGCAATCGGTCACACAGGCGATCGCACCTAAAAAAGACGTTGACGGTTTTCATTTCGAGAATATCGGCAGGCTGACGGCCGGCGACACCGAACGCGCGTTCGTTCCATGCACGCCGGCCGGCTGCATGCTGATGATTACTGCACAACATGGCGAGGATCTCTCCGGCCTCAACGCCGTCATCGTCGGGCGTTCCAACATCGTCGGCAAGCCGATGGCCGCATTGCTTCTGAAGGCCAATGCGACAATTACGATCTGCCACAGCCGTACCCGTAACCTGCCGGAAGTCACTCGCCACGCAGACATCCTGGTCGCTGCGGTCGGCCGCGCCAACATGATCCGCGGCGACTGGATAAAGCCGGGTGCCACCGTCATCGACGTCGGCATCAATCGCGTCGAGGTCGACGACGATGACGGCAAACGCACGAAGCTGACAGGCGACGTTGCCTATGAAGAGGCAGCGAAAGTTGCCGGCGCCATTACCCCGGTGCCCGGCGGAGTTGGGCCGATGACAATCGCCCTGCTGATGGCCAACACACTGAAATCGGCCAAGGCCTCCTCTGACTGACGCTCGGGGGCGAAAAGTATTGTGGAAGCCAATGCGTCGTGGGCGATGCTGACGAAGATGGCACAAGGATAGTGGTGGAGCCGATCGAAAACGCCCGAACAATGCCGGCTAAAAGCTGCGCTTCGACTCGAACAGTATCTGCACGTCATCGATCGAAGCGTCGCCATCCAGTGGGAATGCCAGGTCGACATGGATGACGTCATTACCGCTGGCGCGCGTCGGGCCAAGTCGCAGCCCGACGCCGATATCTTTCAGCCAGCCCAGCGGTTCGCCACCGGCCGGGTTGTTGCCCCACGCGCGGCCAATATCGGCGAAGATCGCGCCGCCGACGCGCACCAGCCGGAACGGGTACCAATCCGTGAAGTAGCGTTCCTCAATGCGGAAAATCAGGCGGCCGCGGCCGACCTGGTAGCGCAGCGGATAGCCGCGCAGGCCGTTGTCGCCACCAAGCTGCACCGGGTTGTCGAGATCGAGATTCCAGCCGTAGGTCGCATTCAGCGTCATGAAGAACAGCCGCTTTCTGGACTGCTGGCGGTAGTATCGGGCATCAACGTGCCACAACGCGTTGACCACGCGCCCGTCTTCGAGGCGCCCGTTCAATGACGAAGCCAGCAGCAGAGCCTTGTCGTCAATTGAGCCGAATGCCGTGCTCGCCGAGAAATTGTAGACCAGCGCATCCCGGTCCGAACCGACTCCGTCAATAGCATAACCGAGACGGGCCCCCAGGCGCGTTCCCATGTAGAAGTCCTCGGTACGGTCGATCTGGTCGCGGTTGCTGGTGGTCTGGTACCGATCCTGCAGGTACTCGACGCCGACAAACGGATAGGTGAGCCGGCGGTCCCCTGGAATCAGTTGCGGCAACTCCATGCTCGCCGTTTCAGAGAATTCGTGCTCATCCAGAGCCAGGCCCGCCGTCCAGCGCACGACCCGGCCGTTCTTCAGGCCGTCCGACCAACCGGCGAACACGCTTGCGACATGCTGGTCCTCGCGGTACTCGGCAACTTCGTTGCCCAGATCGTAAAACTCAACCTCGGCGTCGTCGTGCCACCAGTCAATACCGGCGGACCAGCGCGTGTCCAGTGCGTAGAAAGGACGCAGCAACCGCAGGTGCTCGGTCTGCCCGTCGGAGTTGTCCGCAATATGTGCAAGGACCGATACCCAGCCGCCGTTGAAGTTGTTGTTGAAATATTCAGCACTTGTCGATTCGCGATCGACGTCGTCCGTATAGGACATCTTGACCCGCGTGCCGGTACCGACCAGGTTCTGCTCGGAGATCGAGAGCCGTGTACGGTTCTCGCCGCCGGAGCGGGACACCGAAAATCCCGGCGTCAGGGACCAGAGGTCCTTCGTCGTGACGCGGAGATCAACAATGCCGTCCTCGAGCTGTACCGGCTCGATCTGCGCATCGTAGAGATAGTCGTTGCGCCTCAGCAGCCGCTCCGACTCGTCGACGAGTCGCCCCGACCAATTATCACCGCTGGAAAACAACAGCTGCCGGCGGATGACCTCCTCCCGGGTCAGTATGTGCCAGCGATTGGCAAGCCGGTAGAACCAGTTGTCCTCCTCCGGCAGCGATGTATCGAATACGTTCTCCCGGTGGATTTCGATACGCCCGATCTTCGCTCCGGACGGATCGATACCGGCTTCTTCCGACTCGGCCATCGATTGTACATCGGCATATGCCGCTGGCAGGCACGCGAGCTGCCAGCAAAGCAGTGCGGCGAGCTTCGTACTATTGATCCGCATGCATTTCATCGGCAGTTCATCTCTTTCAGTTCACCGTCCTTTCCGGTACGCACTCTGGCAGCACGCACGTTCAATCGCAATGGATCCGTGCGCGGCACGGGCTCCCGCAGCAAAGACACCTCTGTTCGCGCTAGAATAAGCTGGTAATAACTACTTTATATTCGCGGAGATTATCAATCTTGCACAGGAAGGGAGAACAATTTCGCACCATATGGCTGGCCCCGGGCGACCCCCGCGTTGTACAGATCATCGACCAGCGGCGCCTGCCGCACGAGTACGTCGTTCACGATTTGAAGACTTACCGGGATGGCATTTTTGCCATCCGCGAAATGCTGGTGCGCGGCGCGCCGCTGATTGGGGCGACCGCAGCGTGGAGCCTTTACCTCGCGGCAATCGAAAGCGGACGCTCCCGGTCGCAGATCGATTTCATTCGCAGCGCGGCCACGGAACTGGCCCAATCGCGGCCGACGGCCGTCAACCTCCACTGGGCCGTGGACCGCGCGCTTGCAGCGCTTGAGCGGCACCCTGGCGATGATGCAACCGCAACGCTCAAACAGGAAGCGGAGGCCATCTGCAACGAAGATATTGCTATTTCACTCGGAATCGGGCGTCACGGACTGGCGTTGATCGAGGAGATTGCGCGCCGCAAGGATGGCGCGACTGTGAATATTCTGACGCACTGCAATGCCGGTTCGCTCGCGACGATCAATTGGGGCACGGCAACCGCGCCGATCTATCTCGCTCACGAACAGGGTATTGACGTCCATGTGTGGGTCGACGAAACGCGGCCGCGGAACCAGGGGTCGCAGCTGACGGCCTGGGAGCTGGCCGAGAATGGCGTGCCGCACACGCTGATCGTCGACAATGCCGGCGGCCACCTGATGCAACACGGCCTGGTCGATCTTTGCATCACCGGCACCGACCGCACGACGCGCACTGGCGACGTCGCAAACAAGATCGGTACGTACCTGAAGGCGCTGGCTGCCGCCGACAACAACGTGCCGTTCTACGTCGCACTGCCGTCGACGACCATCGACTGGTCCATAAGCGATGGCATGCAGATACCGATCGAGGAGCGCGACGGGCGCGAGGTGTCGCATGTCAGCGGGCGCCATGGCGACACCATTGTCGATGTCGCAACCGTACTGCCGGACACGGCAATCAGTAATTTCGCCTTCGACGTCACGCCGGCCCGTCTCGTCACCGGACTCATTACGGAATGCGGGGTTTGCGCGGCCTCCGCGGAAGGCCTGGCGTCACTGTTTCCCGAGCAGGCCAGGAAGGCCTCATGATCGACGAAGGCTATATCAAGTTCAATATCGACTGGCGGGGCGGGCCGCCGCCGGACGCAAAAACGGTCGCCGAACTTAACCGATGGCGCAAACCGCTTTACGAGGCCGGCCTGATCGGTGAATACGCCGACCTCGGTATCGGCTTCGGCAATATCAGCATGCGATCAGGCGCCGGGCAGTTCGTCATCAGCGGAACGCAGACCGGGCATCTTGACGATCTCGGGCCCGAACACTACGCGCTCGTAATGGACTACGACATTGTGGCCAATCGTGTCAGCTGCCGCGGCCAGGTGAAGGCGTCGTCGGAATCCATGACGCATGCGGCCATCTACGAACTGAATCCGGCGATTACGGGCGTTGTCCATGTACACAACGCTGCCATGTGGAACCGCCTGATCGACAGGCTGCCGACAACGGATCCGGACGTCCCATACGGCACGCCTGCGATGGCGCGGGAATTTGCGAGGCTTTACGCCAATACCGATTTTGCCGATAAAGGTGTTGCGATAATGGCGGGGCATGATGAAGGCATCTTAAGCTTCGGCACCGACCTGACCGAGGCCGCAGGCCGCATACTGGACCTGCGCGGGCAGGACTGATTCACTCTGCCTTGTCGTCGGCCTGTACCGGCGTCAACCGGAATCGGTAGGTCCGGCAGGTCAAGTCGGCCAAAAATCTCTCGCCGTCGGCAAGGGGCTCGAAACTTGACTGCCGTATTGCGCGCAACGCCGGCCTGCGAAAAATTCGGTGTGTCGCGTCGCGCACATGTTCGTTTCTAATCCGCCCGAGCAGGTCGATCCTGAAACACACCGTTGCGTCACCCTCTATCCTGTCGCGGCGGGCAATTCGCGGGTAAATGGGAAACGTCGTTCTCGCCGGCGTGCGGTCAGTTGACGAATCGGTTATGTGCGTCACTTCCGTTTCGTCAGGGTCAGCGCGTGCGATCGAACAGCACAGCACTGCACAGAGCCCGGCCAGAACGACGACACGTCCTTCAGGGCTCTTCATCACCGGCTTCATTCGACGGATCGCGATCGTCGACGATAATTTCCGGGGTAACAGGATGCACGGCATCCATGTACATCGCGCGAGCGACTTTCAGCGTGTGCGCGCCCGGCCGCAATTCCTCGCCGCGAAGCAGGTCCTGTTCGGCCTGCTCATACTGCTCTTTCTTGATGTAAATGACAGCGCGGTTATTGTAGCCACGCCAGTTTTCGTCGTTGCGCTGCAATAGCAGTTCGCAATACTTCAGTGCTTCATCATATTTCTCAAGCATGATGTAGCCGGCGCAAAGGTTGGAAAGCGCGGCTTCCTCCTCGCGGAACCCGGTGGCAATCTTCAGGCCATCATGCGTCAGCCGGACGCCTGCATCAGCATCACCGGCCAGTAGCGCCTGGGCGCCATCATGCAACGGCAGGTTTGTCGGGCCAATAACGGTCTTCGGTCCGGTCTCGCTCTTCATCCGGTCCGCACCCTGGCCATAACAGACGGGCGCCAGGCTGGCGGCGAGGACCACACCCAGAAGTTTGCGCATAGCCATACCTCCGATGACACCCCCCGATCCTGGATTCTACGATCCTGCAATTCTAGCTTGTGCGACGCGCAACGGCGGCTTCAAAGGAGCGCCGGTATCTCCTGCGGGGAGGCGCACTCGAGCCGGCAAGGTACAACGGCATGAGATTCGGGCAACCCGGCGCCGCGGGACCGCAGCCGCATGTTTGCATCAGACCCGGTGGCGACCAGAAAATTCCGTTGTTCCGGCCGCTGGCGGCGACAACAGCAACGGGTCAGCCGCTGATGTAGTGGCCCAGCTGCTCGATTTCCTGCTGCTGTTCCTCGATGATTGCCTTGACGAGGTCGCCAATCGAAATGACACCCCCGACCCGTCCTTCTTCGAGCACGGGCAGGTGCCGGACGCGCTTGTCCGTCATCAGGTCCATGCAATGGCGTACGTTATTGTCGCTGCTGACGGTCTGGACGTCCGCCGTCATGATATCGCGCACCGGAGTGTCGTCGGAATAGCGGCCAAGGAGTATGACTTTGCGCGCATAGTCGCGTTCCGTCACGATGCCCGACAAGGTATCGCCGTCCATCACCAGCAATGCGCCGATGCCGTGCTCAGCCATTTTCTTTATGGCATCCAGCACCGAGGCATCCGGTGCTATGGAGAGTACATCGCGCCCCTTGGCATCCAGCAGGTGTTTGACAAGCGTCATGGCCGGCCCCTTTTTGCTTTGTGCCAAGTATACGACCCTGACCGGACAGAGCCAAACCCGGGAGAGGACCGGTGGGCGACGACCGGTCAGCGGCTGCCGTTTTCGACGCGGCCGGATCGAACCCGATGAGTCGTCGACGGATAGTGTGTATGTCTGTTCGCTTGATGCCGCCCGCTGCCGTTCGGTTGGACCACGAACCAGCGGCGGTTTGGCCGCTTCTCGCGGGACCCGCGCCATTCGGGTACATTGGCGCGGTTACAAAAAGCAAGCCGGGACGATGCAATGCCCACGACCATTGAATTGCAGCAACATGAGCCCACCTGCACCCTCGCTGACAGCAGCGTGCCAGTAATCGATGCGCGCAAGCTCATGCATGGCGGCACGCCGGATTCCGATATTCCGGCGGCGCTGGAAAGCGCAGCGCGCGATTCAGGCTATTTGTACCTGGAGCACGTCTTCGCCGACGGCACCCAGGATCGTGACCTCGACCGGCAAATGCGAGCCTTCTTTGCGCTTAACGAAGGTGACGAACGCAAACAGGCTATTTGTGTAACCGGGAAGCCGGTCAAGTACGGCTGGATGCCCCTGTTCGGCGAACCCGCTTATCAGCCAGGGACGATTGCACATGTCGAATCCTTTGACTGCGGGCGGCCGCGGCGACAGGGCGACGATCCGTCGCGGTTCAATGCCTGGCCGGACGTGCCGGGCTTTCGGGATGCGGTACGCGCTTCCTGGTTCCGCCTGACGGCCGTTGGCAATGCGTTGCTCGAGGCCATTGCGATGCAGGCCGGCATCCGCCGCGAGTTTCTCTCCGAGCGTTGCTTGAGCCAGGACCTCAGCACGATGCGGCTGCTGCATTATCCCGCCCGGCCATCACGATTGTCGGCGCGCGATGTCGGAATCGCCGCGCATACCGATTTTGAGTGCATCACGCTGCTGTACCAGACTGCGCCGGGGCTGGAATTAAAGGATGTCTCGGGCCGCTGGCGCGATGCGCCCGCAAACCCGGGCCAGGTCGTCGTGCTATTCGGCGACATGCTGGAACGCTTCAGTAATGGCTGCTACCCGGCGACCGGCCATCGCGTTCGCACGTCAACGACCGACCGGTACAGCGTCGTCCTGTTTTTCGCGGTCGATGATGGTGTCGTCGTGGAACCGCATCCTGCTTTTTGCGCTCCGCAAGATCCTCCCCGGTACGACAGATTGACACAACGAGAGCACAGTGCGCGGGAAATTGCGCGCTCGGAACGCTATCGTGACGAGGCTGACGAGGCAGATCGTTCGTAGCGGCGGAGCAAGGCATCGAGTTCCGGGCGGCCAAGCCACCGGCCGCGCAACATGACACCGTGCACACGGCGCGAGTTCCCGATGTCGGCCAGCGGGCTGTCATCGAGCACGACGAGGTCCGCGCGCTTGCCCACTTCGATTGTCCCGGTCTCCGACCCGGTACCGAACCAGCGTGCCGCATTGACGGTACCGGTGAGAAGCGCCTCATAAGGACTCAATCCCGCATCGACCAGGTACCGGAGTTCATGGTGGATTGAAAATCCGGGCACATTGAATATCTGCGGTGCATCCGAGCCCAGCAACAGGCCGGCGCCACGTTGCTGCAGCTCGAGAATCAGCATCTCCCGAAGCTCTATCGCACGGCTCGCAACCTCGGGATCGAGATCGGCGCTTATTTCCCGCTGCTCATCGATCCAGCGCCTGACCGTGGCCTCCGGCATGTATTTCATTTCCGGCCGGTTGGCGGCGACACTTGCCGACGTCCGGTCGACGACCTGGACAAAAAGAGACTGCGTCGGCACATTCCAGGTACCGGCCTCGAGGGTGGCGTCAGCAATCGCCGGAATCCGGCCGGGATCGGATATGCCTGCGAGCGAGACGCCGAAAAAGCCGCCGACTCCGCCCGTCGGATCCTGTCTCGCGGCAATCAGTTCCGGCATGTAGCCGTCCAGGTGGTCGATCGTCGAGATACCAAGTTCGAGCGCCAGTGGCACGCCGACATCGGCGGGTACATGGCCCGCAAAGCGTATCCCCAGTTCGTTTGCAGCCGCTGCCATGGCAGTAAATTCAGCACGCGTCAGTCCGGGGTGGACCTTCAGGAAGTCGTAGCCGGCGACATGCTGCTCGTGGACCATCGCCGCTGCCTGTTCCGGGTCGCTTACGCTGCGGCCATTGAACGATGGACCCGATGTGTACAGCGCGGGGCCGGTCAATTCACCCGCCGCAAGCTTCTCGCGCAGCTCGAGGTGGCCCGGCTCTCCGAGCATGCCGCGCAACTGCGTAACGCCGTTGGCAATGAACAGGTTCAGGACGCGCTCGAGATCAGGCGAATCGGCGGCAGGTACATGCGCATGCATTTCCGCAAGGCCCGGCATCACATAACGGTTGGTGCCATCGACCACGGCGGCACCGTCGGGAACTTCGGTCACATCGACGTCACCGATCGCCGTGATGCGTCCATCGCTGGCAACAACGGTCTGCGATGTGTATACGACATCCCCGGTCATTGGCACGACGTTGACGTTGATGATCGCTGTATCCGCGGCCTGTGCGGTCGTGACAAACAGCGCTGCGATACCCAGGGCCCGTTTCAATGTTTGCATAGTCGTCTCACCAGCTGGAAGAATATTCGAACACAGGCAGTACGGACAGTTCCCCGCTGTCGCAAACCCGGGGTAATCACATCGCCGGATGCCCGGCGGACACCTTCAGATTACTGTCCGCAATGTCTCGCGGCTGATGTTGCCGCCACAGATGATAGCCACAACATTCTGATCCCGGTACCGGCGCTCACTGGCTTTGAGGCCCGCCAGCGCAACGCCGGCCGCGCCTTCAAGGAGCAGATGGTGCGAATCTATAAAGTTGCGCATGGCCTCGGAAATTTCGGCTTCGGTCACCGTAACGAAATCCGTGACGAGTTCGCGGCAAAGATCAAACGTCACCGACCCGGCTTCGATACCGCCCGCAGTTCCGTCAGACAGCGTCGTATCGCCGGGAAGTTCCAGGATGTGCCCGGAACGTACCGACTCTGTCATGACGGCTGACGCTGCCGGCTGGCACGAAACGATCGATATACGAGAGTTGACACTCTTCAGGAAGGCCGCGACACCGCTAATGAGCCCACCGCCGCCAACAGCGATGAACGCAGCATCCACCTGCCCGAGTTGCCGCGCAATCTCGACACCACAGCTGCCCTGCCCGGCAACCACCGCCATATCATTGTAAGGCGACAAATACTGCATGCCGTGGTCGTCCGCGTATTGGCGTGCGTGCTTTTCGGTATCCAGCCCGTCATTACCGAAAAACCTGACGTCCGCGCCATGCCGGCGGATTGCGTCGACTTTTGTCGTCGAACTCTGCTCCGGCACGAAGACTATGGCGTCCACACCGAGCCGCTCCGCCGCATACGACACCGCCGCACCGTGGTTGCCGCTCGAAGCAGCTACCACTCCCTGCGCGCGCTCTCCCTCAGTCATGGTGAGCAACTTGTTGAATGCACCGCGCAACTTGAACGACCCGGTGTGCTGCAGGTTCTCGAGCTTCAGCCAGACGTTCGTGCCCGCGACCTCACTGAAGTACGGCGACGGATCGAGCGGCGTCTCGCGGACATAGGGTGCTATGCGATTCGCCGCAAGCACCGCTTCCGCGGGTAATCTGGCACGGTTCATCCGCGTACTGTACCGCAGCTGGCATTACTAATGTCCTGTTCCGGATTATTCATGAACGGCACGATGCCAGGTGCGGAGGTGTGCCCCGGGGAGGGCTTTTCAGGGCTGTGCCGGACTTCGGACGTCCGGCACAGAGCGTACAGGGACGTATTCACAGCGTCCCTGAAAAGCCCTCCCCGGGGTGCGCCTTCGCCTACCACCGAACTAAAACGTTCATGAATAATCCGGGACAGGACACCACTCCGCCATGGGCGACAATTCCTGCGCCGAGGTTCCCTAGTGCTCGATCGTATAACTCAGGTCCACACCGTCGGCACTTTGACCCGATGTCGCCTTGATGCCGAAACCCCGGGCAAGGTCGTAGCGCACACTGATGACATTCCCGTTATCGAACAGGCCGACGCCGTAACTGATGTAGACACGCGGTGCGATGTAGGTACCCACGTCGACGGCACCGACACCCTGTTCGAAGTTGAAGTCGCTGCCGGTTACAAGCAATGTCAATGCGCGGTCTTCATTCGTGGCCGGCGTCGTATAGACCTCGAGCGTCGGAGAGGTTGCACTGCCGGTCACGAGGACGCCGGCGCGTCGCACCTGGGAGTTGCCGAAAATATCGCGTTCCGCGCGGATCCGCAGCTCAGGCCGGCTGACCGGAACGCCCGGGAAGCGGATGTTGCCTTCGGTAATTTCCAGCAGCTGGCCATATGCCTGGACCTTGCCGGCAATGTCGAAGGCGCCATTGGCGGTGGGCAGTAACGGGCCGCTCCAGGTGAGGCTGGTAGTGCCCGTCAAGCGAGCTTCGGCGACGTCGAGATCAATCCTGACGCTGTCGCCGAGCTTCAGATCAACGGTACCGTCAAATTTGAGCTGAGACGCAGTGGATGCCTGGTCGACCGATTCGGGCACGCGCTCGCCGACAAACGTGACGTCGCTGCTTTCCGTAACCGTCGTCGTCGCCAGGTTTACGGAGGAAAGTTGCGCCTCTGGCACGGTGATCCGGCCGTTGATACTGACATTCTCTCCCTGCAGCGCCACGCGCAGGTTGCCGTCGGCCTTGACGAAAAGGTCCGGTAATTCGATCAGCGTAAGGTCCTGCCCATCAAATGTGATGTCCAGAGTGCCGGACCGCCCCTGGCGATAGTCGCCGTTTGCCTTGATCTCGCCGCTGCCCTCGCCGGCGCGAAATGTACTGTGCAGTTCCAGCTGGTTGTCATTGCCGATCGTGCCGTCCAGTTGTATATCGTCAACGTTGAGACCGAGTTCATCGTAGACGATGCGTCCGTCGCGGAGTGAAGCCTTTCCTGCGAAGCTTGGCGCCGCGACCGTACCGTCAATCTGAAGGTCTGCGCTCAGCGCCCCGCCTGCCTCGTCAATCACAGGAGAGATATTTGCAACGACGCCGATATCGTTGACCTTTGCCGTCAGATTACCGCGGACCGCGCTGTCTGCACCCCGCGCAATATCGAGGACATTGAAGCTGCCCGCGATTTCAGCCGTCTGCGAGAACGGCAGGCTCAGATCGCCGGACAAAAGCTGGCCATCGCTCAACGCAAAGCTCAAAAAACCGGCCCGCGTCGTCATGTTCAGCCGTTCGTCTAACTCGTTGCGAATCTGTCCCGGGGACAGGTCAAGGCGGCCGCTACCCGATACCGGCCCGGTAGCCGCCTTTGCAAACTGAACGGTGCCATTGACGGTCTGCGTAAACTCGAGATCGCTGACAAAAGCGATTCGCAACCAGTCGAGCGGCAGCGATGCCATTTGGATGGCCGACGCAAAGCGGCCGTCTTGCGACCAGCTGCCCGACGCACAAAGCGACGCATCGCCCTCTGAATCAAGGCAGAACCGGCCGAGCGTGGCGGATGCGCGGGAAAAACGCAGCAATGACGGCACGCGCAACGAAGCCGCCATCAGGTCGCTATGCCGCAGGTCCATCGTTGTAAGCTGCCCGCGCCACTCTGCGTCGGCGTCCGCGGGCATGCCGTCGAGTTCGCCGGCAATAACCACCTTTGCCTGCAGGCCACCCGTCTCTGTGTCGAGCGCGAATTCATGCTGTTCGAGGCTGCCGGCCAGCGATATCAGTAGTGTCTCGAACTCACGGCCGGCCGCCTCCAGCTGCGACGCACGGATTTCGATTCCCAGCGGCTGCTGCTCGCCCGGGGCATTCCGGATGCTGAGCGATTTGACTGCTGCATCTAGGTATCCGACGTCGCTGCCGTCCAGCTCGATTTGCAGTTGCGGCAGTCCGGCAGCGGCAGCAACGCGGCCGTCTGCCGTCAGTGAACCGGTGGCGCCGGGCAGGAAATCGGAGAGGTCAGTGACGGTCGCGCTGAATGTCATGCCGGGCGACTCCCGGAAACTGCCATCGAGCTTGAGGACAGATTCACCGCTCTGGATCATAAGGCCGTTCGCCGTCACGCCGGCATCGTCGATGCGCAGCCGGCCGGCGGCGGATACGGCACGCGCGCGAATATCGCCGTCCAGTTTTGCGATATCGAGATCCAGTCGAAACGGCTCACGCTGGCCGCGCGCAGTGAACTCCGCGCTCAACCGGCCGGGCCAGTCGGGCACCAGCGGCGTTATGACCGTATTACGGGCGTCCAGCGTCGCAGACCACTCGCCCGCGCCGCCCCAGGCGATTCTTGCCTCGCCGGTCACACTGCCGGCCAGCACATTGCTATCGTCGATACGCAGTGCGGCGTGGTCGAGATCGCCGGTTGCGCTTACACGAAAGCGGCCTTCAGGCAATTCCGGCGTTCCCACGGAAATGTCGCCGCTTGCCACCCACTGGTCGGGCTGTCCACTGACCTGAAGCGTACCATTCCGGCTTTCGATCCGGGCGGCGGCCGGCGCGAGTGGCCATTGCAGGTCGCGCCACGACAGCGTGCCATCCACGACGTTGTTGCCGGGATCAAACGTAGCGGCGCCTTCCACATACCCCGGCGCATTGATCTGCCGCAACTCGAACTGGTCCAGGGTCAGGCGCTGGTCCGAGTAACTGCCGGCAAGACGCCCGGAGACCGGTGACGACCGGGGCCAACCGGCGATCCATCGTTCGGGATCCAGGCGTTCGATTTCGACAACCGCATCCGTATCGATTCCGTCAGCCCATCGCAGCTCGCCCGTCAGCTCCAGCGCCAGTTCGTCGGATGTCGCCTCGAGCGCATGTACGTCAAGACCATCCAGGCTGCCGCCGGCACGCGCCGTTACGTGCGTGCGTGCCAGAGTCTCCGTAACCAGATCGGCGGACAGTTCCAGCGTGTAGTCAGCAGGACGCCCCTCAATGGAAACAGCAATCTCCTCAAGCGCGTAACGCGCCTGCTCATCGAGCAATGGCCAGCTAAGCCGCGATGCGCGCAGCCCCACGCTGATCACCGCATCGCTCTCGATAGCCTTCACGTCACCGCCCGCACTGAACCCGTGTGTCGGGCTTTGCACATCAATGCGCAAGTCGTCCAGGTTGCCGTCGATCCGTATGGATGCAAGCAGGGGCTCATCCCCGGTGATGCCGTCAAACGCGAACTCCACGTCACTTTCTGCCTGCACCGCGAATGGCTCCGACAATTCGATGTCAGCGTTGAGCCGCAGCCTGGCATCGCGCCGCACCGTCTCCAGTCGTTCAATCGTCAGACGTTGGTGTAGCGTGCCGGCCAGGTCCAGCGCCGACAGCAACTCCCGGCTGCCCCCGGGAGTTTGCAGCGTCAGATTGCGCAGCGCGAACTCGTCAACGTGCACGGGTATCGGTAGCCGCAGGCTGGCCAGCAGTGCACGCACCGACAGCGGCTTGCCGTCATCCGCGGAGTCGGCTTCGCTGACGGTGACCAGCACGTCATCGACCTCCAGCGATTCGACCGTCAAGCTCAATGGCAACAAGTCGGGATTAACGGCAAGACGTACATGCCCGATTTGTACAGCCTGCGCGGCATCTGTATAGCTGAACCCGCGCAATTCGAATCCGCCTGTCAGTGTGCCACTAACCGCCGTCGCGGCCAGACGTCCAGGCAGTGCCTGTGCAGCCCGCGACCATAGCCAGGACGCACCCGGCGCCGTATGCAGCATCCAGTAATACACCCCGCCGCCGGCCACCAGCAGCACCAGCATAGCCAGCAGCAGCCATCGTCCCGCGCGCATGATCACAGTAGCGGGGATCCCATCGTAAAGTGCACCCGCCAGGGCCGGCCTTCGACGTCGAGTGCCTGGGCAACATCAAGGCGTATAGGTCCGACAATCGAGTACCAGCGCACACCGATGCCGGCGCCCTTTTGCAGGTTAACGGCGTCCCAGTCATTGAACGCATTGCCGATGTCGGCGAATGCGGCAACGGACCAGTTGTTAAGCACCCTGAATTCCGCTTCAATGCCGCCGGCGATAATGTTATTGGAGCCGATATCGTTGTTGCTAAGTGACTCGAAACTGTAACCACGCACACTGGCACTGCCTCCAGTCTTGAAGCGGTAGATGTCCGGAAGCGCGGTAACCGATAACGACAACGGCTCGCCCCCGATGTCGAGAGTCAGGTCATTGACATCTGCATCCGAGTAACCCACCTCGGCCCGCAACAGGAACTTCCATCGCTCGCCAACGAGCCAGCTGCGCCGTGTCGAGACATACAGCTGAGTGAAATCGCGATCGGATCCCCAGGCTTCATTGGCCGTCAACAGCCAGGCGCGCTCACGATGCCCTTCCGTGCTGAAGCCCTTGCCCCGAATCGAGGGCCAGTCCCATTCGATACCCAGCGCAATGGTGCTGAAGGTATCGCGGAACAGCCGGGAAAATGCGGGGTCACCGGCAATTGCGAGAATACCGGGTTCGGCGTCCTCGCCCGTTGTATACCGGAACGATTCACGGACGAATTGCGCAAAGACGGTCTCGAAGATTTGCTGTAGTCCCTGATCCCTGTCACGCACGTGCAGCCGGCCGATCCTGGCGTTTAAATCCTGGACATTACCGTTGGCAAGTTTGATAAACCCGTCGGCGCTGGGCGAACGCTTTATTTCCAGGTCCTGGTTTTCCGACCGGTACGCCATGCGCGCCGTCCAGAATTGCCGCTTTGCACTGCGTCGGGGTATCCGGTAATCGCCGCGAAACGAAAATTCATCGTCGATCTGCCGGTACCCGGTGCCGATGTCGAGCCGGTCACCGCGGGACGACAACGGATGACGGCTGTACTGTGCCTGAAGTCTGAAACCGGTGTCCGTGCCCACGCCGATCGCACCCTGCCAGGTGTTGCGCGTCTTCGTTTCGAGCGCCACGTGCAAATCGACGACCGGAGGCGACTGGTCAAGCCGCCTTTCCTCGCGGACCTCGATGTCGGTGAAGTTTCCGCTGCGCCAGAGGTCCAGGCGATATTGCGCCAGCAGTTCCGCGTTGTACGGAGTACCCGGTTCGAACCGCGGTATTCTATCGAGCACCCACGGCTCGACGACGTCCTGATCGTAGTGGATTTGACCGAATAACACCCGGGGCCCGGTGTCGAGCACCAGATCCAGCCGTGCCGTGCGGCGCGCAAGGTCGATTGATATCTCATGCCGTGTAAATCCGGCGGTCAGGTAGCCCGACGCACCGGCGGCCTCGAGTGCCGCTTCCTTGCCCTGCTCCCATTGCCGCTGGTTCAGGACGGTACCGGCGCTTAGCGGCCAGTTCCTGCGCCATTCCCGCAACCAGCCGTCGTCCTTGCCACCGCCTTGTGCCTCTATTGCGACCGCGGAGACGACAATTGGCCGGCCGGGCCTGATGCGTACTTCAAGGCGCCAGCGATCTTCGCTGCTTTGCGTCAGGCTGGTTTCAATCTCCGGATCGTAGTAACCATAGGGCTTAAGCGCCTCGCGGGTACGCTCCTCGGCCTGCCCGGTAATTTGATCAAAGCGGCGCGGCGATATCTGCCTGCTGCCGGTCAGCGCGAATTGTTCGACATGCGCACGAACATTGGACAACAGGGGTTCCTGTACGCCCTTGATAACATAGGTGATGGTATTCGCAAACGCCGCCGGCGCCAGCAGCAACAGAACGATCGCGGCCAGTGCGCGACGATAGTGTGTTTGCGGCATCGGGGGTGCGTTTCCGGGTTGCGGCCGAGCGGCGGATTGTAATACTGGCGTGGCGTCGATCACCGTCTTTCCGGGGTGAATTGTGGTCTGGCCAAAGGGGCAACGCGGGCCCCCATGGGTGGCGTTTGGCGGAACCGGTAGCGCGGCCGGAGAGGCCCGCCGCCCTGAATTTGACATCATACACCGCGACAAGTTGTCACAAATTGACACCTTGTCCCGCACGTGCCACGATCCATCAGTGACAAAGGCACACCCTTCGAAAGAAGGGGCCGCAAAGCCACCGGTCTACGGGGAAACCTACGACAGCGGGGTTGCCAATACGTTAAGACGTAGCGACGGCGTTCGCCGTTCGCGCAACCTCCAGATCCAGGCAATCCCGGGCTCGTATTCTGACTCGTGGCGACGGAATGTTGTTCCGTCGGCGCGGCTGCCAAGCCCGATTCCCGTCTACGATTGTTGCCTGGAGCATCAATGTCCGCAAACACGCTCAGGAAGTCCGGCGCTTACCGCGTCCGTCCACCGGCCGAGCCGACTGTCGTCCGGCCCCACAGCATCAAGGAATTGCGCGCAGTCTTTGATGCCGGCGCAAACCTGTTACCGCCATTCCGGCCCATGGGTTCCGGCAGTTCGGCGACTGACTGCAATACAGCCATCGCCGGTACCGTTATCGACCTGACTGCCCTGAACCAGGTCAGCGACATCGATCTGCACGATTACACCGTAACGGTCCAGCCCGGTGTACGCCTGCGCGATCTGGCGGCCACGCTCGCTGAACAGGGTCTGGAACTGGAGGGCAGCTACGATCTTGCAAACCGTACCGTTGGCGGTGCGGTTGCCGGCGGATGCGTCGGCCCGGCCATCGGCGATGACGGCGCATTGTTCGCCTCACAAGTATGCAATCTCAAGCTGGTCACTCCGGGCGGAACGCAGTTGGCCGTCGGCGAAGAGAAACGCAATTTGCTGAGTGCCATGCGATTGAGCTACGGCATGCTCGGCGTCATTCACGAAATCACGTTACGCGTACGGCCGATCCAGCCATTTTCCGTCTCACACCGGCGCTGCACAATCAGTCAGTTCGCCGCGGCGTCGGAGAAACTGGCGCGGACCCGGGTCGGCGTCAAGTTCTACCTGATGCCGTTTCGTGATCGCGTCTATCTCGACCTGCGCCGCTATGATGACGCGGCCGCTGACAGCGGCCGGTTGCCCTGGCGGCTCAAGGACTGGGGCGAAAGCACGGTGCTGCCCCATGTTTTCAAATCGCTGAACCGCATCGTTCCCATCGCCGGCGTTCGCTACCGGCTCATCGACGAGATCAGCAAGGCTACCCAGGGTCTGGTCAACAACCGGCTGGTTTCGCATGGCAGCAATTCGGCAACGCAATCCTCCGGCAGTAGTGCGGGCCGACTGCACTACTCAACCTGGCTGTTTCCGGCCTCGGACTTCGCAATCGTCGTGCAGGCCTACCGTGATTTCTGCCTGCGCGTACAAAGCGACAGCGGGTTTCGCTGTGACATGCCAACCATGGGTTTTCGTCTCAACCAGGACCAGAGCGCATTGTTGTCACCGGCCTTCGACGAACCAATGATCGCGTTGCGGGCCATGTCGACGCAGGAGAGCGGCTGGGAGGATTTTGCCATCGACTTCGCGAATTTCGCCCAGCACTGGGGGGGGTTGCCGCTGTTCAACCAGTCGCGCAGCCTGCAGTCCGACTATGCCCGGGAGATATTTGGCAGCCGACTCGAGTTCTTTCGCAAGATGCGCCGGCGGCTGGACCCGGACAACCGCATGATGAATCCGTTTTTGTCGCAGTACTTTCTTTAGACGGAATGGCACTTTCTCCGGGCCCGCACGGGTAGCCCCTGCGGGGAGTCTGTGGGCGGAAAAGCTGCTTTCGGACCGAGTTCTTTTTGCTATGGACCGCGGCCGCCGCACCGGTACCCCCTGCCGGGAGCCCTCCCCGGGGTGCGCCTTCGCCAACCACCGCACCAAAAAATTCTTGAATAATCCGCGCCGCCGGCCAACGCGGCGTTGCATCTGGTCAATCGGACTTAATCCAAATCTCGTTGTCGCGCATCTAAGTGAATGACCGCGGACTGCGGGGCGCGTTGGCTCGGCGACAGAATTTTCTTACCGCCTGTTTTTACAGGTAATTATTCAGATTCATACCGATCTGCAATAGCACTTGCGCATTACTTATCTAGTGTTATACTTAACTACAACACTAATTGACCAGGACGCTCCAAATGGCCCACTCCCTGAATCGCTGCATCGCCGGACTGACGGCGCTTGCGGCTGCCCTGCTCGTCGCTGGCTGCGGCGTTGGCGAGGCTAAAGTCGACGACGACATGGTCGCGGTTGCCGAGCCGCACACGCCGTTGCCGGTTCGGAGCGTTGCGGCACGCTTTTCCGACCTGTATGCCCTCTATCACGCAACCGCCAATGTCACCGCCGACGGCGAAGCGCAGGTGCCGGCACGTATCTCGGGTGAAGTCGTTGAGACGCTGGTCGAGGAAGGCGATCCGGTCGTCCAGGGCCAGTTGCTCGCGCGTATCGACGCCGGGCGGCTCGCAATTCGCCTGCGCAGGACCGAGGCCGAGTTCCTGCAGCGCCAGGGCGAGTACCAGCGCCAGGTCAGTCTGCACGAACGCGGACTGGTCAGCAGCGCTGCCTTCGAGAGCCTCAAATTTGAAGTTGCCGAGCTCAAGGCGGCAATGGAGCTGGATCGGCTGAACTACCGGTATTCAGAGGTCCGCGCGCCAATCGCCGGTGTAATCGCAAGTCGGCACATAGTGCCCGGGCAGCATGTTACCGACGGCGAGCTGGCGTTTCGCATCGTCGATACATCGCGCCTGATCGCGGAGCTCAAGGTGCCACAGACGGAGCTGGCCCTGTTCCGGGCTGGTCTCGATGTATCGTTGACGGTCGACGCCGCGCCAGGGGAACAATTTGACGCTACGATCGCGCGTCTCAGCCCGACCGT
>CAZLNH010000262.1:0-4060 GCA_964560775.1 uncultured Woeseiaceae bacterium | reverse complement strand
CGGAAACGGCAAGTATGACGCCGAGGCGGGTGCCCCACGCCGGTCCGCCGGCGCTCAATCTGTCAACCATATAAGCTCTCGGGCGGTCGAGGTCCGCCAACCCGGAACCGCGAGGTGCGCAGCGCGCAGGCCTGTCGTCATCGCGAGGCGCACAGCGCCGTGGCGACCTCGTCGAACTGGCAGAGCGGTTCCAGCACTAGATTGCCACGGCGCTGCGCGCCTCGCAACGACCGGCTGTGCACTACCCGCCGCCGGGCGGCTCCCGGCGTTTTACAGCATCGCGTACCTTGTCGCGGCCCTCACTGATCGACGTCCGGATGCGCTTCAGCCATCGCCCCGCCCACGCAAACTCCAGAGCCAGTATGCCGAGGCCCAGCGGGATGACGAGGAGTGCCGGGCCTGGCAACAGCACCATGGCCAGTCCGACGAGCAGGACGGAAGAGCCAATTAACAGCACCACGGCTTTGCGCGCCTGCCGATACGAAACCTGCACCAGGCGCTCCAGTTCGCCGGCAAGCGGCGACAGCAGGCCGGCGCTGTCCCGGACCATCGCCGTCGATGCAAGTATGCCGACAGACAGGATGCCACCGATAATGGCAAGCGAGACCAGGTTGGGGATCGGGAAGTGGTGCACGAGCATCATCTTCACGCCGATGTATGCGAGGAGGAAAACCAGGCTCATTTTCAGGTAGCGGAACTTGTCCATCAGGCCCGCGAGCACGAAATACAGGGAACGCAGGCCGAGTATGGCGAATACGTTGGACGTAAAAATGATGAACGGGTCCCGCGTGATGGCGAAGATTGCCGGAATGGAATCAAGTGCGAACGTGACATCGCTCGCCTCGACCAGCACCAGGGCAAGAAACATCGGTGTCGCCGTACGGACGCCGTCAATACGAACGAAAAAATGACTGCCATGAAATTCGTTCGTAACCGGATAAATCCGGCGCACGGTACGGATAACAAAGTTGTTCTCAGGTGCCAGGTTGTCATGCCGGGTCACCAACATGCTGGCTGCCGAGAACAGCAAAATTGCGCCGAATACGTAAACAACCCATTCGAAACGCTCAATGACGGCGACACCTCCAATAATCATGATGCCGCGCAGGATGACGGCCCCGAGAATTCCCCAGAACAGTACGCGGTGCTGGTCCTCGAGCGGCACCCGGAAATGCGCAAATACCATGGCGATGACGAAAATATTGTCGATCGACAGCGACTTTTCGACGAGGTAGCCGGTGAAGAACTGCACCGCTGCTTCAAAGCCCGTCAGCTGGGCGGTATCCATATCCCAGCCGGACGGATTAAATTCATACAGGTAGTAGACGCCGACGTTGAATGCCATCGCCAGCGACACCCAGACAGCGGTCCACCCCAGCGCTTCGGGCAACGTCACGACATGCCGCCGCCGGTGAAAGACACCCAGGTCGAGTGCAACGACCACGGCAATCAGCGTGAGGAATGCTATCCAGACGAATGTCGTAAAAGAAATCACAGTGCGCGGCGTCGGTCAATTCGCCCAGTGCGCCGGCATTTGCCGTCATCGGTCAAGCACGTGTCTCCACAGGGAACACTATCAGGTACAGAATGGTACAAAAGTTTGCGGCTGGCTGCTCAGGCAGGCCCGCGCGGTATCGGTATCGGTATCGCCGTCGGCCCAAGGACACAGGCGCTCGATAGTCAGCACGATCGCCAGGGGCGACGCGTATCCGATGAGCGGCCGCAGGCAATAATTGCGCATTTTGGTAAGCAGGATCTCGCTGTTCCGTCTGCCTGGTTCCCCCCTCGCCGGCGGCTGCGGCCTCTCAACGGCAATGCGCGCTACCGTACGGAAGCGGCACGAATATTGCTTTATTTCTCTCTATAGGCCAGCCGATCAACCGAGAGAGCAGTCATATGCGCAATCCAGCCGGGCGCGTCCGATTCGTGACGTCCGCCATCCTTTTCCTGGTATTTTGCCTGCCCGCGCGGGCAGAGCTGCTTTTCGAGGAATCCGCGGCAGAATCCGGGCTTTCCGTAGCGCCGACGCCGTCCTACGGCGTCTCCGTCGGGGACATCAACGCCGACGGCTGGCCGGACATTTTCGTGAACAACCACGCCTTGAAGAACGCGATTTACGTGAATGACGGCGATGGCACGTTCCAGAACAGGATCGATGAGATCGATGCCGCCGACTACTGGGTCGGCGCCGGCGCCTGGGAGGACACGCACGGGGCGTCCTGGATCGACTTCGACAATGACGGAGACCAGGATCTGGTCATCACGACCGGTGAATGCTGCGATCCGCAGTTCATGGAAAATATCGACGGGAATCTCTACAACCGCACGGTTGAGTTGGGTCTGGGGAACGATATCGATCAAGGCGGGCGCTTGCCGTTATGGTTCGACCTGGGCAGCGACGGCACGTTGGATGTCGCATTCGCGACATTGCACGCTCCGGTGCTGTTGAAACAGGAAGACGGTGTTTTCCGCAATGCAATGCCGGAGGTGGATTTCGGCTGCGGCGGCACCCAGTTCGGCGTGCTGATCGATCTGGACGGGAACGGGACGCTCGACGTCCTTTGTGTCAGCGATGGCGGTCCGCTTGGCCAGGCCTTTGACATTTCCGGCACGAATACCATCAATCTCAGCAGCCTGCTGCCCGATGTGTCCGGCGTCAACGAAGTAATCACCGGCGATTTTGACGGTGACCTCCGCTACGACATGCTGCTGCTCACCGGCTCCCTGCGCCCTTCGGAAGTCGTGATCTTCGACGGCAACCGGATCGAGGCCCAGTTGATCAACCAGGGCCGGAGTTTCAGTTTCACGGCAGCCGGCGCGCTTGAGGTGCGTTTCGACTGGAACCGGCTCGCGGAACTTTTTACAAACGTTTACATCGGCGCGGATAAGGTGAATCCGGACGGGCCCAATTTCACACTCGACCCAGCCGATCCGTCGGTGGCAGGTATCGCCGAGCGCCCGGCGGATGCCGATAGACCCGCCTTGTACATAGGCTACGCACCGGACGAGGCGCGCTGGACGTTCGAGGTCTATGCGGCCGGCTTGTGGAGCAGCGCCTACCTGCAGATCACGACCGATGCGACGATCGGTGACCTGGTGGAGGAGGGCGTAATCAAGCGCGACCTCGCCCAGCCTCCGGCGCTCATGTTGTCTATCGGCGCCGGATTCGAGGACGCTACCGCTGCGGCGGGCCTGGACCAGGACATACGCTGCGTCGGTGGCGCTGCCGGCGACTTCGACAACGACATGGACCTCGACGTCTATCTCGTCTGCCGCGGCGGTGTCGAGAACATCCCCAATATCCTGTTGCAGAACGAGGGTGACGGCACCTTCCAGATGGTCGCGTCGGCAGGAGGCGCCGAGGGCGTCACGGGGTCCGCCGTGGGCGAACATGCGGGAGTCGGTGACAGCGTGGCGGTCGGCGACCTGAATCTGGACGGGCAGCTGGACCTGGTTGTCACCAATGGCCTGAATCTGCGTCCCTTCGGGGAGACGGGCGGTCCGGTCCAGTTGTTCAGCAACCGGAGCGACGCCGGCAACTGGCTTCAATTCGACCTGCAGGGTTCGACGGTACCGCGGGATGCAATTGGCACGCGCGTGCTGGTCACTGCGGGCGGTGTCACACAGCTGCGTGTTCAGGACGACGGCTACCATCGGTGGTCCCAGAATTACCGCCGCTTGCACTTCGGCCTTGGTTCGAACGCCACCGCGGATGTCGAGGTGACATGGCCGGACGGGTCCACGCAGGCTTTCACCGGCGTCCAGGGCAATACGCTTTACCGGGTCACGCAGGGCGGGGATCCGGTCGTGATCATGTCGACGGACATTCCCGACGGGGACGGTGACGGGGACGGCGATGGCGACGGCGATGGCGATGGCGATGGCGATGGCGATGGCGATGGCGATGGCGACGGCGATGGCGATGGCGATGGCGACGGCGATGGCGACGGCGACGGCGATGGCGATGGCGATGGCGATGCCGACGGCGATGGCGATGGCGATGGGGACGGCGACGGCGACGGCGACGGGGACGACTGCACGCTGGACGAGGACTGCGATG
>CAZLNH010000261.1:0-13241 GCA_964560775.1 uncultured Woeseiaceae bacterium | reverse complement strand
CAGCACATCCAGTTTCGTCATGCACAGCCCGGACACACTACTGTTGATAATCGAGCGCCGCAGTGCAACGGCATCAAACCAGCCGCAACGGCGCGGCCGGCCGGTTGTCGCACCGAATTCCGCGCCGACGGTGGCGAGATGCTCGCCGGACATATCGAACAATTCGGTCGGGAACGGGCCTGCACCCACGCGCGTCGTGTAGGCCTTGACGATACCGAGTATGTAGTCGAGATCGCGCGGGCCTATGCCGGTGCCGGTACTCGCAGCGCCGGCGACGGTATTGGAGGATGTGACGAATGGATACGTACCGTGGTCGATATCGAGAAATGTACCCTGCGCACCCTCGAACAATATGCTTTCATTATTGCGCGCCAGGTCATGGAGGATTTGCGTGATGTCGGCGGTGATCGGCGCAACCAGCTCGGCGGCACGCAGTGCATCATCGAGCGTACGCGCAAAATCGATCGTTTCGCACTTGAAATAGTGCTTCAGCAAGAAGTTGTGGTAGTCGAGCAATTCACCAAGCTTGGCCGCGAACTTTTCGCGCATGAACAGATCCGACACCCGGAGTCCTCGCCGCGAAATCTTGTCTTCATAGGCTGGACCAATGCCGCGGCCGGTTGTACCGATTGCGGCGGAGCCGCGCGCCTTCTCGCGTGCGACATCGAGGGCAACGTGTGACGGAAGTATAAGCGGACACGAGGGACTGACTTTCAGGCGCTCGAATACCGGCACGCCGTTTGCGACCAGCTCGTTGGCCTCTTTGATCAGGGCCTCCAGCGACAGGACAACACCATTGCCTATCAGGCAGCTGACGCCGTCGCGCAGGATTCCGGACGGGATAAGGTGCAATACGGTTTTCTTGCCGCCAATAACCAGCGTGTGGCCGGCATTGTGCCCGCCCTGAAACCGCACCACGGCGGCGGCACGGTCGGTCAGCAGATCGACTATCTTGCCCTTGCCCTCATCGCCCCACTGCGTGCCAATGACTACGACGTTCTTGCCCATGTACCTTTGCTCCGGTATCAGGATCTGACGATGTAAAGAAGTATCAGGCCGGATGCCATGGCGACCAGGCCGGCCAGCCGCAGATTGTTGTCACCGAGCGTTGCAATCCGGGCGACGGTCCTGCGGAAATTTTCGGGACTGATAAAGGGAATCATCCCTTCGATAACAAGGTACAGCGCTACTGCCGTAAGGATATCCTGCCACATAATCGATATGCCATGCCTGTCGTACCAGCGCGCCGTCAAGCCGCACGAGTGCACCCGCCGTGATGCATGCTTCGCGGTCCGATACGAGCTACTTAAATTTAGTTATTGGAATAACCGCCGCGAACACAGGTTGCGGCACCACATCAGTTATCCGCATCGCCGTCTGAATTATTCAGATAGCGGAAAAAGTCACTCTCGGGCTCAAGCACCAGGATGTCACCGGACTGGCCTATCGACTTGCGGTAAGCATTGATGCTCCGATAGAACGAGTAGAATTCCTCATCCTGTTCGTAGGCGCTCGCGTAGGTTTGTGCCGCAATAGCATCGCCCTCGCCGCGGATTTTCTGGCTGTCCCTGTAGGCTTCGGCCAGAATCACGGTGCGCTCGCGGTCAGCCGCCGCCCTGAGCTGCTCGGCAATCTCGCGGCCCTCGGCACGGCGTTCCGCCGCGACGCGTTTGCGCTCTTCGCGCATCTGTTCGTAGACGGAATTTCGCACATCTTCGGGAAACTCCACCTGTTTGACACGAACGTCAATCAACTCGACGCCGAGGCCCTGTGCGGTGATCTTGGCGGTAGCCAGCATGTCGCGCATCAATTCCGCACGCTCGACAGAAATGGCCTCTGATACCGAGCGCTTGCCGAACTCGGTAACAATCGCATTCTTGATAATTTCCGACAGCCGGTCATTGGCCACCATCATTGAGCCGCCGGTGGACGTGTAAAACTGCACGGCGTCCACGATGCGCCATTTGACGAAAAAATCGACCTGCAGCGCGAGACGTTCGGCAGTAAAAATTCGCTCGGGCTGGTCTTTTATCGTCAGGATACGCTTCGGGAACTTGCGGACCGTCTGGTAAATGGGAATCTTGAAATGCAGCCCCGGCTCATAGTTTGCCTCGACCACCTCACCCACCTGCAACTTGATCGCGAGTTCACGCTCATTGACGGTGAACGCCGACAATCCCAGCACGACCAGCAGCAGGCCCGCAATTACTACCAAAGCAAAGCGAATATCGGTCATTGCCGGGTCCTCCTCTCGCGGCGCGCCAACTCATCATCATCCTCCGAAGCTGATGCCGACTGCTGGTCGTCGGGCGAGCGCGTTGCCTGTTGCCGGGAGTCGGCACTGCGGTCCTGCGAGCCGACCAGCTTGTCAATCGGCAGGTACAGCAGGTTGCCGCTGCCCTCCGCATCGAGGATGACCTTGCTGGAATTGCCGTACACCTCCTCAATCGCCTCGAGATACAAACGCTCACGAGTCACCCGTGGCGCCTCCTGGTATTCCGTCAGCAGCGCCTCGAACCGGGCTGCCTCGCCCTCCGCATCCGCGACGACCCGGTCCCGGTATGCTTCGGCATCCTCCAAAACGCGCGCCGCCTGGCCGCGCGCGCGCGGGATAATGTCGCCAGCGTACGTCTCGGCCTCCAGGATGTAGCGGTCGCTGTCGTTGCGCGCTTTCTGCGTATCGTCAACCGCCGCCTGCACGGCCTGCGGGTAGTCCAGTTTCTCGAGACTGATCGATGTCACATCAATGCCGGCTTCGTATCCGTCGAGCGTGTTTTGCAGAATTTCCTGGGTCCGAGGCGCAATCTCGTCGCGGCGCTCGGTCACCAGCACTTCCAGCGTACTGGTACCAACTACTTCACGCAGCGCGCTCTCGGTGACGTCCTGCAACGTCGCTTCCGGATCTACAACCTCAAAACTGTACTGAACCGGATCGGCACGGCGATACTGCACGACCATCTGCAAAAATACGTACTGTTCATCCGCTGTCAGTATCTCGGTGCGAAACGAGTAATCTGCTACCGCATTGGTGTTAACGATATCCACCGTTTCGATCGGGTACGGCCAATGCCAGTGCAGGCCAGGCATCGACGTCTGCGTGTAGGCACCGAAACGCTGCACGACACCGCGCTCCGCCTCATCCACGCGATACAGGCCGGACGCCGCCCAGGCAACGAGCAGCAGCAGCCCGAGTATTGCCGGCCCGGCCGCTGATGAGCCGCCGCGCACATCACCACCGGAGCCTCCGCCCCTGCCGCCCAGCATGCCTTTCAGCTTGCGCTGCCAGTTCTGTACGATCTTGTCGAGATCGGTGGCTTGCTGCTGACCGTCCGGCTGCTGCCAGGGGTCCTTGCCGTTTCCAGGATCATTCCACGCCATGTCGTCTGCTTATCTCTGCGTCATCGCACCGGGCGGCTCGCAGGCAACCTCGTGCTCAAGAATATCGGCGGGCAGCCTCTCACGCTTGATAAAGCGCTGCAAATCCCGCTCGCCCATGTTGATTTCCAAAAACCAGCCGCCGTCGTCGAGCGCATCCTCGCGGGCGTCGGCACCGAGCGCAAAAAGCTGCGATCGCTGGCGCCCCTGGTCGGGTCGAAGGCGCATCATACCCCGGACCATCTTGCGGCGCAGGCGCGCTGCAACCGCCTCCAGCAGCAGGGGAAGTCCCTCGCCGGTGGCGGCGGACAGCCAGACCGCACGCCCTTCTCCATCACGGTTAAGCGTCACTTTCGACCGCCGCTCGAGCTTGTCAATTTTATTGTACACCCGGATCTGCGGCACCTCATCGGCACCCAGTTCCGCCAGCACGGCATTGACCTGGCGCACGCGCTGCCAGCGCTCGGGATCACTGGCATCAATCAGGTGCAGGATGAGGTCCGCTTCGCGGGCCTCCTGCAACGTAGAGCGAAACGCGGCCACCAGTTCGTGCGGCAGGTCGCGGATGAAACCGACGGTATCCGCAAGAATCGCGGCATTGCCATCGGGCAACTCGAGCCGCCGCATCGTGGGATCCAGTGTTGCGAACAGCTGGTCCTTCACATAGACACCGGCATCGGTCAGCGCATTGAACAGGGTCGACTTGCCGGCATTGGTGTAGCCAACAAGTGCCACGGTTGCGATTTCGGCGTTGACCCGATTTTGCCGATTCATGGCGCGCCGGCCGTCCACCTGCGCCAGCCGCGATTTCAACTGCCGTATGCGGGCACCGATCAGGCGACGATCCGTTTCCAGCTGCGTTTCACCCGGACCGCGCAAGCCAATACCGCCCTTCTGGCGTTCAAGGTGGGTCCAGCCACGTACGAGACGTGTCGACACATGCCCAAGCTGCGCCAGTTCCACCTGCAACTTGCCCTCGAAACTGCGCGCGCGTTGCGCGAAGATGTCGAGAATCAGGCCGCCCCGATCCAGTACGCGGCACTGTAATGCGCGCTCGAGGTTGCGTTCCTGGCTGGGGCTGAGCGGCGCACTGCAAATTACCAGTTCCGCGTCAGCCGCACGGATTCGCCCGGCAAGTTCATCGAGCTTGCCCTTGCCGATGAACGTCCGCGGATCCGGGTTACGCCGCGCGCTGACGAGCTGATCGACGAGCACAGCGCCCGCCGAGCGAGCGAGCTCGGCAAATTCCTCACGTTCTGATTCGTCCGGGGTGCCGTCGGTTGACGCGTGCAGCAGGATGGCGCGTTCGCCACTCTTTGGTCGCTCAAACAATCGCGACCTCCCGGGAAGGCAGGGTCCTAGTCGTCAGATTCTCCGTTTTCGTCGTCCGGGAGCGGAAGACGAACGTTTCGTGCAGGCACGATGGTGGAAATTGCATGCTTGTACACCATTTGATTGACGCTATTCTTCAGTAAAACAACGAACTGGTCGAACGAGTCGACCTGTCCCTGAAGCTTGATTCCGTTCACCAGGTAAATAGATACCGGAACCTTTTCTTTCCGTAAAATATTCAGGAACGGGTCCTGCAACGACTGCCCTTTAGCCATATCCGGGTCTCCTTGTTCTTGTCAAACCTGTTGTTGTTAGCGTCGCATTCCGGTGGCGCCCGTTGCCCAAATGCCACGATGCCCAAAGCTCGCAAAATTCTATCATAGGCCTGAATCTGGTTATCGCGCTAATTTGTCGAGTTCCTGCCCAAGTAATGTCGATATGGCATCGGATATGCCCGATTCAAGCGGGTCGAACACCGTTACTGACGAATCGCCCCGCAACCAGGTCAGTTGGCGTTTGGCGAGCTGGCGAGTGGCGGCTACGGCGCGGTCGCCGGCTGCCGCGAGAGCGCACTCTCCGGCCAGGTGCGCCCACACCTGCCGATAGCCGACGGCCCGCATCGACGGGCTGGCTGCCGTCAGGCCGGGCCGCGCCATCAGGCCGCGTACCTCCTCGACAAATCCCGAACTGAGCATGTGCTGAAAGCGTGACTCGATGCGCCGGTGGAGGACGGACCGGTCCCGCGGTACCAGGGCGATACTCAGGTAGGCCCCGCCCGCCGCCGGTGCCGTGTCGGCCAGCCAGTCCGTCAATGCCCGGCCGCTGCCACGAAACACTTCGAGTGCGCGCTGGATGCGCTGGCTGTCATTTTCGCTGATGCGGGCTGCGGCTTGAGGGTCGACGGTACGGAGTTCCCGATGCATGGCTGGCCAGCCAACCTCCAATGCTTCGGCATCAATCGCTGCCCGCAACTCCGCATCCGCGGATGGCAAACTCGCCATACCTGCTGTCAGCGACCGGAAGTACATCATCGTGCCGCCGACCAGCAGCGGCAATCGGCCTGCCGCGCGGATCTCGTTCATTGCCGCAGCGGCATCACGAACAAAATCGCCCGCCGAGTAGGTCTCTTCGGGGTCACGGATATCGATCAGCCGGTGCGGCACGCGGGCACGCGTTTCCTTGTCCGGTTTCGCGGTGCCGATATCCATGCCGCGATAGACGAGCGCCGAGTCAACGCTGATAATTTCAAGTGGCAACGCATTGGCCAGCTCAAGTGCCAGCTCGGTCTTCCCGGTCGCCGTCGGACCCATCAGGCAGATTGCGGGCAGCGTGTGCAACGGCCGCTACTGCCCGCGCAGGAACAGGCGGTCCAGTTCGTCGAGGCTTACGGCCGTCCATGTTGGCCGTCCGTGATTGCACTGGTCCGCGCGGTCGGTCGTTTCCATTTCGCGCAGCAAGGCATTCATCTCGGCAATCGTCAGTTGCCGATTGGCGCGGATGGAATGATGACAGGCCATTGTTGCGAGGAGGTTGTCGCTGTATTCACCGATGCGGTTGCTAATGCCTGCATCCTGCAAATCGGACAGTACGTCGCGTACGAGTGCCTCGACATCCGCGTCTTTCAGCAACGCGGGAATTTCGCGGACGACAAGGCTCACGGGTCCCGCCCGATCGACGACCATGCCGAGTTTGGCGAACACGTCCGCGTGATTTTCGGCCGCCGTCGCCTCGCTGTCCGAGACAGCGACAGTAACCGGCACCAGCAATGGCTGGCGAATCAGTTCGCGTTCCGCATAAGACTTCTTTAATCGCTCGTAGACGACCCGTTCATGCGCTGCATGCATGTCGACAACGACAAGCCCGCGCGCATTCTCCGCCAGTATGTAAACGCCGGCCAATTGGGCAATGGCATGACCCAGTGGCGGTACGTCACCTGTCGCATAGTCCGCCATGGGTTCACCCGCGGCCTGCGACAACTGCTCGAATCCGGCCAGCGCGCGCGCTACCGCCGGGCGCGATGCGCCGTTTCCGGGCGGCAAGCCCATAGCCTGCTGCTGATAGTGAGGGGACGCCGGCAGGTCGATACGCGCCGGACCAGCCGTCTGCGCACCCGGCCGCGTGTCCTGCAAAGCCTGCTCAACAGACTGTGCTACGAGGCCATGCACGCGCCGGCCATCGCGAAACCGGATTTCGTGTTTCGCCGGGTGTGCATTGGCATCGACAGTTGCCGGATCGATGCTGAGATGCAGCACGTACGCAGGATAACGCCCATGAAAAAGCACATCGCGATAAGCATGTCGCACTGCATGTGTCAACGTCCTGTCAGATATGCTGCGGCCGTTGACGAACCAATATTGCAAATCCGGCTGGCTGCGATTAAACGTCGGCAGGCCGAGCCATCCGCTGACCGCCATGTCGCCCGCGGCGCGTTCCAGGTACACCGCTTGCGACGCGAAGGTCTCACCGCAGATTGCCGCAATCCGCTCAAGTCGTTGGGCCTCACTCATTGAAGCGGGCTGTTTCAATACGACGCGCCGATTGTGCGTCACGGTGAATGCGACATCGCTGCGGGCGAGCGCGAGGCGACGCACCCACTTGTCGATATGGCCGAACTCGGTACGCTCGGTACGCAGGAATTTACGCCGCGCCGGCGTGTTGTAGAAGAGATCCTGGACTTCGACGGTCGTGCCCACCGGGTGCGCGGCTGGGCGAGGTTCGGACAGCTTGCCGTTGTCTGCCGTGACCTGCCACGCGGTATCCGATCGGGCCGTGCGTGACGTCAACGACAACTGCGCAACCGACGCAATGCTCGGCAGAGCTTCACCGCGAAACCCGAGCGACGCGACGGCCTGCAGATCATCGAGGCTCGTTATTTTGCTGGTGGCGTGCGGCGACAATGCCAGTGCGAGCTCGTCCTTCTCTACGCCGCTGCCATCGTCACGCACGCGGACGAGTTTCAGCCCGCCTGCAACGATGTCAATCGTTATCGCGCTGGCACCGGCATCCAGGCTGTTCTCCACCAGCTCCTTGACGACGGACGCCGGTCGTTCGACCACCTCGCCGGCGGCAATCTGGTTGATCAGGTGTTCGGGCAGCTGTTGAATCGGCATCGGAATGGCCCGGGAAATCGGGCATTCTTTCAAAACCGACGGTGAATGTGTAGCGGTCGAAGCGCCTGGCCCGGATATTAATGAACGGCACGCCGGCACTTAGCTCAGACCATTCATGAACGTTTGGCTTTAGTGGTTGGCGAAGGCGCACCCCGGGGAGGGCTTTTCAGGGACGCTGTGAATACGTCCCTGTACGCTCTGTGCCGGACGTCCCTGTCCGGCACAGCCCTGAAAAGCCCTCCCCGGAGCACGCCTCCGCCCCGGCCATCATCGTGTCGTTCATGAATGGTCTGAGCTAAGTGCCGGCGTGAAGTGGTATAAGCAGCTTCTGGCCGATGCGCACCTGGTTATCACGCAGCTTGTTGGCGGCCTTGATGTCCGACATCCTTACGTTGTAGCGATCCGCAATTCCACTCAGGGTATCGCCGCGCGAGATGACGTAGTCAATTTGCGCTGCCGGCGATCGTTTCAGGTTCATTGCAATCTGCGTATCCGGCGGCGGGTTGGTATAGAAGTAGTTCCTTATCCCGCCCATGATCGCTGTGGCCAGGCGCTCCTGGTGCTCGGCACTGCGCAATTTCTTCTCTTCAGCGGGATTCGAGATAAACGCTGTTTCAACGAGGATGGACGGCACGTCCGGTGATTTCAGCACGATAAACCCGGCCTGCTGCACCTGGTGGCGGTGCACCTCGCCGATGCGTGCCAACTCATCGATGACACTTTCGCCGACATCGAGACTGGCGCTCAGTGCGGCATTCTGCGACAGGTCGAGCAGCACGGAGGCCAGCACATGGTCCTTGCCGGCCAGCGATACGCCGCCAACGAGATCAGACGCATTCTCCCGTTGTGCAAGGCGCATTGCGGCCTCGTCGCTCGCGCCTTTCAGGGACAGTACGTAGACTGACGAACCGTTTGCGCGCCGGTCGTCAACTGCATCCGCGTGCACGGACACAAACAGATCTGCCTTGTTGCGCCGCGCGATTTCCATGCGCTCGCGATGGGGCACGTAATAGTCACCGGTACGTATCAGCACAGCCTTCATACCCGGCTGCGCGTTGATACGGCTGGCCAATTGACGTGACACGGCGAGCGCCACGTCTTTTTCCTGCGTCCGCGCCCTGCCAATCGCACCGGGGTCATGGCCGCCATGGCCCGGATCTACCGCGATGACGATGTCGCGGCCGTTTTGATACCGGTCGGACGCCTGCTTGACGGCATTGACCGGCCCCTGGCGTTGCAGATCGATGACCAGGCGGTCACCGTATTTACCATTCGGCCCGGCTGTAAAACTGCGCGAGCGGACCGCTTCGTTCAGATCGAGTACAACACGCAGCTGACCGTTCGCACGCAAGCCGGTACGGATGCTGCGAATCGAGCCACTACCTTCATGCGAGCCCTGCAACGAGCGCGCTAGCCGGCCGTCCTTCAGGTCGACCACGAGGCGGTCGGGAGAACGGAGCGTGAAAATATTGTGGTCGGCGGGCTTGCTCAGGTCGAGCACGATGCGCGTCCGCCCGTCATCGGACCAGACGCGAATATTCTCGACCGTTGTCGCAGCGTGTGTCGCCGCAGCCGACGTAAGCAGCGCGGCGAGCAAGAATAGGCGTAGCTGGCGCATTGTTATTGGAATCGTCCGGGGTTGGCCTGGCGGATTCTCGCCAGTATACAAATCCTGCGACAAAAGCCAACTTTTTTTCTTTCAATATTATAAGGATACGGGTCATAGTTCACGGACTACGATACCGCCGTTCGGCAGCGGATCAGCCCAGCGACCGGACCAGCGCCGCCGCCCGCTCGCTACAGGCGGTGATGTCAGCGCGCCGGCCGCCTCCGTCATAGGTCAAGGCAACCAGCAGGTCGGCATCATCGACGAGTTCGGGTACCCGCTCCGGCCATTCGACCAGCATCAGGCCCTCGCGGAGTTCGTCGAAGCCGAGGAAATGCAATTCGTCACCGGATGAAATTCGATACAAATCAACATGGTAAACATTACCGCGCGGCAATTCGTACGGTTCGACCAGCGTGTAAGTCGGGCTCGGCACGAGGCCGTCATGGCCGAGGGCGGACAGCAGCGCCCGTGCCAGCGTCGATTTGCCGGCACCCAGCTCGCCCTGCAGCAGTACGAGCCAGCCGCGGTAATCGTTTGGCAACGCCGCCGCGAGCACGCCGCCGAGCGCATTCGTTGCGGCCGGATCCGGCAACGCCCTCAGGTGAGTTACGGGTTCAACCATGGCCGCAGTTCGTCCAGGACATCCGATGCAATCAGGCCGCGTTCGCCGCCATTACTGGCCGCAACATCCGCTGCGCGGCCATGGACATGGACGCCGGCAACCGCCGCTGATTCGGTAGCCAGCCCCTGGGCCAGCAGACCGGCAATGACGCCGGTCAGCACATCTCCCATGCCGGCCGGCGCCATGCCGGGATTGCCGGACCGGTTGAGCCATGGCGGACCGTCGGCTGACGACACCAGGGTGCCGTTGCCTTTCAGGACCACGGTACCGCCAAGCCGGTCCCTCAACGCGGCCAGCGCGGCCAGCCGATCCGACTGCACGACAGCCGTTGAACTGTCGAGCAGCCTGGCCGCCTCGCCCGGATGCGGCGTGACGATCCGCTCTCCACGCCGTTCCGGACCGCGGGCCATCAGGTTCAGCGCATCGGCATCGGCGACCAACGGCTTGCCTGTCGCCTCGGCGGCCGCCAGCAGCATCGCGGACCAGTCACTTTGGCCCAGGCCCGGACCCACGGCGATCACTGTCGCAGCGTCGAGCAATGGCGCAAGCGCCGCGGCATCAGCCACCGCGTGGCACATCAACTCCGGACGCCCGGCGGGGATTATGGCGGCACTTGACGCGTGCGTCGCGATGCTGACCCTGCCCGCTCCACTGCGCAGTGCCGCTTCGCCGGCCAGGCGCGCAGCGCCGGGCATGCCGGGCGCGCCGCCAATGACAAGCACATGGCCGAAATCGCCCTTGTGCGACTGCCGCCGGCGCTTCGGCAGCCTGTCCGGAGGCAGGGACGGCGACACCAGCCTCATAACCGGATGCACTCCGGCGTAACACGAAGCCGGCAATCCGAGGGCCGAGTAACGCAAGCGGCCGCAGTGATCGGGACCGGCCCTGAGGTACAAGCCGGCTTTGCGGCCGACAAACGTTGCCGTTACATCGGCGTTGATGGCGGCGCCCATGACGGCACCGGTATCGCCGTGCAAGCCGGTCGGCACGTCGAGCGCGAGTACCGGCGCGCCTTCGCCGTTCAGCGCATCAACAGCAGCCCGGTACGCACCATCCACGTCGCGATCGAGACCGCTGCCGAGCATCGCGTCCACCAGCAAGCCGCTGCCGGGCTCGAGCGTACCGGCCCAGGGCTCCGCCCGCCCATCCTCCGCGATAAAATCGCTGCGAGCACACGCCGCATCGCCTCGCAACCTCGCGGGATCCGCCAGCTCGATGACATTGACGCTGATGCCCTGGGCCAACGCCAGGCGCGCCAGCACGTAGCCGTCGCCCGCGTTGTTGCCGCCGCCGCACAATACCAGCCAGTCCGTCACCCCGGGGAATTCCGTCACAGCAACGTCCAGCGCGAACTGCGCGGCACGCGTCATCAGTGCATAGCCGCCCACGACGCCGCCATCGATTGCGGCCTTGTCGATGGCGCGCACACCGGCGACCGAAAACACCGGTTGCATGGGAGTATCGGGGAAGTCATCAGCCATACGTGCGATTATACTGGCCACATCTGCCCTCACCGAATATTCATTAATCCACGATGTCTGTAACCCGCGATCGCGACTGGCGAGCGCTGAAATCGCGCATTGAATCCTGGGGACTCGAACTGGGCTTTCAGCAGATCGGCGTCAGTGACATTGACCTCGACGAGGCCGGGCAGCGTCTCGCCGAGTGGCTCGGCAAGCGGTTCCACGGTGACATGCACTACATGGAGCGCCATGGCACGAAGCGCAGCCGGCCCGCGGAACTCGTCCCCGGTACGCTGCGCGTCATCTCGGCGCGTATGGATTATCTGACGGATGACCCTGAACGCGCCCGCCGCCTGCTGGACCATCCGCGTGCCGCATACATCTCACGCTATGCACTCGGGCGTGATTATCACAAGACATTGCGCAAGCGGCTGCAAAAACTGGCCGATCGCATCCAGGAAGCAGTAGGCGATCACGGTTACCGCGTCTTCGTCGACAGTGCACCGGTGCTCGAGAAGCCCGTCGCCGAGAAGGCCGGGCTCGGCTGGATAGGCAAGCACACGAACCTGATCAATCGCGATGCCGGCTCGTGGTTTTTCCTCGGCGAATTGTACACGGATTTACCGCTGCCCGCGGACGATGCCGCAACCGCGCATTGCGGAAGCTGCCGTGCGTGCATTGATGTCTGTCCCACCGATGCCATCGTTGCGCCCTATCAACTGGACGCCCGCCGCTGCATTTCGTATCTGACAATTGAATTCCGCGGTTCCATCCCGGAGCGCTATCGCAAGCTGATCGGCAACCGGATTTACGGGTGCGATGACTGCCAGCTGTTTTGTCCGTGGAACAAGTTTGCGGTACGCACCGCGGAACCGGACTTTGCTCCCCGCCACGACCTGGACAGCGCGGATCTTGTTGACCTGTTTCTCTGGGATGAGCCGACCTGGGCGTCCAGGACCGAGGGCAGTGCAATGCGACGCGTCAGCTACGAGCAATGGCAGCGCAATCTCGCGGTTGCCCTCGGAAATGCAGAGACGACAGACGAGGTACTGCAAGCATTGCATGAAAGGGCGGACAGTGACTCCGCCATCGTGCGCGAGCATGTACAGTGGGCGCTGGAACAGCACGGTCAACCCGTCCCTGAACACAGACGAGCGAACCACTGATGTTTAACGCTCCCGCATCAAACCATCTCGTGCCTTATGACGGCAGCTTTCGCGTGCGTGACGCGCCGACAGCGCCGGGTGTGGACGACAAGAAGAAACTGCGCAAGCGTCTCAAAGCCGCCAACCGGCGGCTCGATGCGCTCCAACAGGTGCTGATGGCGGGCGACAATCACGCCGTGTTATTGGTTTTCCAGGGTATGGACGCCGCCGGCAAGGACAGTACGATTCGTGCCGTCATGCAGGGCGTCAGTCCCGCCGGTTGCCAGGTGTTTACGTTCAAACGACCCTCCAGCCTTGAGCTCGATCACGACTTCCTGTGGCGCAGCGGCATCTGCCTTCCGGAACGCGGCCGGATCGGCATTTTCAATCGCAGCCAGTACGAGGAAGTTCTCGTCGTGCGCGTGCATCCGTCCATCCTCAAATCGCAGAAACTGCCGGACGCCGGTGACACACCTGAATTCTGGGAGCAGCGTCTCGAGTCAATCCGGGACCAGGAAAAACACCTGGCAAGAAACGGGACTGTCATACTCAAATTCTGGCTCAACGTGTCGCCCGAAGAGCAGC
>CAZLNH010000260.1:0-8481 GCA_964560775.1 uncultured Woeseiaceae bacterium | reverse complement strand
CTGGATATCGGCGGGGTCGAGCTGTCAAGCGGACCGTTCTGGGTGTTGTTGCTGTCGGTCGGTGTCTTCGTGCTGGCCGGTGCGATGCGCCTTGCCCGTTTCAACCTGTCGACCGCCAAGCCCGGTGACGGCTGGTTTGCCGGCATACCTATTACCGCGGCCGGTGGCGGCCTGATCGCGACGGCAGTCATCCTGCTGGCGAAATACGATGTGCTGGCCGAATCGCTGCCGCTCCACGCCTACCTGCCGCTCCTGATGTTCGTCCTCGCGCTCGGCATGATTTCACGGCTGCGCTTTCCCAAGATCACGCGGCGCGACAACAAGCTGATCAACAGCTTCCAGGCGTTCAATTTCGCCGCAACTTATTATTGCGGTATCACCCGCAGCTACCCGGAGTACCTGTTCTTCATCGCGGTATTCCTGCTGATCAGCGGCATCATTGCCGGACGCATCACACGCCCCGCAGCCGAAGCGGACTGACCGCGCTGCGCAAAGCCTGCCGGTGCGCGTCGCGTCGCAGCCGCTGGCATCGGTAACAAACGAGCAACGGAATTGGGGTAAGAGGCAGCGTAATACGGGGTCGGCAACGAGGGCGCGCTTGCAGAGCGCCGACGGCGGTTGCTCGGGCCCGCCTACAGCCTGTTCTACGATGAGCCGCTGCATATCGTCCGGGGCGACGGGGTCTGGCTTTATGATCGCGATAGCCGGCGTTATCTCGATCTTTACAACAACGTGCCGCATGTCGGGCATTGCCACCCGCGTGTCGTTGATGCAATTACGCGCCAGCTCAAGTTGCTCAATACGCACACGCGCTACCTGCACGAGAACGTAGTTAATCTTGCGGAACGCCTGCTGGCCACGTTGCCCGACTCCCTCGATGTGGCGATGTTCAGCTGCACCGGTACCGAGGCCAATGAACTTGCGCTGCGAGTGGCGCGGACGTGCACCGGCGGCACCGGCCTGATCGTCACCGAGTTTGCCTATCACGGTAATTCACAGGCGATCGCCGAAATCTCGACCGAGGACACGCCCCCTGAAGCACGTCCGGATTTTGTGGTCACAATACCCGACCCGGACGCGTATCGCGGCCGCTACCGGGATACCGATGCCGGCATGCACTATGCGGCACACGTTGATCAGGCGCTCGAAACACTGGCAGGCCGCGGCATACGGCCGGCCGCGCTGGTCGTCGATACGATCGTCTCGAGCAGTGGCGTCGTCGCGCCGCCGCCCGGATTCCTGCGCGCTGCCGCTGACAAAGCGCGCAACGCGGGCGCCTTGTTCGTCGCCGACGAGGTGCAGCCCGGCTTCGGCCGCACCGGCCGGCATTTCTGGGGCTTTGAAGCCGACGGCGTGGTGCCCGACATCGTGACGATGGGCAAGCCGATGGGCAACGGTCACCCGCTGGCGGCGACGGTCATGCGCAGCAGCCTCGCCGGGCGGTTCGCCGCGGAGACCGGTTACTTCAATACCTTTGGCGGCAATCCGGTATCGGCTTCCGCCGGACTGGCCGTACTTGATGTGCTTCGTGATGAAGGGCTGCAGGACAATGCACTTTCGGTCGGCAATTACCTGAAGGCGGGTCTTTTGCGCCTTGCCGATCGTCACGAGGTCATTGGCGATATCCGCGGGCACGGCCTGTTTCTCGCCGTTGATCTCGTGTCGGATCGCTCAAGCCGTGCGCCGCTGGCGGCGGATGCGGCAAATTCGATCGTCAACGAACTGCGCCGGCGCGGCATGCTGACCAATACGATCGGCCCGCATGGCAATATCCTGAAGCTGCGCCCGCCGATGGTGTTCGCGGCGGAACATGCCGACCTGTTCCTTGCGGAACTCGATGCAGTGCTGGCGGCAACTCACTAAGGAACGTTCGGGGGAATAAATGCACAGACTGATTTTGCTCGCGCTGCTTGCCGTCATGGCCAGCGGCCCGTTACAGGCGGACGACGACATCGTCGAGCAGCTCGACAGCTTCGAGGCCATGCCCGGTTTCATCGACATGTACCACGACGCGGACGGCGGCCGGCTCTACCTTGCCGTCGCGGATCTCGATGCGGCTCTTATCTATCAGTCGTCGCTGGCACGGGGCGTCGGTTCGAACGATCTCGGGCTCGACCGCGGCCAGCTCGGTGCATCGCACCTGGCGCGGTTTGAACGGCACGGCAATCGCCTGCTGCTGATCGCCGATAATCTCGACTATCGCGCCAACAGCGATGACAACGTCGAGCAGGATGCTGTCGAGGCATCGTTCGCGAAATCGGTCCTGTGGGGGTTTGAAATCGCCGGTACCCTCGACGATGCCGTCATTGTCGACGCCACGGATTTCTTTCTGCACGACGCCCATGGCATAGGCCGTCGGCTGCGCGATGCCGAAGAAGGTACCTATGCAGTAGATACCGACCGGTCCGCGATTTTCGCGCCGCGCACGAAGGCATTTGCCGATAACTCCGAGGTCGAGGCAATCGTCACCTATAAGGGTGACCCTGCCGGCGATATCCTGCGAACCGTCGTGCCGGACCCGGCCAGCATTACCGTGCACCTGCATCATTCCTTCATCCGCCTGCCCGATGACGGCTATGAAACGCTGCCGTATGACCCGCGCGCCGGCCTGATCGGGCTAAGCTACATGCATGACGGGTTCATTGATTACGCGTCACCCATCGGCACTGCGATGCGCAGCCAGTTTGCACGACGTCACCGGCTGGAAAAAAAGGACCCGTCCGCCGCCGTCAGCGAGGCCGTCGAACCGATCGTCTATTACGTTGACCGCGGGGCGCCGGAGCCGGTGCGCTCGGCACTGATCGACGGTGCATCGTGGTGGAATGAAGCCTTTGAGGCTGCGGGTTACCGCAATGCGTTCCGCGTTGAGCTGATGCCTGCGGACGCGGACCCGATGGACGTGCGTTACAACGTCATCCAGTGGGTGCATCGATCAACGCGCGGCTGGTCGTATGGCTCATCGGTGCTCGATCCGCGTACCGGTGAAATACTGAAAGGACATGTCACGCTCGGTTCGTTGCGCGTGCGGCAGGACTACCTGATTGCGGAAGGGTTGCTGTCGCCCTACGACGGCGACGCCGTGCCGGATACGATGCTCGACATGTCGCTGGCACGCATCCGGCAGCTGTCGGCGCATGAGGTCGGGCATACGATCGGCATCGTGCACAATTTCGCGGCGAGCACACAGGGGCGCTCGTCGGTCATGGACTACCCGTTTCCGCTGATACGCTTTGATGCCGACGGTGACCTCGACCTGAGCGATGCCTACGGCGTCGGTGTCGGCCCCTGGGACCGGCGCGTCATCCTGTACGCCTACCAGGACTTCGCCGACGACGTCGACGCCGATGCAGCACGTGCCGAAATTCTTGCCGGGACTGTCGCAACGCTGAAATACGTCGATGACGGTGATTCACGCGCTGTCGGCACGGCGCACCCGGACGGCAACCTGTGGGACAACGGCGAGGATGCGATTGCTGAACTCGAGCACCTGTTGCGCGTGCGCGAGTATGCGCTGCGACGTTTCTCCGCCAGCAATATTCGGCCCGGGCGCCCGCTGGCATCGCTCGAGGATGTGCTGGTGCCTATCTACCTGTTGCATCGTTACCAGCTGCAGGCGGTGGGCAAGCTGATCGGGGGCGAGTATTTCAATTACGCGCTTCGCGGGGACGGGCAGGAGGCGCGGCGTCCGGTCACTGCCGCGCGCCAGCGCGAAGCGATTGACGCCCTGCTGGCAACGCTCGATCCGGGGTTACTGGCCGTGCCGGAGCATATACTGGAGCTGTTGCCGCCGCGTCCGCCTGGCCACGGCAAGACCCGCGAAACGTTCCCGTCGTCAACCGGCGGCACCTTCGATCCTGTCGGTCCCGCGCGAAGCTCCGTCGCGCTGACGCTCGACGTGCTGCTTGATGAGTCCCGCGCGGCGCGCCTCGTCGCAGGCGCGGCTCGTAATCCGGAATCACCGGGTTTCCATGAGGTCGTCGATGCACTGATGCAGGCAACCTGGTACGCCGACCAGGCACGGGGTACCGAAGCGCTGATCAGGCAGGCGGGCGACATGCTCGTGCTCGACCGGCTGATGAAGCTGGCCGTCGAGCCTGCTGCCGGTGACCCGGTACGGGCTACCGCGCTTACTGCCGTCAATACGCTCGATGAGTGGTTGACCCGCCAGTCACGAACCCGCGACGACCGCCTGCGAGCGCACTACGCACTGGCACGCGAACGCATCCGGCTGCTGCACGATGATCCGGCCGCGGTGAAGGCGCTACCCGATGTCACGGTGCCGCCAGGATCGCCGATTGGTGACGGCCTGATGTACTGAGGCTCGGTAAGTGAACGCAACCACGGGCGTACTTGCTGCATACCTGGTGGTGCTCATCGCGCTGGCCGCGTGGAGCCGGCGCGAGACGCATTCGATGTCGGGGTTTTTCCTGGCGGGCAAGAAGCTGCCGTTCTGGGTCGTTGCATTCAGCACCAACGCGACCGGTGAAAGCGGCTGGCTCCTGCTTGGCCTGACCGGAATGGGTTTCGCCGTCGGTGCGCAGGCCTACTGGGTCGTCGTCGGTGAAGTCGTCGGCATCTGGTTGTCGTGGACGCTGATATCGCGCCGGCTGAAACGCCTCGGTGACAAAACGGACTCCCTGACGTTGCCCGATGTCCTCGCCGCACGTTTTGATGACCGGCGGCACGTACTGCGGAGCATTGCTGTCTTCATCATCCTGACGATGGTCTGTGCGTATGTCACCGCGCAGATGGTTGCATCAGGCAAAGCGCTCAGCACATTCATCGACATCGACTACGGGACCGCCGTCATTGTGGGCGCCATCATTATCGTTGCCTATACGTTTGTCGGCGGTTACAAGGCCGTTGCCTATACAGACGTTGTCCAGGGCGTGCTGATGCTGCTCGGCTTGATCATCGTGCCGGTGGTTGCTATCGGTGCCGCGGGCGGCTGGCAGGCCATGACGGCGAACCTCGGAGCACAGGACCCGGCGCTGCTAAGCCTGTGGGGCCTCTTTGACGACGGGATACCGGGCTGGGTCCTTTTTGTAAGTTTTCTTGCCATCGGCCTGCCATTTCTCGGTGTGCCGCAGCTGATGGTGCGATTCATGTCCATACGCGACGTCACCGAGCTGCCGAAGGCGCGCACGATGTCAGTGATCGTCATCCTGCTGTTCGACGCTGGTGCGGTCACGGCCGGCATGGCCGGCCGTGCGCTGTTCCCGGAGCTCGGCGACGCGGAAACTGTGTTCCCCGTGCTTGCCGCCGAACTGTTTCCACCGGTGATTACCGGCCTGCTGATGGTGGTTGTGCTGTCGGCCATCATGTCTACGGTTGATTCACTGCTGCTGCTCGCGTCATCCGCGGTCGTGCGGGACACGATGCAGAAAATCCTGGGCAGCACCCGGAGCGATGCGTCGCTCGCCATTTACGGCAAGATCGTGACAATAATGATCGGCGTCATCGGCGTCTGGTTCGCGCTTGAAGAGGTGCGCTTCATCTTCTGGTTCATATTGTTTGCATGGTCCGGTCTGGGTGCGGCCTTTGGTCCGGTTATACTGTGCATGCTGTATTACCGGAAGACGACGTTGCCCGGCGTTGCGGCGGGCATGCTGGGCGGTTTTCTGACCAGCGTGACCTGGGTAATTGCGATCAAGCGCCATACCTACGACCTGTTTGAAATGATTCCCGGCTTTATCGTCGGCGTCGTCCTGACATTGCTGGTATCAAGGCTGACGCTGAAGAGCCATCCTCCGCCGTAGCCGACGGTGTGGCGGCACTGTCGTTGCGAGGCGCACAGCGCCGTGGCAATCTCGTTCCGGTTGGCAGAGTCACGAACATTGCAAGATCGCCACGTCGCTCCGCTCCTCGCGATGACGGTGTGGCGGTGCCGCCTTGCGTGGCACGCATGTTTACTAACACCACACTGACCGCTGGAGGCATGACCACCGATGAAAACGTCACTGACACTACTGGCTGTATTCTGTGTGCTGGCTGCGTTGCTGGCGGTGGCGCGCGAGAGCGCTGCCCCTGTGCCTGCGCACATGACCAAGGCGGACCTGGGAGGGGATCTGTTCACACACGAGGATATGGTCCGGACCGTGTCGGGTGGCAACACGACACTGGACATCACGTCGCTCAAAAGCAGCGACGGCAACTTTGCGTCCGGCCTGTACCGCTCGGGCAAGGTCCGCGCGGAAATCGACGAGCCCTACGGTGTCGACGAGTTCATGTATTTTCTCGAAGGCGGCGTGACGCTGACGTCGGCCGACGGCACCGTGCAGGTCATCGAAGCCGGCGAGGCGGTCACGATACCGAAGGAATGGACTGGTGTCTGGGACACGGACGGCTATACGAAGATCTGGGTGATCTATTCGGCGGACGGTTCGGGACTGTAGCATGACGGCACAAATCGGTCGTTTGCGCTGGCAGCGCCGGCTATCATCCTTGCTGCGTATGCCATGCATTGCCGGGCTAGTGTTTCTTATGGCCGGCTGCTCCACCGACACAGAGCCCGGCGTCGATACCGTATTCGTCAACGGCGCCGTTTACACGCTCGATGAATCAAATCCGTGGGCCGAAGCGGTGGCAACCGACGATGGCACTATCGTCTTCGTGGGCAACAGCGACGGCGCACGCGCCCTGGCCGGTGGTGAGACTAACGTCATCGATCTTAAGGGCAGGATGCTGCTGCCGGGTTTTATTGACACGCACATGCATCCGATCTCGGGCGGCGCTTACGCAAAGGCGCTGTCTCTCGATACCTTCGGCAGCGTTGACGACTGGATTGCCGCGATTGGCGACTATGCCGAAGCGCATCCCGACAAACCGCTCCTGTTCGGATACGGATTTCTCGCCAGCACCTTCGGGCCGCAGGGTCCGACGCGGCAGCTGATCGACGACGTCGTTCCGGATCGTCCGGTACTGATCATGGACGAAGGGTTTCACGGTGCGTGGGCAAATTCGCGCGCACTCGAGCTGCTGAACATTACACGCGATACGACTGACCCGGTCCCCGGCTTCAGCTACTACAAGCGTGATGAAAGCGGTGATGCCACCGGCTATCTGCTCGAAGGCACGGCGGGGATGGCCATGGAAAGCCTGAACGTCATCACAGAAGACATCATCGTCGACGGCACCGCCCATGTCATCGATACCTTGAATCGATACGGCGTTACATCCGTATTCGACGCCGGCGCGATCGGTTACGAGGAGTCACTCGACACCATCCTCGGACGTCTCGAAGAAGGCGGCGACCTGACCGTCCGTATAGTTGGTTCCTACCGGCCGACGGGGCCCGGTGATGTGCCACAGGCGATCGCGCGGACGAAGGAATGGAGCGAACAGCTGCACGGCGACCGGTATCATTACCGCGTACTGAAGATCATGCATGACGGTACCGTCGAGGGCCGGACCGCCGCGATGTTCGAAGATTACCAGGGCGAACCCGGTAACAGCGGCGAGACCGTCTACACCGCGGAACAGATGTCGACGATGGTGGCAGGTGCCGCGGCCGAAGGCATTGATGTGCATATACACGCGCTCGGCGAGCGCGCCGTGAACGATGCACTGAACGCCATCGCCGTGGCCAGGAATGATCACCCGGCAAGCCGCTCGCGCTACGCCATCTGCCATATCCAGGTCATCATCGACCAGGACCTGCCGCGTTTTGCCGAACTCGACGTAATCGCCCAGAGCACACCGTTGTGGGCCTCCTACGACACCTACGGCGAGCAGTTCGTCAGCGATGACCAGTTCAACCGCTACTGGCGGTTCGCGAGCCTGCGTGATCTCGGCGTACGGCTGACATTTGGCAGCGACTACCCGGCCAGCGGCGCCGGCATGCTCGGCATGTCCCCGGTCGTGCAAATGGAGATCGGCCACACGCGCCAGAATGCCGGCGAGCCGCAGGCGCCGGTACAACCGCGGGAATCAGAGCGGCTCGATCTCGCCACGCTGATTCGGGGCTATACCCTGGATGCCGCCTGGCAGCTGCACATGGAGGACAGCATCGGCTCGGTGGAGACCGGCAAGAAGGCGGACCTGGTCGTGCTCGACCGCAACCTGTTCGAGACGGATCGATACGGGATACACGAAACACTCGTTGACCTGACGATGCTGGACGGCGAAATCGTCTACCGTCGCGGCGACTGACGGCACGAAAGCCGGATTGGTCCCCCGGGGACCGGGGACCTTACCGCAATAGGCCAGAACGCTACATCGCGAGCCCGCAGGGCGCGGCGATCTGCTGCAGGCCGGCAATCAGGTGTAACCTTTTTGCGCGGCCGCCCCTATAAGCCTGTACAAGCCACCTGATTCCGGAACCCGCCATGAGAATGTTTGTACTTTTGTCTGCAATGCTGGGCCTCGTCCCGGGCGCCAGTGCCGCCGTCAATGCCGCCGACTTTCCGGCGGGCACGGTCTGGTACCTGCACGCCGACCTCGAGCGCATGCGGGCCACCGAGTCCGGTTCCAGCATGTACA
>CAZLNH010000259.1:0-4873 GCA_964560775.1 uncultured Woeseiaceae bacterium | reverse complement strand
CCGCGTCGGTGAGTTTTATGAACAGGGCAACTGGTACAAGGGTGGCGTGCACCAGACGCTGTTCGGTGTCTGGCTCTACGGCGTGCAGCAGACGACGTACCCGCGGTTTCCCGCCGGGCTGCCACAGGAACAGTTGAAGCGATTACGCAAAATGTACGACCTTACGCCGGAGATGCCGGAAGTCGACTGGAAAAAGCAACTCAGGACGTTGCCTTCAATCGACTGGCTCGAAAATGCCGGCGCAAACACCGGGCCGTTTCGCGACATGATGGCGCGCACGCCGAATCATCCGGACTGGTACAGCAGCGGGCTTTATCACGACGACGAAGACTTCGGCGTGCCGGCCTTCTGGTTCAACAGCTGGTTCGATGTCAGCCAGGGACCGAATTTCGCGATGTACAACCATGTGCGTAACAACGCGAGCGACAAAACCGTTCGGGACGGCCAGTACCTGCTGGTCGCACCCACGTTGCATTGTGGGTTCTACCGGATACCCGAACACGAGGACCTGATCGCCGGCGAACTGAACGTAGGCAAAGCGTCGTTCCCGCTCTACGAACAGATGTTTGCATTCTTTGACTACCACCTGAAAGGCGAGAACAGCCAGGCCATGCGCGAGCTTCCCCGCGTGCAGTACTACACGTTGGGCAGCAACCAATGGGAATCCGCCGATGCCTGGCCGCCGCGAGCTGCCGAGATGCAGCCGCTGTATCTCGACAGCAGCGGGGAGGCGAACAGCATTTTCGGGGATGGCCGGCTCGGCTGGTCGACGCCCGAAACCCCGGCCGCTGATCACTATACCTACGACCCGATGAACCCGGTGCCGGCCCTCGGCGGGGGCGTTTGTTGCAACCAGGACGCGGCGCTTGGCGGCAGTTTCGACCAGCGCGGTATCGAGGCGCGCGCGGATGTGCTGGTTTATACGACGGATGTTCTGGACGAAGACCTGCAGGTGACCGGGTTCATTCGCCCGGTGCTTTATGTGTCTTCAGATGCACGAGACACGGACTTCACCGTAAAACTGGTCGATGTCCATCCGGATGGTACGGCGTACAATGTTGACGACACGATACTGCGCGCACGTTATCGCGATGGCTTCGAGCGTGAGGTCTTCATGGAGGACGGTGAGGTATACGAACTGAAGCCAACACCAATGTCGACGAGCTACCAGTTCAAAAAAGGTCACCGCATCCGTGTCGAAGTGTCATCGAGCAAGTTTCCGCAATACATGCGCAACCTGAACACGGGCGGCAACAACTACGATGAGACGGAAGGCGTCGAGGCCCGCAACACTATCTGGCACAGCGCGGAGTACCCGTCCAGGATAGAACTCCCGGTCATGCCGTAGAGGAGGCAATCCGGCCCGCCGTCGTCGCGAGGAGCGAAGCGACGTGGCGATCTCGCAGGTGTTACCGCTCTGCCTGCTTTTACGAGATTGCCGCGCTGCGCTCGCAATGACGGGGATTGCAGCCGCTACATCGGCTGCTTCGGCAGCAACGGATCCGGCAACGGCACGAACGGCTCAGGCAGCAAATGCTCCGGCAATGGATCGAACGCCTTCGAGAAGAACAGCGCATTCAGGAACAGCTTGTTCGTGCCGTACCAGATCGCGCGGAAGTTTGGATCGTCGGCGAACAGGATCACGCTGCCGTCCCCCTTGCGTTCGGCGATCAGCGCCGCTGTGCCCTCGAGCAATTGCTGGTTTTTCTCCGACGCATAGCCGGACAACACCGGCGGTGTTGCATAGGTAATGACGCTTGCGTACGGATTGGCCGGCCGCGTCATCACATCGCTTATGTTTTTCATCAGTGCAATGCGATCGTGCGCATAGCCGAAGCCGAGCGGGTGCGTGTTATCGAGATCACCCGCGAAGATCGTCCCGCCGATGACATCGAGCGGGTCACGCGCTTCTTTCTCGGCGTACGGGTAACGTTCCGGGTCCCCGGGGGTGCCGGCGTACGGGTCATGGCCGGACTCCGAAACCGGGGGGGAGGGCATCATTGCCGCGATCTCCGGATCAATCCAGTCGAGCACGTTGTCCCGAACCCATTTCGCACCCTGCCGGATGCCGATGATCGTGCCGCCTTCCTTGACCCAGAGCCGGATCCGCCCGGCATACTCGGGAAGGTACTCTTCATAGTCGCCGCCCGCGAAGACGAGGTGCGTGTAACGCTCCAGTTTGACGCCGTCCAGACGATCGCGCTCGCGCAGCGTCACGCGCATGCTCATACGGTCGTCGAGCAGGTGCCAGATTTCGCCTGCGTTGTACCAATCCATGCCGCGGCCCACGACGAGCAATACCTCTGGCTGCGTCAACGGCTTGAAGAATTGCCCGCCGAGGTCTGACGCGGCTGTGCCAGTGGCACTGACGCCCGATGTTACCGCGTGGACAGTGATCCCGTCCTCGGTGGCGATTGTCTGCATAATCGCGTGGATCTCCTCGCGCGTAGCCTCCTGGCGGTCGAACGACACGACGATGCTGCCGCGGTCGAGCGCGGCCTGGCCGCGTGAAGTCTGCACAACGATCGGCGTTACAGACACGCGCGCCAGTACGTCCTCACTCAACAGCCGGTTCAGGGCCCGCGGCGCGTAGTATCCGGACCACTCAAATGCATACGCGTAGCGGGCGATGTCCGGCTCGCTGGCAACCGGCATTTCGAGCGCGGCCGGCGCGCCGACCAGGTTGCTGTTAAGCCGCCTGCCGGACAGTCCGGTGTGGTCGACGCCGAACGACAGCGGCAGCGTCCATGTCGACACGTCGTAGAACGTTGTGTCCTCGAATTCGGTAATTGTCTCGAACATGCTGCGAATCAGAACGTGCTGCGGCTGGTCCATTGGCACGATCATCGCCTCACCGGCGCGGTACGTGATGCCGCCTTCGGTAATGTCGCGCGCCAGGTCAAAAACCCGCACGCGGTGAAAATTCAGCAGGTCGACGAAGTGATAAAGGCGCGCGTCGTCGCCGGGTGCGGCAAACACATACGCCTTTACCGGATGATCACCAGCCCGGTCCGATGCCTGATCGTAGAAATTCCGCTGGTATGCGAGCAGTGCCTGCCGCTGCTGTACGGCGCCTTCAGCGTTGGCGATGCTGGTGCGGAAGTGTTTGAGGATATTCTCCCGATACGTGCGCAGGCCATTGCCGGTTTCGATCTCGATACCGCGTGCGGCGCTCGCTTCGTGCAGGATACCGATGCCGCCGTTGACGAGCGGGAAGCCGGCACCCTTGCCGAGATAAAAGTGATCGTAGCGGTCACCGTGGAAATACAGCCGTCCCTGCGAGTCCATGAACTGCTCTGCGGGTGCGACGACCTCCGTCAACAGGTCGATCGCGGTCTGCGGAATCAGCGGGTGCGTGCGCGTCGGCACGCCGGGCGCAAAGTAATATGTCTGCTCGCTGCCCATCTCGTGGTAATCGACCGAGACGTTCGGGCGCCACTCATGCCACTTCTGCATCCATGCGCGGGCCTCGGGCTGGGTCGCTGACAGCCACTGCCGGTTCAGGTCGAAGCCGTAATGGTTCGTGCGTGCGAGCTGGCCGTCGTAGTCGTGAATGATGTGACCCGGGTCGGAATTGACGACCTGGCTGCCGAAGGTATCAAGCCATGAAATCCGGTTCGCGTGCCCGTCGGGGTTGAAGACGGCCGTTATAAGGATGACGCTGCTGGCCAGCAACTCGTCTATCGGGGTGCCGCGCGCTGCGGCAAGGTAGTAGACAGTCGGCAGCGCCGCGTCCATGCCGCTCGCTTCGGCGCCGTGCACGCCATAATTCAGCCACGTGACAACCGGCATGTCCGGCGTGACATCACCAGCCGCACCGGGTTCCGACAATGCGATGTGCTGCTCGCGGATGGCGTCGATACGCTGCTGGTTGCCGGGCGATGTTGCAACGACAAACAGGATTGGACGCCGCTCGTGGCTGTAACCGATCGTCTCGACGGTCAGCCTGTCTGACAGTTCCGCAACGTGGCGGATGTAGTCAACGAGTTCGTGGTGCCGTACCGGGGCCGCGCCGAGCGACCGGCCGAGGAATTCGGCGGGCGCAGGGATAAGTGGGTCGTACTCGACGTTTTGCGGATACATTTCCTCGTCCGCTGCCCGCACAGTGTCTGACGTGACTGCTGCACGCGGTACGAGCATGACAGCCGCAAGCAAGGCGATGCTGATGAGTCCAGTCGTTGATCGCAAAGGGTTCTCCGGAGGTACTGAGTAGGGATTAGCGCCGGCAACGATACCGTGACGTGCCGTTTTTGGCTAACGGAGCCGGGTTACGGCAACGTGTTGACGTTATGCGCGTAATTCCACGAGCCGATCAGGCGCGTTTCGGGACGGAATGACGGATGGTGATGCCGGCGCCAGGCGAGGAATGCGCCGGTGTCGATAGTTTCCGGCAGCTGCCATCCTTCCCGATGGTGATAATGGGCGACGTATTCATCCAGCCAGCCGGCATGGTGCAACGTGGCAAGTGCATCGAGGTAGGCATTCGCGACCCCGTCATGCTGCAGGCGTTGTTCCTGCCAGGTCTCGACGAGATGCCGCCGGCCCAGCCGCTCACAGTCGAACGAGCTGGCGCGCGCCGGATTGTCACCGCCGATGGCCAGCTTGCAGGCACTGAGCGTCAGGCTGTAACTGGTCCAGCTTTGCACCACCGGATCGTCGTCAACGAGTGCCTGCGGCGCCAGGTAGAACGTGTCGCCGTCGGTCACGCCATCGCGCAGGTAGATCTCGTTGCTGCAGGCGGCGAGCAGCACTACGGGCAGAATCAGGGCGGCCATACGGGCCATCGCGAACACCGTCCGGGAGCGCCGCTGGTCCGGTACTTGGGCCGGCTGCGGCGGGATCCCTCACAAAGCAGGGCCTGTCAAATTACCCC
>CAZLNH010000258.1:0-1571 GCA_964560775.1 uncultured Woeseiaceae bacterium | reverse complement strand
CTGTTTGCAGAGCGATCGCAGGCCGCCGAACAGGCGCAGGCTTGCGGCGATCTCGAGCAACAGTATGGCGGGCGGTTCGATGACGACGCACGACGTGTAGTGTTCTGCCCAGCCGGCCAGCCGCCGCAGCAGCTGGTGTTCGCGGCCGGGATCACGGGCGTCGAGTTCAAGCGCCGGCAGTAACGCGAGTGCTGCATTGACGGACTGGCCGGCCTGCACACCGGCAGCCCGGGCGGCTTCGCTTGCCTGCAGTACACGCCGCACCCCCTGCTGTTCGTCGAAGACCGCAATGGCCTGCGAGGCACCGGGCTGCCCTGCTGCCTCGAGCGGCAAGCAGGGAAAATACAGGGCAAACCACAGCGGTGCCGTCTTCGCCGCGCGCGGCAGCGGCGCCGGGAAGGCGGCCGTCGCGGGCGGCAACAACGCTAACGTCTGCTGCTGCGGAGCTTGTCTCGCGGTGCGGGTTAGCGCCGGCGTCGGGGCCGCGTCCTGGCCGGGTGCAGGCGTGTTGTCCGGCACGGCCATGGAGTTAATAGTCCGGCAGTGACGCGTAGTCGTGAATCACACCTTGCAGTGCAGCCGGCCGGCCGCCGCGGCTTTTCAGTATCTGCAGGTCAGTGCCCCGGGTACCGGCGGATACCGCGAGACGCAATGCGGCAGCCGAATGTTGGGCACGTGCACCAAGCGGCCGGAAGGCAATCGCCCAACTCCGTCCTTCGGCCGCGGCCATCTGCAGTCGGCGGCTGGCCGCACTGTCGAGCGTCCCGGACCACAACAACACGGCAGCGCAATTACCGGACGCGAGTGCCTGCTCGGCCGCCCACAGCGCATCGCTGTTTTTCCCCGGGCGCACGATCAGCACGCGCGACAGGTCGATACCCCATTGCGTCAGCGCCGGCGGGTACGGCTGGAACGGCGGCGCGATCCACGCCAGCCAGCCGGCTCCGGCGCCCTCACCCTGGCTGAGACGGGCCAATGCCGGCATCAACAGTTTCAGCTCGCCGCTGCCGTAGTGCTCAAGCAGGATCTCGGTCAGGGCATTGGTTGGCCAGCCGCCGCCTGGCAGGTGCTGGTCGAGGCGTGGGTACCCGGTCGCCAGCCCCTGCCAGGCACTGCCGTTTGCCTGTCCGCGCCACAGTTGCGGGCTCTGCAGCAGTTTTTCGAGTGCATCGTTCATCGGGCCCGCGGCGGCGCGTATCGTGAGCGATTCAATGCAGCGGGATGCCGTCACGAATAACGCCGACGACGACGCCCTCGATGACCATGGACTGTTCACTCAGGTTGACCTGGATCGGCTCGAACTCCTCGTTCTCCGGCAGCAGCCAGACGACGCGGCCGTCCTGGCGGTAACGCTTGACCGTCACCTCATCACCGATGCGCGCCACGACGATCTGCCGGCTGCGTACCTCGGGCGTGCGGTGCACGGCCACGAGATCGCCATCGAGGATGCCGGCGTTTTTCATGCTCATGCCGTAGACCCGCAGCAGGTAATGCGGCTTCGGATTGAAGAACGCCGGGTCGAGGCGATAGCGGGATTCGATGTGCTCCTCGGCGAGGATCGGGCTGCCGGC
>CAZLNH010000257.1:0-5409 GCA_964560775.1 uncultured Woeseiaceae bacterium | reverse complement strand
GCAGGTTGAGGCCATGGTGCGCGGTGCCGTCGACAAATGGGGCCGTGTCGACGTGCTTGTCAATAACGCCGGCATCCTGCGCGACAAGACGTTCGCCAAGATGGAACTGGACGACTTCCGCTCCGTTGTCGACGTGCATCTGTATGGCTCGGTGAATTGCACCAAGGCAGTATGGGAACTGATGCGCGAACAGCAGTACGGGCGCATCGTCATGACGTCATCATCGAGCGGCATCTACGGCAACTTCGGCCAGACCAACTACGGCGCGGCCAAGATGGCGCTGGTCGGCTTCATGAACTCACTGGCGCTCGAGGGCCAGAAATACGGCATCCGCGTCAATTCGCTGGCGCCAATAGCGGCTACGCGCATGACCGAAGACCTGATGACGGAAGACGTGCTGAAACTGTTGCAGCCGGAGTCGGTGACGCCGGCCGTCATATTCATGGCCAGCGACGATGCGCCGACCAGGCAGGTCATCGGCGCCGGCGCCGGCGTCTTCGCGAAAGTCGTGATCCAGGAAACGCCCGGTGTCTTCCTGCACGAGGGCGAACGCGATGCGGAGCACGTCGCCGCTGCCTGGAAGAAAATTGCCGATACCGACGGGCAGCAGGAATTGCAGGCCGGTGGTGAACAGACAATGAAGTTTATCGCCAAGGCAGCCTCCGAACTCGGTATAAAAATCAGTGGATAGTGAAAGCCGGCCGATCTCCGGAAGATCGCGGGCGGACTGGAGAGAACAGTGAGAGAAGCGGTAATCGTTGCGACGGCACGCACACCAATCGGCCGTGCCTACAAGGGCGTATTCAATAACACGGAAGGGGCTACGCTTGCGTCGCATTCGATACGCGAAGCCGTGCGTCGTGCCGGCGTGGACCCGGCCAGCATCGAAGATGTCATCATGGGCTGCGCGATGCAGCAGGGCACTACGGGCCAGAACGTAGCGCGGCAAGCCGCGCTTGCGGCGGGCCTGCCGGTGAGTGTGCCGGGCATGACTATCGACCGCCAATGCTCGTCGGGCATGATGGCGATAGCAACCGCTGCAAAGCAGGTGGTGCAGGATGGCATGGACATCGTAGTCGGCGGCGGCCTCGAGTCAATCAGCCTGGTGCAGAACGAGCACTACAATCGCCATCGCATCCACGACCAGAAGGCGATGCAGGCAGCGCCGCATATTTACATGAGTATGCTGGAAACAGCCGAGGTGGTCGGCAAGCGTTACAGCATAGCCCGTGACCGGCAGGATGAGTATGCGTTGCAGAGCCAGCAGCGCACGGCTGCTGCGCAGTCAGCCGGCCGCTTCGACGACGAGATTGTTGCTGTAACCGCGAAGCAGGGTGTCATGGACAAGGAGACGAAAGAGATCTCCTTCAACGACGTGACGATCGAGCGTGACGAAGGCAACCGGCCGGAGACAACGCTTGAGGCGCTGAACGGGCTCAAGCCGGTGTTCGAGGGCGGGCGCATCACGGCCGGTAATGCGAGCCAACTGTCCGATGGGTCGTCCGCCGCTGTCGTTATGGACAGCCGGACCGCTGAAAAGCAGGGGCTTGAACCGCTGGGGATCTATCGCGGCATTGCCGTCGCCGGGACTGAACCGGACGAAATGGGCATTGGCCCGGTATTCGCCGTGCCGAAACTGTTGAAAGCAGCGGGCTTGAGCATGGATGATATCGGCCTGTGGGAACTCAACGAAGCATTTGCGGTGCAGGTGATCTACTGCCGTGACACGCTGGGCATTCCGGACGAGTTACTGAACGTCAACGGTGGTTCGATTTCCATCGGCCATCCTTACGGCATGTCGGGCGCGCGCATGGTGGGGCACGCACTGATCGAGGGAAAGCGGCGCAACGCCAGGTACGTCGTGTGTACGATGTGTGTTGGCGGTGGCATGGGTGCCGCGGGCCTGTTTGAAATCGCTTGACGCGGCAACCGGCACGTAACCAGGGAACAGGACAACATTGCTAAGAGCCCGGCAGAAGCTCGGTAAGTACCGCATACTTGGCCGCATATCCTCCGGCCCGCTGGCGGATGTCTACAAGGCGTTCGACACGATTCACAAGTCGCGTGTCGCGCTCAAGATCCCGCGGTCCGGCCGCGATATCAGTCACGAAGACTTCCTGCACGAGGTGCAGGTAGCGACGCGCCTCCAGCATCCGAATATCCTGAGCGTGCAGAATGCCAGTTATATCGATGACTACTTTGTTATCGCGATGGACCTCGGCGAGGAATCGCTGGCGGACCGCCTCGAACGCCGTATTTCGACTGCACGTTCGCTGGCCCTGGCTGAACAGGCATTGGCAGGGCTCGCGCATGCCCACGAACACAACATTATCCACTGCGACATCAAGCCCGAGAACTACATACTGTTTCCGCACAATGTGCTGAAGCTTGCTGATTTCGGTTTCGCGAAGATCAGCCTGCGAACGCTGAAAGCATCCGGGTCCGGCACGATCGACTACATCGCGCCGGAGCAGGCCATGGGCCGGCCAAAGTTCCAGTCCGACGTATTCTCGGTCGGGCTCGTGCTGTACCGCATGTTCTCCGGGAAACTGCCGGAGTGGCCGTTCACATGGCCGATGGTGGGTAACGATCGCCTGCAAGCACGTTTTCGTCCGGAGTTCGCAGAGTTCCTGAAAAAAGCGATTCGCCTCGATCCGGAAGATCGCTACGACGATGCAATCCAGATGTACAACGCCTTTGACGAATTGCAAAGCCGTGCGCGCCGCCAACGCAAAAGCGGTTCGCGCGCGTCATCGACTTCCACCGTATCGTGGCGACGCGTCCGGTGGCGCGAGTTCCAGCGACGCTTTCGCAACGTGCTCGATACGCGGCATCAGTGCCGGCGCTGTGAGGGCCCGGTTGCCGAAAGCATGCAGGCATGCCCGTGGTGCGGTTTCGGCAATCCGGCTCGTGGTGCCGAAACGCGCATGCCGGCCCACTGTCCGCGTTGCGAACGGGGTGTCAAGCTCGACTGGGATTACTGCGCCTGGTGCTACGGCCCGGGCTTCGAAGCCGAAACCAACCGCACTTATTCCGACAAGCGTTACACGAGCAACTGCGCCAACCGGCGTTGCCGCCAGCCGTTGATGCCGTTCATGCGCTATTGCCCGTGGTGCCGCGCGAAGGTCAAGCGGCCCTGGAAGATTCCGGGAAGCAAGGACAGCTGCCCCGCCTGCAAGTGGGGCATCGTCGGCGAGTTCTGGAATTATTGCGCGTGGTGCCGTGAGCCGGTGCAGCACGAGTAGTCGCGTGGATGCCGACGGGGGGTTGAGTATGTCGAACGCAGAGATGGCAATACTGGATGGAGCATCGGCGCCCGACAGACTCACGTTGTCGCTTGCCGGCGGTACGATGATCGCCTATACGTGCCGCGCTCCTGACAAGGACACGGATAACGAAGACACCGTCGGCGCAATGGCCTACGGCGACGACGCCGCGGTCATGATGGTGGCCGATGGCGCCGGAGGATTGCCAGCAGGCAAGCGTGCGTCCGTTACGGCCGTGGCGGAACTGGAGCGATCTCTGAAGCGCTCACTGGACGAGAATACGGCGCTCAGAACCGCGATACTCGATGGTATTGAGGCAGCAAACCAGGCTGTGCGCGATATAGCCAACGGGTCCGCCACGACCTTGACCGTCGTTGCCGTCGAAGGTGCGACGGCGCGTGCCTACCAGATTGGTGACTCCGAAGCGCTGGTTGTCGGTCAGCGTGGCCGTGTCCGGGCGCAGACGATGGCGCACTCGCCAACGGGCTTCGCCGTCGAGGCCGGGTTTCTCGACCAGCGCGAGGCCCTGCATCACGCCGAGCGGCATCTCGTGTCCAATTACCTCGGTTCCGCTGATATGCGTATCGACATGGGTGGAACGATCGACTTGCAGGCACGCGACACGATACTGCTGGCAACGGATGGACTGACGGACAATATTCATCTGCATGAAATCATCGAGTTAATCCGCAAGGGTCCGCTCGGGAAATCGGTCGATGCACTGACCAACCTGGCCGCGCGGCGCATGACCAACGAATCGAGGACGATGCCGAGCAAGCCGGACGACCTGTCACTGATCCTGTTCCGCCGGCCGGCGCCGGCGAGGCCTGCGCAGTCCGCGGCACCGGCCTGCTAGCGCGGATATCTTCCCGCTTCGCAAAAGCGGTATGCTGTGCGGGAATCCAGCCCACAGGGCACTGATTCCGGGCGCCTTTACCCAACTCCCGCTCGTCACCGGCGGGGCCTGCAAACGCCTGTTGCGGGCGCCGTCCGGGCGTATTAAGGTCAGTCAGGACAGGTTTCGACCGGTCGATCGCGCGAGCGCAAATGGAACTTACCCGCCGCTGATGCGATCCAAACCCCGAAAGACTGCTGGCCGGGCGGCTTGCCCGCAAAATTTCGCCGGCGCAGGCCACACACACGACGTCACGTGAGGCGCGAATTCATGTACACCCGCAGACAAACAACGCTCATGCGCATTGCATCGATCGTGATGATCACCGCAACGGCGGTCGTCGCCGGTGGCTGCGCAGTTTCGGTTGGCTCTGGCGGCACTACCGTCGGCGGCGCCGGTGGCGGCACCAGCGTTCCCGGTGGCGGCATGCCGGGCGGTTCTTCGGGCGGTGGCATGCCGGGCGGTTCTTCCGGTGGCGGCATGCCCGGCGGTTCGTCCGGTGGTGGCATGCCCGGCGGTTCGTCCGGCGGTGGCATGCCGGGCGGTTCGTCCGGTGGTGGCATGCCGGGCGGTTCTTCCGGTGGCGGCATGCCGGGCGGTTCGTCCGGCGGTGGCATGCCAGGTGGTGCCTCCGGTGGTGGCATGCCAGGTGGTTCGTCGGGTGACATGCCGGGCGGCTCGTCGGGTGGCGCATCAGGTGGTGCACCTGGTGGTGGTGCTGCCGGTGGCGGTGGCGGCGGTGGTGCCGGCGGCGGTGGAGTGCGCGGCCTCGGCGGCCAGATGCCCGGTGGTGGTGGCGGTGCGGCCGGTGGCAGTTCTGGCGACGGCAACTGCGGAGGCAGCAATCTGCCGGGCGGCGTCGGGGGCATGGAGCAGGGCGGCAACTGCGAAGGTGGTGCGGGTGGCGTAGGTCAGTACCCGGGCGAAACCGAAGCCGAGCGGCAGGCACGGCTGGAGGGCGAGCTGGAGGAGTCTGTCGGCGGCTTTGACGAGGTCCTGGCCGAGGAGCAACGCGAAATTTCAACCGTCAGCCGGGATACGGAAGGATTTGGCGGCGGACCGGGCGGCGGCGGTGGCGCCACGGTCGGACTTGGCAAGCAGGAAGGAATGCGTGGTACCGGTGAGGTTGCTACGCCGCCCGGTGCGGGTCAAAGCCGCACGCCGCCGTCGATGGAGGGTATGAGTGAAGATGAAATCGCGGCGCGGACACCGGACGATATCCCGGAACTCGTCAGTGAAGACATCGTC
>CAZLNH010000256.1:0-35791 GCA_964560775.1 uncultured Woeseiaceae bacterium | reverse complement strand
TACGATGCCGAATAAACGGACATTCCTGTCCGCCGCCGGCAGTGCAGGGCGCTTGGCCCTACTGAAATGAGAATGCTGAACGTCGCAGTCCAGCTGGGTGTGAAGATGGATCCTCGATCAATGATCGATGCGCCTGCTGCCAGGACCCTGAGGCGCCTTGTTGCCACACTTCTCGCGGTGGCCGCGTTTCATGCTGACGACGCTAGTACATGAGATCAATGGCTGTCTATGGAAAAGCCAATCAACTGTTGTCAGGCTTTTCTGTTGACAAACCCAAACGAGTTGATCTCGGCAACCCGGTTCTATTGGCAAAGTGCCCGATGAAGGCGGATAGCCGTGTTGTTCGCCGGGAACTTCCGGCTTTTGTGCCGAGTTACGGACGCTGTGGATCGAGAAACGATGCCGACCGCGTTGGGTAGGAAGTGAGGATTGACGGCCGACGCCGCGCGCTGCTTTACACGATCCCTTTCAGCGCTGGGGTGCTTCAAAGAAACCCTGAAGCGGGGGGTGTCGCTGGTATCGCGCAACGACGACGGTGTTGATGCGAGTACCCTACCGCCGATTTCCTATCCGGGCAGATCGCCTGATGCGCGCAGATGGCCGTATCACTCGCCGGGAACTCGTGGAAATCGGCCAGATCCCGCGCCATTGCTGGTTCAGAGTGCCGCGTCACTAAAGCGCTACGCTCTGGTAGTGACGCGGCTCAGTCTTAACGGATCTCCCGTATCAGCCTTCGGAGCACCTCGCTCGTACCCGCCAGGCTTACTGCCTGGGAGCATCCAACAGCTTCTGCGTGATAGACCGCCTCTTGCAAGTTTTGCGCAATAGTCCCGATCGGTATCGGCATGGACGCCAGCCCCGGTCGATTGGGCAGGGCAACGATCGACCGGCGGCTCTCACCGGAAGCTGCTGCTCTAGTGACGCAAATCCGCATCTGTAAACGGGAGGTCGCCCCGGGATTTCACCAGTTTTGGTCGAAATTGATACCTGTCCGACCTGCTTACCCGAGCTTTAAGGTCTACTTGTTGAGGCAGTGCAGGGACGCACGGCATGGGCGCGACGGATCGCGACATTGCGCAGGCGAAGGATTTCATCGCGCCGCCGGGGTATCAGCGCCATCGGCCCGAGACGACGCTTTTATACCAGCTCGTGGCCGAGCACTATCCCGCGTTTCGGGATCGACGCGCTGCCGAGGATCGACCGCTGCCGCGGTACGTGGAAGACGAGTTCGACGCCTATCTCAAGTGCGGCTTGCTCGAGCACGGTTTTCTGCGGGTCAAGTGCGACGCCTGCCAGGCCGAGAAGCTCGTGGCATTCTCGTGCAAGCGCCGCGGATTCTGCCCGAGCTGCGGCGCGCGGCGGATGGCCGAGACGGCGGCACTGCTCGTGGACGACGTCCTGCTACAGCAGCCGGTTCGCCAATGGGTGCTGTCGCTGCCCTTCGCGCTGCGCTACCTGCTCGCAACGCGGCCCGAGGTGGTCACGCAGGTGCTCGGTATCGTCTATCGAGCGATCTCAACCCATCTGAATCGCAAAGCCGGTTTGACCCGCGCGAACGCGGTGACCGGGGCGGTGACCCTGATACAACGCTTCGGCAGTGCGCTCAATCTCAATGTCCATTTCCACCTACTCGTGCTCGACGGCGTTTATCGGCGGGAGGGTGAGGATCGCCTGCAGTTCGTTTCCGTCCAGGCCCCGAGCACGGAGGAGCTCAAGCGCCTGGTGCAGCGGATCGCCGAACGGATCGGCCGCTCGCTCGAGCGCTCGGGACTCATCACACGCGACATCGATAACGCCTATCTCGCCTTCGATCCGGCCGAGGAGTCGCCAATGCACGGTCTGCTCGGGTCTTCGATTACCTATCGGATCGCGACGGGCCCAAGAGAGGGCCAGAAGGTGTTCACGCTGCAAACGCTGCCGGCCGAGACGGACGCGCCGCGGCCGGAGGTCGCGGAGAGCTCGGGCTTCTCGCTGCACGCGGGCATCGCGGCAAAGGCGTCGCAACGAGATAAGGTGGAACGCCTGGCGCGTTACGTTTCGAGACCGCCGGTCGCCACCGGGCGCTTGTCGCTGACCCGGGGCGGGAACGTACGCTATGCGCTAAAGACTCCGTATCGCGACGGCACCACGCACGTGATCTTTGAGCCCGAGGACTTTATTGCGCGACTCGTCGCGCTGGTGCCAAAGCCCCGCGCACACCTGACCCGTTACCATGGCGTTTTCGCGCCGGCGAGCCGCGACCGGGCGCGGATCGTACCCGGGACACGCACCGCCGCTTGCGCAGCACGTGGTGAGGTATCGGTCAGCGACCGGCAACGGGCGATGTCATGGGCACAACGCCTCAAGCGGGTATTCGCCATCGACATTGAGACCTGCCGACAATGCGGCGGGCAGCTGCGGGTGATCGCCAGCATTGAGCAACCCGCAGTCATCGAGCGGATTCTGGACCATCTCGGCCACACTGCGGAGACCGTCGATCCGGCACATTCGAGCCATCCGAGCCGAGCGCCACCGCAGGGCGATCGCCTGGTCTGACCGCTTCGTCCTGTTCTTAACCACCCGGGCCACCTTGCAAGGACGGGCGGGTGTTGACTCGTGCCGTGATGCGCCGGCGTTTCCGGGTGAAAGGGGAAGATTCAGGCGCCTGAACGACGAGGGGTCAGGCCGACTCCGCCAGATGGCGGCCTCGATCTGCCGTCATCAGCTCGCTTTAAGCCGCTTTCAGCTCGCTCCAACGGTTTCGCTCCTGACATAATGGCCCCTTATACGTACTATCCGCCCAACAAAATATCTTTTACCGAAGCCTCGAAACTATCATCATTCAAATAACCTAGCTTAATCATTAAATACCAAAAAGAATTATTTATATCTGAAACAAGATTTTTATTAAGCTCTTCTTTATAGGAGCCCTCTTTACCTTTTCTAAAAAAGGAACCTCTACCCTTTGCTTTTTTATCTTCTATTGCTTTTATTCTATTAATAGATTGATTTTTTACTGAACTAACTATTTGGTCACGTGAACGCTCTAAATCTAAATAATTCAAAACTTTGCTTATTTCACTGACCGTATCTTTCAAAAAATTTTCATACTTGACAATCAAAACCTCAGGATAAATGTTAAAAAAACCTTCAACATGTTCTCCCCATGACCATTGGCACCAAGAATACGCCCCCCCCTTCAACATAACATCAACCATAGCTTGATATTTGTCATAATGTGATAAATTTGGGTTGTTATCGCGAAATTTTTTTAGTGAAAAATAATTAGCGCCACTGCAAGCAACATCCCTAGGGTCTCGTAACAAATAAATTATTTTGGTATTTGAATCTAGCTCATCAAATTGATCTGCCCGGTGGTGCCCTTTATAAACTCTATGCGGTGAATCTCTTTCCAATCCCTCAATGGCTAACTCTTTATGGTTAGGCGCTCCCCAAAAACCGCCAACTGGACAACCTATGACGTCTGCAACCAGTCTCGTAATCCATGTATTGCCGCTTTTTGGATAACCATTAACAATAACCCTAAGCCCGCAACTCTGTTTCATGAAAATATACTTTTTTTTTGAAAATAATTTTAAATTGGTATCAATATATCAATATGTTATTTTCACCTCCATTTTAAATTACCTAAAAACCATTGGCAGGCGTCATTTAATCCGTTTTCCAGTGAAATTCCGGCTTTCCAGCCAAGGGCTCTCAGGCGAGATACATCCATTAATTTTTGAGGGTCACCTTTGATCTTTCCCCCAAAAAGGAGGCATCTGTAAACGGGAGGTCGCCCCGGGATTTGGATGGCCTAAGATGTTTGGTCGCCGATAGATTCGATCGGGTTGGTGAAATGGGACGGCGGCAAGTAATGACCTTAGCGGCTGAATCCGAAAACGTAGATGGCAGTTGGGCGGACTCCGCAGACGAGATGCACAGACGCGGTGAGCTGAGCGATGAGGGTTTGCATCAGATCACTTTATTAGAAGCATTCGGGGCACTAATCGCCAACACAGATCGCCACCACTACAATGTGTCGCTATTCCCAACAGATAGTGGCTACGACGTTGCGCCCGCGTTCGACCAATTGCCGATGGCATACGCGCCTCCCGCAAGCGGAAACCTTAGAAACGCCGCCATCCGTCAGCCGCATGCGGCCGTGAACACGCTGGAGGTCTGGGACGAAGCGCACGCACTCGCCAGGGAGTATTGGCACCGCATCGCTGAGCAGCAGCTTTCGGAATCAATGGCAGTAATCGCTCGTGAGCACGCCAGCAGATAGCCCTGGTCGCCCCAAAAGATACTTAGCTCAGTCCTTCCAGAACTCGTTAAATCGCTCCGGCGAGAGTGCGGTATACCGCACCGCGTGTTGGATGTTTTTGTGGCCAGGTAGTGCTGGATCACGCGAGTATCGTGCCTGTGGGGCGCGAACGGTCTATGATGCAAACAGCGTTACCACGCCTTCGAGCTGTTATTGTCGAGACGAGCGTTGTTCCGGGGTCCATTGCAGTAAGAAAAGTGCCGCGGAGTCGCCGAAGGGGGCGTTCGTGCCTGTAGGAATTCTTGAAACGAGATAGCTTTCTCTCCCTGTCCCATGCCTCAGTGTTCAGACATTTACGGCGAAAACGTAGCGTTGAGGCGGCAATTCACGGTTCCCGGCGGCGTTTGGCGGCGGAGAGGATGAGGGCGGGCCATCTAACTCACTGAATTAAAAGAAAGTGGTTCGTGACGTATACTCCTTCGAACCAGGCTGCCGGCATCATCAATCGCGCCGCAGGACCCCAGTCAGCGTCAGCACCACCACGGCGGAAAGCGCGGTGCCGGCGATGACATAGAGGCTATGCAACAGCAGCCAAAGCCACCGGCGCGGGCCAACGGGCGTGAAGCGGCAGCGGGTGTCCTGCGCCAGATCGATCACCGGCAGGGCGGAATCCAGAGCGTAGTGCATTACATCGAGGCCGGGGCAGCCTTGCTCGGCACTGACCCGTGCAAGATTGAAAGGCAGCACATACTCCACTGCAGCGGGTGCATCATCGACCGGGAGGAACGGCTGCCGGAAAACCAACAGGGCCGTCGCGTACATGGCCGCACCAAGCAGAACGAACAGTATGAACGATGCCGCCGCGCGACTGCTCGAGTAACCATGATGACTGACCAGCATCAGCAACCGCGGGAAGAATCGTGCCCATGGCCGATCCACTCGCGAGGCAAGTCTCATGCGGATCTTTTCCACAGCGATGGCATTGGCCTCCCGGTTCAGGCCGTGCCGGCGCAATACGCGGCTGAGTTCCTCGTAGGGCTGCGGGCGAAAGCTGGCCGGGCTGGGCCGTTTGCCGGCAAACTGCCGACTCAACCACGCGATGCGCTTGGCAACCACGTTGCCGCCCTCGATATCGCCGATGCGCTCGTAGCTCGCACCTTCCAGGTCAAGATAACCCGGCGCCGGCCAGCCCGTCTCGACATGGTCGAGGATATCGCTGAGGCGCGCGCCGGTAAGCAAAACCCAGCCCTCGACCGGCCGCCGCGGTGATGTGGATTCCGCCGCGTCATCCGCTGGCAGCGTGCCCACGTTGTTGAACACCAGCGCATTGGATACACGCATCTGCTGCAGATTGGCGGCGATGGGGCCGCCCTTGCTCAGCAACCCGGGCAGGTCCGGACCGGGTGCCAGCCTGGCGCTGGACAGGAAGAAACTCCCGCCGATGATGGCGGACAGGAAATTGATCCGGCCGCGGGCTTCGAAATACACTTTGTTTTCGGCACGTCCGGTCAGAAACACGGATTCGACGGTCAGATCCTCGCAATGCAGTGCCCGTCCTTCCGGGTTGAACAGGCGGGCGGAATTACACTGCAAGTCACCGCCGATCTGCGCCGCCACCAGCGCGACTTCGCCGCGGGCCTCCATGCGTTGGCCGGCTGCCGGTTCCATATCGACGTTGCCACCGACGGTGGTACCGCGGGCGCTCAGTGCCGTATCGCCCTTGCCATCGAGCAGCGCTCCGCGCAATGTCACGTCGCCTTCGATACGGGCGCCGTCCAGGCGTACGGTGCCGCAGGCCTGAAAGCGGGAGCGCTTGCTCGCGCCGAGCAGCAACTGGCCGCCGATGCGCGCATTGTTCAGATGGACGGCACAGGTACCCACGTCCGCAAGCTCGGACGCAAAGTCGGTGACGCCGGAAAAACACGAGCCGCTCAGTTCGAGGTCAGCCTTGGTGGTGAGGCTGGCCCCGATGAACGCCGGAAGGTGGCAATCGACAAAGCGCAGAGACAGGAAATCCGCACCGCTTAAGTCCACCGCCGAATCGAATGTGCAGGACTCGAAGAGCAGCGTCGTGCGCGCATCGTCGCCCTGGCGGCTCGAGGGTGGGTGCACGGGGCCGACGATCTCGGCGCCGCGGATGCGCAGCGGACAGCACAGCGGCCACTCGTCAACGGACCCCGAAATCAGGGCCTGCAGGAACGCGGCGGCGACAAGGCGCTCGTCCGGGGCAAGCCCGGTGAAATCGGCGATGCTGCGTGCAGCGACAGCATCAAGTACGCGCTGCTCGGCTACGCCCGGACTTGCAAAGTTGCTGGATGTCACTTGTTTCACCACGGGCGCACGTTACTGGCCGGCGCCTATAATGACATCGTCCGGCGGATGCAGGAACCATCCGGTTTTGACGCCCGGCTAATTGATGCGACGCTCGCGACGCGGGATTGCGGCAAGCCAGCGCTGCTCGCGGACCTGCGCGAACGCTTTGAACTGGATAAAGAGCCGCAAGGGGAGCCGGTTGTCCGTCTCGGCCCGGGGTCGCCAATAAACCCGTTGTGCGTTTTGGTGCGTACGTTTCCGCACCAGCCTGTGCGTACTTGTGATTGCGAACGAGCCAGCGCTCCTCACGATGTGGTAATGCGGGAGCGGACGCCCGGTCACTGACGCTAAACTCCGCGTGGCATTGTGGAGAACGTCTTTGGCAGCACGCCCCGACAACGTAAGCCTGCATCGGGAGGTTCGGACTCTTTTCTCCATCAGCCTGCCACTCGTCGTGGCGTACCTCGGTGAAATGGGGATGATGATCACCGACATGATCATCGTAGGCCGTCTCGGCAGTGATGAGCTGGCAGCAGTTGGGCTCACAGCTGACTGGTTTTATGTTTTGCTGCTCATCGGCATGGGGACGGTATCGATCGTCGGAGTTTTTGTTGCGCAGAGTCTTGGCGCCGGCGATCGAAAGGGCGTTACCAATGCGGTCGAGCAGGGGATGATCGCGGCAACGATTATGAGTATCCCGGTCATGCTCGCTGTCTGGTACTTGGGACCGGCTCTGAGACTGGCTGACCAGGATGCCAATGTCGTCAGGCTCATTACTGCTTACTCTCAGCCGCTGACCGCCGGCGTATTGCCGGTCCTTTGGTTCACCGTCCACAGAAATTACCTGAGTGCCGTCGCCAAGGCATCCGCGGTCATGACCATCATGTTTGGTGCACTGGTGCTCAACCTGGCGCTCAACTATGCACTGGTGTATGGAAAATTCGGCCTGCCGGCGCTCGGCGTCGTGGGCGCAGGCATCGGCACCACGATCGTCAACTGGACCATCTTCTGTCTTTTGGCCGGGCATGTCGTCGTCGCCAGGCGTTTTGCAATGTATCGGCCCCGGTTGATCCCGCGAACAATTGACCTAGATGTTTTGCGCGACATTTTCGTGCTCGGACTGCCGATCACCGCTGCACAGTTGCTCGGCGCCGGCATGTTCACGGCCAGCGCTGTTCTGATAGGCATACTGGGTGCGGATTTTCTGGCGGCGCAGCAGATTGTCTACACGGTCATCTATGTTGCGCTGAGTGCGTCTTTGGCCATCGGCGATGCGGTACGGGTCCGCGTCGCCTATGGTATTGGAGCCAGGTCCGTCGACGCCGCACGGACCTCGACGATGATCGGCCTCTGCATGGCCGCGGCAGTTACTGTCAGCGCTTCCGCGACGCTCTGGCTTTTTCCCGAAGTTATCGTCAGCATTTTCCTCGATACCGATGCCCTCGCCAATGCCGGAGTGCTGCTGCTCGCTGTGAATTTGTCCGTGTACGCCGGCTTGTTCCAGGTTTTTGATGGCGTTCTTATTGTCCTGGCAAATGCTTTGCGAGGGCTCCGTGACACCCGCTCGCCGATGTGGATCGGGCTGTTTGGCTACTGGTTTGTCGGTATCGGCACTGGCGCGATACTGTGCTTCCCGCTGGAATTTGGCGCAGTGGGCCTGTGGTGGGGCCTGATCCTGGGACCCGTTGCCGGGAATGTCCTGATGGCCGCCAGGTACCGCCGCCGCATTGCGGCAGCCGCCGGTCTGCAAGAGCGAACAATTGCCGGAACCGCAGCTGGTTGAACTGTATTAAATGAGTTCAGCAACAATCTCGAACCGGGGAGAGCACCACGCCGACCCCTGATTTCTTAATGGCCTAAACCGTTGGTGCCGCGGGAGCATCAAACTCAGGAAAAGGGGCCCCGATGTTCACCTATAACCTGAAGCTCGCCCGCAAGAGCATGCGCCGGAATCCCGTGATGACCGGCCTGATGGTCGCCGCCATCGCGGTCGGGATCGGCGTCAGCATGACGACACTCACAGTCCACCACTTGATGAGCGGCAATCCGATTCCGGCGAAAAGCGATGTGCTGTTCGCCGTTACGCTGGACAGCTGGAACCCGTTGCGCCCCTTCGACGACGATCAGCCGGAGCGGGCGCCGCACCAGCTCACGTTCCGCGATGCCGAGGCGTTGCTCCGGTCAGGGCATGGCAAGCGCCAGGTGGCGATGTTCGAGTCCAGCGTGATCATTCAATCCGCGCGCGAAGGCGAGTTGCCGTTCGAGGCCGGTGCGCGCGTCGCGAGCGGTGATTTCTTCCCGATGTTCAACGTGCCGTTCCTCTATGGCAGCGGTTGGGACCGCCGGGCCGACGAAGTTGCCGAACCGGTCCTCGTCCTGTCGCGAGCTTTGAATGAGCGGCTGTTCGGCGGGGAAGACAGCGTCGGCCAGCGTCTCACCATACAGGACCGGCAGTTTACTATTGTCGGCGTCATCGACCGGTGGGAGCCGACGCCGCGATTCTACGACCCGATCAATGGCGCCTTCCAGGAAGTCCAGGATATTTTTGTCCCGTTCAGCCTGACGCGCGTGCTGGAGCTGCAGTCTTCCGGCAGCGACTGGGGCTGGAAGGCGGAGGAGATTACGTCCTTCGATGACTGGCTGAACTCCGAGTCCGTGTGGATTCAGTATTTCGTCGAACTGGCGAACCCGGCCGCGCGCGCTGGGTATCTCGCCCATCTCGACGCCTATGTCGAGCAGCAGAAACTCGTCGGTCGCTTCGAACGGCCGATGAACAACAACCTGTACGACGTGATGGAATGGATGGACTATCACGACGTCGTCGACAACGATGCCCGCATCCTGGTCGGGCTCTCGTTCCTGTTTCTGCTCGTGTGCGTGCTGAGTACGGTCGCAATTCTCATCACGAAGTTCATGGGAAAAAAAGGTGAGATCAGCGTGCGCCGTGCACTGGGAGCCAGTCGCAACGCCGTATTCGCTCAGCAAATCGTCGAGGTAGCCATTGTCGGCCTGGCTGGCGGCATCCTCGGGCTGGCGCTGGCGTGGGCGGGCCTGCGCGGCATTGACTATCTCTACGACACGCCGGACGGACTCGTGCGGCTGGACTGGATCATGATCTCAACGGCAGCCGCGCTCTCGATTGTAAGCGGCATACTCGCCGGGCTCTACCCGGCGTGGCGCGTCTGCCGGATTCCGCCGGCGGCGCAATTAAAGAGTCAATAGGAGCAACCTCATGGGTTTCCGACCGATGCTGTCCGCGTTGTTACGCAACAAGACCGGGCCCGTGCTGGTCGTATTGCAGATTGCAGTCACACTCGCGATCGTCGTCAATGCGTTGTTCATCGTTGGGCAACGTATCGAGAAGATGAATCGAGACCCGGGCATGGACGTTGACAACGTAATCGTCGTCTACGTCCGCGGCTTCGGCGCGAATTTTGATGTTACCGACAGCGTCAGGAACGACATCGACCTGATTCGTTCTATTCCGGGCGTCGTCGCAGCGACCGTGTCCAACCACGTCCCGCTGAGCGGGTCCGGGTCCGGTACCGGACTGCGTACCACGCCGGACGAGGCCATCGAGTCCGTGCCCTGCGCGCGCTATAACTGGAGCGAGGATGGGCTGGAATCCCTCGGCATAAAGCTATCGCGCGGGCGTAATTTCCTGCCTTCGGAAGTGCAGTACATACTGCCTGCATCGACTCCGCCGGCACCGCCGTCGGTCCTCGTAACCCAGGCACTCGCCGACGACCTTTTCGGCGACGAGGATGCGCTAGGCAAGACTGTCTACTGGGGCAATATGGAAGGATCGACGATCGTCGGCATCATCGGTCATATGCACGGATCCTGGGTCGGTTGGGACAAGCTCGGCAACGTAGTCATCCAGCCCGGCAAGTCCCTTGCCGAGACCAACAAATACCTGGTTCGCGTTGAACCCGGCATGCGCGACCAGCTGATCCCGGTCATCGAGCGCGAGCTTGGAGAATCGAATCGCCAGCGTGTCGTCAAGAGCGTGCGCTCGCTGGAGGAAATGGCGGCGCAATCCTATCGCCGCGATCGGGGCATGGCCGTCGTCCTCACCATTGTCGTCACGCTTCTCATCGGCCTGCTGATGCTCGTTATCGCGGGGCTGTCATCGTTCCATGTCACACAGCGCCGGCGCCAGATCGGTATGCGCCGGGCTCTCGGGGCCACGCGCGCCCGGATCATTCGTGAGTTCGCGCTCGAAAACTGGATGATAGCCACAGCTGGCTCAGTCCTCGGTGCGGTACTCACCGTCGCCACTGCGTATTGGCTGGAAACGTCTTTCGCTCTGCCGCGCCTGGACTGGCGCTTTCTCCCGGCCGCTGTCGCCGCCCTGTGGGTCGTGTCGCTGATCGCGGTTCTCGAACCCGCTCGCCGCGCTGCATCGGTGCCCCCAGCCGTGGCCACTCGCAGCGTTTAGGGACGGCGCGCACCAGCTGTCAGTTTCTGCCCAATTGATCGTGCAGACTTGTTCTGCGGATTAATATGAGATTCCAGCAGCTGGAGTAAAGTAGCCCATTCGACTGGCTTGACCAGGTGCGAGGTGAACCCACTCTCTGCCGCTCGAATCTGGTCATGCCGCTGGCCCCAACCGGTTAAAGCGATTATGACAATGTTCCTTCCCCAAAGCTGCTTGCGTAAGCGCCGGCAAACCTCATAACCGTTTAGCTTGGGTAGCCCAATGTCGAGCAAGACCACGTTCGGCCTGAATCGCTCGGCGGCTTCAATAGCCTCCAATCCATCTTGAGCCATTTGTGTAACGTAGCCATGAGTGTTAAGCAAGGTTGCCATTGTTATGGCCGTATCGGCATTGTCATCAACCACAAGTACGCGAATGGACTGCGCTTGCGGTATGCTGCGCTGCTGTTCGGCTGCTTCTACGGACTCGACAGTACCTGGCCCATCGGTGACGATCGGCAATCGTAGAACAAACTCGCTACCCCTGCCTAATCCTTCGCTGCGTGCCGTAACGGTGCCGCCATGCATCTCTGCCAGGCGCTTGACCAGGTAAAGTCCGATCCCTAGTCCTCCCGAAGCGCGCTCCAGTGGACTGTCGGCTTGGTAGAACATTGCAAAGATCGCCTCCAGCTTTTCGGGAGGAATCCCTGTTCCCTGATCCCTCACGCTGAGGACGATGTCGCGACCTTCACAGGACGCGCGCACTTCAATTAGTGTTCCCGACGCGCTGTAGCGAGAGGCGTTACTCAAAAGGTTAGTAATCATCTGGACTATCCGAACCCGATCCGCTTCTATCCATGGCCGCTGCGATGGCATTTCCACCGTCAGTTCCTGTTGAGCCGCAGCGCATATTGGCCTGATTCCTTCGATCGCTTCTTCAAGAACCGACGGAAATTCTACGCGCTCTTTGCGAATATCCACCCTGCCCCGGCTTATCCGTGATACGTCGAACAAGTCGTCAATTAGCCGCACCAGCTGCTTCAGTTGCCGAGACATCATTGCACGTAGTTCAATTTCGATCGTATTTCCACCTTGGATCTTTTCCAGGATTGTCAACGCGTTTGTCAGCGGCGCCAGTGGATTGCGCAACTCGTGTGCCAAGGTGGCGAGAAACTCATCTTTGCGCCGGTCTGCCTCTCGCAACGCATGCTCGCGGCGCCTCAGTGCCGTCAGGGCAACCCACAAGATGGCAATCGCGCCTGTCATCATTGTCAGTGCACCAAGAGCGCGACTCATTCCCAGGTCGTAAAAGCCTTCTTCATAACCTTCTATACGAAGCCAGATCAATAGCGGAATCATGGCTACGAAAGCAGGTATAGTGATTCGGCCAAGCGCACCAGCGCCAGAACGCTCGCGTAACAGTCGCATTGGATCATGCTCAGGTACGGAAGCGATGAGTGCCATTCCTATTGCCAGCAGCATTGTCGCAGTCTGAAATGCGATCGCGGTCAACGACGGGGTCGCGTAAAACTGCCTTGCCTCGAAAAGATAGCTGAGAATCGAGAACGCCATGACCGCGCACGTTGCTACCCCGATTGCCGGCACGAGCCTGCGGCCTGGCCGAGGTCGTCCTGACTGCAGATTGGCACGCCCTAAAAGCACGAGCGCTGCTCCGATAAGCACAAAGGTACTTGAAGCGGGAGGTCCCACCCTTCCGGGAGTCAGCGTGGCGTTCTGTCCCCACGTACGCCCAAATTGGAGTTGATGATTGAAACCGAAGTCTACTCCTGTCAGGTGCTGCAAAAGGATCAAAGCGCCGCCGAGTCCCACCAGTGCACCTATCGCCACGACGGCACGCCATTTGCCCAACTGTACGAGTATGACCGCAGCGCCCGAAAACATTATCAGCACACAGGCATTCGGCTGAATGGAGATTCCTTGATCGAACCAGTCGGTCAGCCGAGGGATATTGAGTGACCAACCGAGGAAGGACAAAAAGCTGCCGAGAAGCGCGTAACCGGCCAATGCTGCGGCAAACACAGTGATAGGATTGCGAAGTTGCAGTGGGTTTGTCATCGATTGAGTCCCAGGCACGCTCATTGTTCGGCTGGCCCGCAAGCGACTCGGTTCAGGCTACATACCTTCTTCAAGAAGCGTTTGCTATGCGTATAGCCAAGGCTGGCTACAGCCAGTCTACGCTCAACCTCAGCGTCCGCCTAGTCGGCCCTCCGCGGAGGTGTATCGGGCGAGGTCAGTTATTAAAAGGGGCAGCTATTGCCAAACCAGGTCGAGGCGGCCGCCCGCGAGCAAGGTCGTGTTGTAGCTCATCCGCTTGTTTGTTTGCACTTTGCGGCCTGCCGCGAACAGCTCGAAGTTCACTCGGCTGTTGGCCGGAAAGTTGGCGCAACTTGATCCGCCGCCAGCAGCCGGGCGGAGCGGGTTGATCCTCGGCTGGAAGTTGTGAGTCATCACGCGGTCGCCGCGTTTTTTGTTGAGTACACAAATGCGGGTCACACTGGCGTTGGCGCTGTTCGGCGTGAAGGTCTGCTTCAGCGTCTCGCGAGAGTTATTCGCGGTCGTGATTATGATCGTCTGGTCGTACTTTGACCCCGGGCGGGGCGCAGGTTTTGCAGGCGCAGCAACTAACTCGGGTATCAGTGACGCCTCCGACAGCGATGCCCTGGACACGATGTACTCATCGATCGCCTGTGCGAGGCTGCGGTGCAGGTCAATGTAGATCTCGGGCTGTCCCGGGAAGTTGATCGGGTTCAGCAGGTCGCTCAATGGACGCAGGTCGGCGAGTATCGGATAGTGCGCGTCTCCCGCGGAAAACCCGTTCTGGTCCCAGCTACCGTTACCGCCCACGGCGTCGAACGTGCGCTCGCCGTATTCGTTCGTTTCTCTGAAACTCGAGCCGGACTGCCTCTCGGACGATCGGTAGGAAGACGTTTCACCGACAATGAATGACCCTCTCTCGTTGCTGCTTGACGACGCGGCACTCTGGCGGTGCCGCTCGAACGCATTCGCGGTGATTCGCTGCCGAACCTCACCGGCCGCACCGTAGGTGACCGCATAAGGGTAGTGCGTCCCGAACTTTGCAAAGAGTTCACGAAAGTCACCAAAGCGCTGCGCGTCGGCGACTGCGTCGATGAACCTGTCGGTGAGCCGCGCGTAGGTTGGGTCCACCACCAGCGCGAGCTTCTTGAAGCGCATGTAGCCGATTTCTTCCGCGACCGAGCCACTGCTTCGCAAGGAACTGAATTGCTGCTTTGCGCTGGCCGAGCCCCAGCCGTATCCGGCCTCCGCGCTCACGCTTGCGTTCGCGCCACCGTCGCGGCCGCCACCGCCCACCTGTCCGGACACACCAATGCGGGTGCTGTTCCCGAAGTTGGACTGCGTCATGCTCTGGTACTCACGTTCACTGGATACGTTCGTCGAATAATGCACGGTGCCTTGCGTCTCCTCCTTTATCAGCTTCAGCCCCAGGGGTACCACGCGACGCTGATCGATGACGGCGCCGCGATCGGTCGCGAAGTCGAAGACTTCCGCTTTCGGGTTCTGCAACAGGCGGATCGGGTTCTGCTCAACGATGTCATAACCTGTCCGGTTCGCACGCAGGTTTTCCATCGTGTAGCCGATCATAAAGGGGTCGTCGCCACTGACCCTCGATACCGTGCCGGGGGCGGGACGATAGAAGTTCGTCGGGCCGATGCGAAGCCGCAAATAACCGGTGCGCGTAACGTCGACCGTCATGTATTGCGCGAGGCCGGGCGCCGGCGTCGGCCGCGGTGCGAGATAGGCTTTGGTCCGGCCGCGTTCCTCGAGCAGTTGCTTCAGTGTCACACCGTCCGAACTTGAATAAACGATCGGTTCTCCCGCGCCGTGGGCCAGCTTGATCTCAAGATAACTATCGGGCTCGGCCGATGGCAGCACGACGATATGCATCGGCGTGGTATAGGTGCCGTTCGCAAGGTGGACGAGTTCGGGTCGCGTGCTGCTCCATCCTTGCGGAACGAAACTCGTATCGAGTGAGATGGGCTTGTCCTCGCGCCACACGCCGTCGAGACGGAACCAGCATTGATCAATTTCATCTTCCCCGAGGCTTCCCGCCAGTTCATCGACCGAGAAGCTTGCAAACTCGCGGTTCGTCAGCGCATCCACGCGTATCGCCGCATCCGCGATTCTCTGGCGCGAACTGGCGATCTGCGGGGTTGCGGCGATCACCGTGTTGCAGCCCGAAAACGCCTCATCCGGACGTCCCTCGGCGGAGGGCTGGGCTGCCGCCCCACCGGTGAATGCAGCCAAAGCAAGAAAAGTCGAGATGGTTCGAATCACGTACTGTCGTGCCTGTGCCCTGCGGCGGTACAGCACGCCAAACTGACGAGGCAATTTCATTCCGTACTCGCGCGGGCATCCCGGAACGTGACCCGAAGGCCGCCGCGGCTCTGGCGTGTGCGCGGTGCGTTCGCTTGCGGAGACAAGATGTTGCTTGCGCGGTTCCAGCCAGACCAGGTAGTCACTGGTGACGCCGTACCAAGATTCACAGCGTTGCGGCGGCCGTCGCCGACGGCGGCCCGGCCACCAGCTGTGCGTTGGGTCGCGCGCGCCTGGTTGGCAACGGCACGGCGTTGCGTTGGCGCGCTGCGATAGACGGACGGTGTCGGCCCGGGTCGGGCTGTAGTGGCCGAGGCGGCCGTTGATCGATGCTCGCGGAAGGCGACCGTCCGGCCGCTGCGGCTCTGGCGGGCGCGTTGCGTCGCCGGCGCGGCAGTTACCGGTCGCGTGGCCTTGTTCCAGGTGGCCCAGTTCAGCGGCGAAGTGTTGCCGAAGTTCACTGCACGGCGACGGGCATCGCCGGTGGCGGAGCGTGACTGCGCGTTGCGCTCGCCTGCCCGTGTCCGGTTGGCGGCGGTCCGGGGCGGCGCAGTGCCCTGGCGCCGGGCCGACGGCGTCCTTGCCGGAGACGTGGCACGTGCGGGTTGGGCCTGCGCTGGCCGCGCGTGCTGCCGGGCGGCCGAGCCCGCGGCGGGTGGCCGCGGCTGGGCCGAGGCAGACTCTGTGGTCACGAAGTTGCCAGGGGCGACAAGTGCCAGGGCGAGCGGCACGGAGATCAGGTGTGTGCGATGTCTCATGGTGTGTTTCCTCGCTCGGCCAGCAGCAACGCGGTTTCGCTGAAATCGCTCATCGCCGCGAGCGCATCGAGCTGCGGGTGCTCATCGTCGAAGATGTCCTTCAGCGCGAAAGCCACGAGCGTCTCGCGCGGCACCACCTCCTGCCACAGCCGCAGCCCGGCAAGCACGCCGCGGAAGCTGTTGTTTTCGCCGTCGATCGATCCCAGCCAAACGCCGTTCACCGGCAAGTCCTGCGCCATGATCGGCTCGCTGCCGACTTGTCGGCCGTCTACGTAGACCTCGATCCCGTCGGCGTACTGGCTGATCGCCACGTGGTGCAGCTGCTCGTCGGTGAAGTCGAACAGGAATACCGCCTCCTCGTCGCCGGCGGCGAAGGCCAGCCCATCACGTTCGCGCAGCATTGCGACCAGGTAGGCCGGGCCCTCGGGGCCAGCGCTGGAGATAATCACCGGGTCATAGCCGGGGTCGGCCTGCCAGTCCGGTGCCACCCAGAACTCAAGCGTGCCGCCGTCGGCGAGCACCAGCCGGGGCGACGGCGGGAAGTCCAGGGACACCTCGCCGTCGAACACCATGCTGTCCGGTTCGTAGGCCTGCGCGGACATGCCTGTGCCAAGGCACAGGCTGCAAGCGAGCAGAGCCAGCATGTGCTTTCCGAAATTTTCCTTCAGGTGTGTCACTTGTCGACCTCCGGGGCGTAGGGCACCTGTACCGGAAAGCGACATTCACGTTGCAAACGGGTCATGTCCCCGGGCGTTGATCCTCAGGCAGGAATGTTCGTACGAAGCGGGACATGGGGTGCTCGGGACCGCGAAGCTCAACAATGCGATCAATGCCTGCGCGCAGCAGTGGTGCGCCGGCATCGGGCCGACCGAGTTCGAGCAGGCAGCCACCCAGGGCCGCGCGGGCCAACGCCACCTCCCACGGGTCGTTGCGCAACGCTTTCTGCAACCGGCCGAGGGCACGGCGCAGCAGTCCCTCGGCCTGGGCGCAACCGCCCTGTCGAGCCAGCGCGATGCCCAGTTCGCGCTGCAAATGTGCAGTCTGCGGGTGGTCGACGCCCGGCGACCGGCTTGAGAGCGTCAGCGCCTCGCGCAGCGTGGCCTCGGCCTCGCTGAAGCGACCGAGGTGGATCAGCGCGGTACCGATGCCCAGCATGTCGTGGCTGACGAACGGGTGCTCCCCGCCGTACGCAACCCGGTCGAGTTCCAGGGTGCGGCGGTACAGGTCCAGTGCTTCGCCGTAGTTCTCGCGGTCGAGCGCCAGCGCCGCGAGGTTAGTGTAACTGTCGGCCAGGATGGGGTGGTCGTCGCCGTGCAGGCGCCTGCGCATCGCCAGGGATTCCCGGTGCAGGGTCAGGGCGGCGTCGAGATTGCCGAGGTCGTGGCGCAGGTTCGCCAGGTTGTTCAGCGCGACGGCGACCTCGGGATGATCGCCGCGATGGGCCGCCTGCAGGATCGCCAGCGCCTCGGCCTCAAACGGCTCGGCGTCCGCCGAGCGGCCCTGGGTCTTCAGGGTGGTCGCAAGTGAGGACAGAGCGACGGCGATCGCCGGATGGCCCGCGGGAAGTACCCTCCGCCTGGCTTCGAGCAGGTCGCGGTTCATCGCTTCGGCCTCTTCGAAACGCGCTGCATTGGTTAGCACCTGTGCCAACGCGGAGCGTATGCCCAGGGTGGCGGGGTGATCGGCGCCGGCCTCCGCGGTGCGCAACACCAGCGCCTCGCGGTAACCGGCGATTGCCTCGTCGAAGCGGCCGCGGCGCTGATCGAGGTGCGCACGCCATACGCGTGCGGAGATATTTACCTCGGGGGCAGGTGAGGGCAACTGTGCGAGCGCGGCATCCGCGGCGTCGATATGTCTCTCGCTCGCGTCGAAAGCCAGCCGGCCCAGGTGCAGCGATGCGAACGCGAGATGGGTCTCGGCAATCTCACGATGCACGTCGCCATGCACCTCCCGGCGTATGGCCAGGGCCCGCGCAAGCAGTTCCTCACCCTCTTCATACCGCCCTTGCGACGAGCGCAGACTTCCCAGCGCATGAAGCACATTGCCGAGCAGTTGATCGGGCGGCCCGCCGAGCCCGGTACGCACGGCCAGCGAGCGCACCAGCAGGTCCGTCGCCGGATCCAGTAGACCCAACGCCGCGTAGGCAGAGCCGATCACCCGCATCAAATCCGCTTGTACTGCAGGCTCGCTGGAAAGATCCTGCTCGATTCGCGCCGCACCAAGATCGAGTAGCTCGCGGGCGCCGACCCACTCGCCCAGACTCTGCTCGGGCGTTGCGCGCTCAAACAGATCGGTGAGGAAGACTGAGACTTCCTCGGCGCGTCGCGCTTCCCGCTGCGCGCGGTCGCGCTCGGTGGCGAGTTCGACGGTGTAGAAGCCTGCCAGGGCGATCATTGCCGCCACGCCGACGGCTACGCTGGCGACGGCCCTGCTGTGGCGGGCGAGGAATCGGCGTACCAGGTAACCTGAGGAATCCCCGCGCGCCAGCACCGGACGTCGCTGCAGGTGGCGCCCGAGATCGTCGGCCAGCTCGGCCGCGCTTGCGTAGCGGCGCGCGGGTTCCTTGCGCAGCGCCTTGAGGATAATGGTATCGAGGTCGCCGCGCAGCGCGCGCGAAAGCCTCTCCGGGGTGGTGCGCAACTGGCCGGGAAAGTCGTTGCCGCCTTCACCGTCCTCGACGAGGTCGCCGGAGTCGCGGGTCCCGGGTAGCGGCTCGAGCGCCGCCAGCGATGGCCGCGGCGGCTCGCTGGAGAGGATCGCGTGCGACAGGGTGACCGGATCCGTAGCGGTGGCCGAGTGGGCGCCTCGGCCGGTGACCAGGCGGTAGAGCAGTGCGCCGAGTGCGTAGACGTCGGTGGCTGTGGTCACCGGCTCGCCGCGAAGCTGCTCGGGGCTCGCTGTGTCGAGCGTGAGGATGCGCGAGAGTTCGGCGGTCTGGTGCAGCGCGAGCGCGCTGGCCCGGTCGGGATCGATCAGCTTGGCGATACCGAAGTCGAGCAGTTTCGGCTTGCCCTCCACAGTCACCAGGACATTCGACGGTTTGATGTCGCGATGCACAACGAGGTTGCGGTGGGCAAACTGCACAGCATCGCAGAGTTCGGTAACCAGTCGCAGTCGCTCGGCCAGCGACGAACGATGCTCACGGCAGTAGACGTCGATCGGTTGGCCGTCGACGTACTCCATGACCAGGTAGGCCTCGTCCTCGTCGCTCGTGCCGGCATCAAGAAGACGCGCGATGCCGGGGTGGTGCAGGTCGGCCTGGACCTGCTTCTCGGTGCGGAAGCGCTGCTGGAGTCTCGCGCTTGCAGTGCTGGGGAGCAGCTTGATCGCCACCTCGCCGCGGTATTGTGCATCGTCTCGCTCGGCCAGGTACACCCGGCCCATGCCGCCGCGGCCGAGCTCACGCACGATGCGATAGGGGCCGAAGTGACGGCCGAACAGGGAAGTTTCCGTCGCACTCGTTTGTACGCCCAGCAGCCCATGCGCCGCGTTCGCCACGGCCTGGTCGATGGCGCCGTGATCTGCGTCGGCGGCGACGAGCAGTTCGAGTTCCGCGCGCAAGGCGGCGTCGCCGTCAGCGGCGTGCGCGATCCAGGCGGCGCGCTCGTTGTCGGGTTGCGCGAGGGCTTGCTCGAACAGTGCCTGGAGGTGCCGCCACCGGTCTGGATCACTCGTCATGCCGGCTTCCTTCCTCGTCGGCGCGAAGTTCGCGCGCCAGCCATGCCTTTGCGAAGCGCAGGTCGCGTTTGACTGTGGCCGCCGAGATGTCGAGCAGTTGCGCCATCTCCTTGTAACTCAGGCCGCCGAATATGTGCAGCTCTATGATCTCGGCCTTGCGCGCATCCTGGCGTGCAAGCTGCTCCAGCGCTTTATCGATGTCCAGGAGATTCAGGTTTTCGCTCTCGGACCCTACCGAATCCTCGACCAGCGTGACGCGGATGCGATCGCCGCCGCGCTTGGCCCGGTGTTTGCCGCGCGCGTGATCGATCAGCAGGCGACGCATTTGCCGCGCGGCCACTGCATAGAAATGCGCACGGCCGTTCCAGTCGACGTCGGCGTCCGCAATTTGCAGGAAGGCTTCGTGCACGAGATCGGTAGGCTGCCAGGTGTGGCCGGGGGATTCGCTGCGAAGGTGGCGTGCCGCGAGCCGCCGCAGGGCCTGGTAGACAACCGGCGCCAGCGCGGCCAGGGCGTCTTCGTCACCGGCCCGCCAGTTCTGCAGCAGCCGGGTGATTGGCTGATCGTCCGTCATGGGAGCCCAGCGCGGCACTGCCGTAGTCTGCGCCAGAGTATAGACGTCCGGCAGCCTGGCGTCTGCGGGCGGGGCGGCCCCTGCTATCCGGTCCTGCCTGAGTAATTTGAAAAAAATCGGTTCGATCCCCCGTGCCTGAGCCTTATGCCGGCGGCAAATGTCTCGGCGAATGCGGACACACGGCGCGAATGGCACGCCTGTGTAACGCCTGATGACTGTCTCGAATTTGCAACGTTCTGTCCGTGTCGCTCGTTATAAGAAATTGGAATTTCAGTTTTACCTTCATCTTATGCAGAGTGTGTGTCTACGGAGCAACTAAAGACGCGAAAGATCTTGTAGCGTTAACGCAACGTCAAATCGTCTTCTGGTTCGATCCAGGGAAATGCCACCGGCCAATAAGGCGTCCGGTCGGCACTCGTTATTACTACTCGTTCTTAAAGGGAGCGAAGCTATGAGTAAACCAATCTTTCCACCAAGGACGCTCGGCTGCGTCGTGCTGTTGGGCGCTTCCGCCATCCTTACCCATGCAGCCGTTGCGCAGGAAGAGCCGGAAGAAACGCTTGAGGAAATCACCGTTACCGGTACCGCCATCAAGCGATCCAACCTGAACAGTGCTTTACCGGTACAGACCATTACCGCCGACCAGTTCCAGCGCGAAGGTATTACAAACGCGGGGGATCTGATCGCGAGCATACCTGCCATGCAAGGCTTCATCACGGAATCCGACTCTGTCGGCGGAAGCGGTGGCGGCATCCGCACGGCAAACCTGCGCGCTATCGGCAGCCAGTACACGCTGAGCCTGCTGGATGGGCGCCGCATGGCGCCGGCCGATTCCGGCAGCAGCATCGATCTGAGCAACATCCCGCTGGCCGCAGTAGAGCAGGTGCAGGTCCTGACCGACGGCGCAAGCGCCCTTTATGGGTCAGATGCCATTGCCGGCGTCGTCAACTTCATACTCAAGGATTCGGTTGACGAAACCCTCATAACCGTGCGTTCCGACCAGCCGCAGGAAGACGGCGGAGCGCGCTGGAATTTCGATATCGTCACCGGTTTCGGCGACGTCAATGAGGATGGATACAGCCTCGTCGCGAGCTATAGCCATGAGGACCAGGAACAGTTACGGGCAGTGGATCGCGACTTTGCGCGGACAGGTTTTGTGTTTTTCGAACATGACGGCCAGAGTCTCTACTTCCAGAATTCGTCGGCAAACGCGATTCCGGGCAATGCCTTCGTGTACACCGAAGACTTCGGGGAATTGATCAGAGCCTTCAATCCGTACGCGCTCTCCAACGGGGGTGTCTGCGCGGAAAACAATACTCCGACCAACGAAACCTGCCAGTTCGACTACACCAGCACGCTTGAAATTCTTCCCGAGTCCAAGCGCGACAGCCTGTCGCTGAATGGCAAGCTGCGCCTGACGGACAACATGCAGGGTTTCGCGACTGTTCTGGCCTCCCAGTACGAGCTGACGGCGCGTATTGCGCCCTATCCGACTGGCGAAGTTCCGCTGCCGCTGGATTCCGCCCTGGTGCAGAACGAAGTATTTCCGCACCTGACTCCTGAGGAACTGGCGCAGGTTGGCGAGGTAACCGGTACCTGGCGTGCCTTGCCTGCTGGAAACCGCACCACCGAATACCTGATCGATTCGATGAACTTCACCTTTGGTGTCGAAGGTGACGTGAATGAAATCGACTATGTTGCATCGGTCACCCACGCGACCACCGAGATCGACCAGAACTATCCTACCGGCTGGTTGTTGCTGGATGAGTTCGTCGCAGCCGCTTCGTCGGGCGCCTTCAATATTTTTGCGTCGCCGGAAGGGTTCAGCGATGCGGACCAGGCGGCCCTCGACCCGACCATTTACCACGGCGAATGGGACAGCACGAAGAACACAATGATCGGGTTAAACTTACAGGCATCGAAACCGATGTTCGAAATCGGCGGCGGCGACGTGATGCTGGCGACCGGTGTCGACTACTACACGGTCAATTACGATCGTGGTATCTCCGAGGCGAACGCCAACGAAGACCTTTTGTTCCTGTCGAAAGATACTCCCTACGATCTGGAACGCGATCAGTTCGGCGTATTTGTCGAAAGCCTGCTACCGCTTACCGATACCTTCGAAACCACCCTTTCACTGCGCTATGACGACATATCCGCGGTGTCGGACAAACTGGCCAGCGGCGACATCGACGAAGGGGACAGCGATGTCACCTACAAGATCAGCGGCTTGTGGAACGTGCATGACGCAGTAGGTTTGCGCGCTTCCTACGGTACCGGTTTCAAAGCACCCTCAATGCGTGAAATTGGCGAACCGCGCTCGGAGTTCGGCGTCACCTCGGGTACCTTTGATTGCCCGTTCGAAGCCGGCGATCCCATGGCGCAGTTCTGCAGGCCGGAAGCCGCCCAGTACGACGTATTTCGCGAGGGCTCTCCCGGACTGACCTTCGAGTCCTCGAAGCAGTACACCTTCGGTGCCGTGCTGACCCCGACCGATAGCTTCGACATGACAATCGACTACTGGAACATTGAACTCGATGACCTGGTCGAGCGTTTGACGGAACAGCAAATCTTCGACAACCCGGACCTGTATCGCGATCTGTTCACCACCAAGACCAACCTCGCAACCGGCCAGGAATTCCTGGCCATTATCCAGGCTGCGGTGAACGCCGGTACGCGCGAGCAGTCCGGTATCGACTATGCGGTCAACCAGGCGTTTGAACTGGGATGGGGCCAGATCGACCTGGGCCTTCAGGGCACCTACATGCTCGAGTCAGAAAGCTCTCTTACAGGCAGCAGCCTCGGCCGCTTCGGCAATGATGATGGAGTGGTATTCCGCAACGTCATAAACCTCGTCGGTACGCTCTATCACGGCGACTTTACGCATACGTTGTTCGCGAACTACCGTTCCGGCTATCATGACCAGGAGCAGGAGGTCGAAATCACTGGCACAGGCGTACCTCTGGGGCAGGGACCCACCACGACGGTACAGCTCGACGTGCCGTCTTACATGGTGACCAACTACCAGCTGCGCTACATGATGCTGGACGACAGCCTCGGCCTGACATTCGGTGTATCGAATCTGCTCGACGAAGAACCGCCACTGTCGCTGCGTGTCAGCGGCGCCGGTCACCAGGTTGGCTGGGACCCGCGCTTTACAGATGCGTTCGGCCGCACGTACTACCTGCAGGCTGAGTATTCGTTCAGCCTGTAGTTCGAAAGCGATTTAAGGTCATACAAGCTTGAACCCGGCTCCTTCACGGAGGAGCCGGGTTTTTTGTCGAGCCCAGGCGTATGGCCAAAACCGACAGGATCAACGACAATACCAGCCGGGCCGACAGGGACAACGCCAGTGCGCTGGAGAGGTGGACGCCGCAGCAGGAACATCATCGACCGCCGCAGTAGTGGCTCCGGTCGAAAGATGCTTGGCGGTGGTATCGGCACACTCGTTATCGTCCTCGCGGGTATGTACTTCGGCATTGACCCGACTTTTCTGCTGGAAGGCATGCAGTCAGTCACCGTGGATGATTCCGGCACGCAACCGACTGCCGAAGACCTCAAAAACGATCCGCAAGCCGATATGGTGTCTGTCGTAATCGCGGACACCGAGGATGTCTGGCGTGCGCTGTTCGCCGCCGGTGGTGCCGAATACGTGGAACCGCAGCTGGTCCTGTTCCGAGGCGCCACACAATCCTCCTGCGGATTGGGGCAGGCGGCGATGGGTCCGTTTTATTGCCCTGCCGACCAGAATGCCTACATCGATCTCGCCTTCTTCCAGGACCTGCATGAGCGCTTCAATGCACCGGGCGATTTCGCGCAGGCCTACGTCATCGCTCACGAAATCGGTCACCATGTGCAGACTCTGCTGGGCGTTTCCGGCGAAGTTCGGCGACTGCAATCGCAAGCAAGCGCGGCGGAAGCCAATCAGCTGTCGGTGAGGCTGGAGCTTCAGGCGGATTGCTATGCGGGGGTCTGGGCCAACCGTGCGAAGAACATAAAGCTGGAGGAAGGGGATGTCGAAGAAGCCCTGAACGCTGCGTCCGCCATCGGGGACGACCGGCTGCAGCGGCAAAGCGGCGGTGCCGTGACGCCGGATTCCTTCACGCATGGCAGCTCGGAACAGCGACGTCGGTGGTTCAGCACCGGACTGCGAAGCGGCGACCCCGGCAGTTGTGATACCTTTTCCGCGGACGCCACCTAGTTCGGCGCGACCGACGATGTGACCAGGAACCGGAAAACAGGCGCGCCCGATGATTCAGGAACAGGGCTGTCCATCACTGACTGTTCGCACTAATAACAACCACAATAACAGGTGAATTTCATGCAGCGGGAACAAAAGCTTCAGTATCTCAAAGTCGCTCTTTATGCCATCGGCCTCATTTTCGTTTTCGGCGTTCCGGCAATGATGATGTGGATTTGGCCTTCTGGCTGGGGTTGGACGCCACCGCAGCACGAATATGAACAAATGATTATGGGGATGTACGCGACCCTCGGTGTCTTTCTCATTCTGGCTGCGAAGGATCCTCTCGCTAACGTGAGCCTCATTTGGTTCACCGTGTGGTCAAGCATTGTTCACGGCGGAATCATGTTTGTTCAGGCGATTGTTGATGAAACAGAGCGGGCGAATCTTCTGGGTGATGTGCCAGCGCTGTTTTTTGTGGCGATCATTTTGTGGTATCTCATGCCAAAACGGGCGCCGCGCCAGTAACAGCGACGGCGTTCGACGCGCGACGGTTTCAACGTTGTGATGTCTGCCAGTCGGGTGCAACGTGAACGGGCACATCAACAGGATCGAGCGGTCCATTTCCGGCTATGAGATCGGCCGCTTTCTCGGCCAGCATTATGGTCGGGGCATTCAGGTTTCCGCTGACGATGGACGGCATGATCGATGAGTCCACGATCCTGAGTCCGCTGATGCCGCGGACCTTGCATTCGGCATCTACGACTGACAGTTTGTCGCTGCCCATTTTGCAGCTACAAGACGGATGGTAGGCGGACTCCACCGCATTCATGATGTACTGATCGATTTCTTCCTTGCTCCGGATCGCAGGGCCGGGAGACAGTTCGGCGCCGCGATAGGTATCAAGAGGGTCCTGGGCGAATATTTCGCGCGTCAGGTGCACTGCGGCCCGGAACTCGGCCCAGTCCTGTTCGCGGGACATGTAATTGAAGCGGATGACTGGCGATGTGGCCGGGTCGGCCGAACGCAGGCTGACCGAACCAGTGCTTTTCGAGCGCATCGGGCCGACGTGGGCCTGGAAGCCGTGGCCCCTGTTGGGACTCGTCCCGTCGTACCGGACCGCCATGGGGAAGAAATGATATTGCAAATCGGGGTGTTCGACGCCTGCACGGCTACGAATAAATCCTCCGACTTCGAATTGATTGCTTGCGCCGATCCCGTTGCGGGACAGCAGCCAACGTGCCCCGACCATGGCTTTACCCAGCGCATTGTTGTGCTTGTAAAGCGAAACGGGTCGCGAGCATGCCATCTGCACGTAAATCTCGAGGTGATCCTGCAGGTTTTCTCCGACGCCGGGGAGATCGTGCATAACCGGTATCCCGTGCGCTCCGAGTTGCGCTGCCGGGCCAATGCCCGATAGCAGTAGCAGCTTCGGGCTGTTAATCGGGCCTCCGGAAAGTATGACCTCCCGATCGGCAACGGCCTGCTGCTGTCGGCCACGCCTGGAGAACTCGACACCACGCACGTGGTCGCCCTCGACGATCAGGCGGGTCGCCATTGCCCGGGTAAGGATGGTGAGATTTTTCCGACGCGCTGCCGGCCTTAGATAACTTACGGCCGTAGATTGCCGAATGCCGTTGCCCGTCGACCGATCCATCGGGCCGAATCCTTCCTGCTGCCTGCCATTCATATCGCTTGTGAGCGGATAGCCAGCGGCCTCTGCCGCCGCGAGGAACGCGGCGCAAAGCGGTGAGTCCGCGCGTCCGCGCGTGACAGGCTGAGGGCCATCTACTCCACGGTATGCGTCAGCGCCTGCGTCGAGAGACTCCGAGCGGATGAAGTAGGGGAGGCAGTGTCTGTAGTCCCACTCCGCGAGCGACGGATCAGCCGCGGCCCAGCGATCGTAATCCCGGGCATGCCCGCGGATGAACACCATGCCGTTTATCGAGGACGAGCCGCCAAGGACCCGGCCCCGCGGACAATGCAATTGGCGTCCCCCCAGGTGCGGCTCCGGTTCCGTTCGGTAGTCCCAGCTGTAGCGACTCCCGTTCATGGGGTAGGCAAGGGCCGCCGGCATGCGGATCCGCCACTCCCAGGAAGGATCCCGGCCGCCGGCTTCCAGCAGAAGCACCGAAACCTTCGGGTCCTCGCTCAGCCTGTGAGCGAGAACGCAGCCGGCTGATCCGGCACCGACGATGACATAGTCGTATCCGGGCGTATTTCGGTCAGTAGTCATAAAGTGATCGTGGAGCCGGTTGGGCGGAGCCGTAACATGAGCCTGGTATTCGCCATTCGTGTCTCACCAAAGACTGTTACGGTATCATTATTTGGCGGCTGACCTCGCGCGGTGTGACTTTTAAATGTGCCGGTACGACGGGTCGATTGAGACAAGAGCAGTTAAAAGTCTCCAGACTGCGTTGTCTGTGAGTCCATTCAAGCCAGCGAGGATACCGGCATGGCGCTAATTCTGAATATCGCAATAACCGTGATATTCCTGACCGTACTCGTGCTGGTATTGCGCTGGCGTAATATTGAATGTACCGGCACGGTGCCCGTCTCCTTTCTCACCTTCATCGCTATTCTGTTTACTTCAGGTCTGGACGTGGGGTTGATCATGTTCCCGCTCGTCGACTTCGGTGTCTTCACGAGCGAGCAGGAATATGCGTTTGCCAACCCCCTCGCAATCGAATTCGGATTCTGGGGGTTCCTCGTCTGGGTTTTCTATTTCCTGACAACGTTTTATTTTTGTGTAGTGGAACCCAGGCTCGGACTGTTCGAGATTCCACTTATAAAGATGACCAACAACCTGGTCATCATCGGAACCTGTGCATTTACCGCATACCTGTTCCTTCTATACCTGCCAGACTATATCGAAGGCATCACCGCCGGGTATCGCTACGGTCTTGTTGCAATCGTGATACTGGCTGCCGCCGTATCCAGTACGGACATTCGATTCGTCAAGGTCCTCAGCGTGACATCGACCTGGCTCTTCTTTGCGCTTATCGCCGGTGTCTGGATGGCATCCGGTATGGGGGTGCCCGGGTTCGCCGGCTCTATCGAGGGAATCAGCGAATACTTCACCAATATTCACCGCTTTGTATCGCCGATCACCGAGTATCACCAATTCTATCTTTACTGGTGGCTTGCCTGGAGCATAATGATTGGCCAGTTTGTGGCACGATTTGCCGGTGGTATAAAGGCGTGGCAGCTGTTGCCGGCGCTGGTCATCGTGCCATCCATACCGATAGCCATCTGGTTTTCCGTGCTTTACTACTACTTCGAGAACGGCCTGGAAATCGGCCCGGGCTGGCGACTTGCGATGGTCGTAGTCGGTGTGATCTTTGTCATCAATTCGCTCGATTCGCTGGTTCGGCTCTATACGCAGAATCTCGCGCTCACGCCGGAGCGATTGGGAAAAATGGGGTACGTGGCGGGAAACTGGGCAGTGCTGGCAGCGCTCGTTGTCCTGTACCAGTTCACGCCGCTCAAGATCGAATGGATCGGGCTGGTAGTGGTTGCGATTTATACGGCGATTTATTTTCTGGTCTTCTGGAACCGGCATCGGCTCGTATGAGTCGGCGCGGATTTGCGCCACAGGCCCGGAGCTCCAGGGGAGCGAAAGGGTTCAGTACACTCTCGGCACGTCGCCGAGGTTCGTGTAGATAGTCTTGGTCTGAGTATAGTGTTCAATCGCCTGCAGACCGTTCTCGCGTCCAAACCCTGACTGCTTGTAGCCTCCAAAGGGCACCTCGGGCGGGGTTACGTTGTAATCATTAATCCATACGAACCCGGCCTCCAGGGACATGGCTACACGATGCGCACGCTGCAGCGAGTTTGTGAAGACAGCGGCGGACAGCCCGTAACAGGAATCGTTTGCACGCCGGATCGCTTCCTGCCCGGTCTCAAATTCGAGTACAGCCATTAGCGGGCCGAAGACCTCTTCGCGAACAAATGCCATGTCATCAGTACAATCAGCGAATATCGCCGGAGTAACGTAGTAGCCGGACGAAAGCGGCCCCGCGTCAACATCTTCACCACCGATGACGTGTCTCGCACCACTCGCTTTGGCAGCCTCGAAATAACCGAGTACCTTGTCCTTGTGCTCCTTGCTGACGAGCGGGCCCATCCGGGTCTCTGGATCGAACGGGTCGCCGATCCGGATCGCGGCTGTCCGCTCGGCAAGGCGCTCGACAAACTGTTCGTAAATCGACGTGTGTACGAAGACACGCGTGCCGTTGGAGCAGACCTGCCCGGTCGAGAAAAAATTTCCGGCCAGGGCGGCATTCAGGGCATTTTCGATGTCGGCATCATCGAACACGAGGATCGGAGACTTGCCGCCGAGTTCAAGCGTTACCTTTTTCAGGTCCGCGGCGGCTGCTGCCATGACCAGCTTGCCGGTCTCCCGTGAACCCGTCAGCGTTACCTTGGCGATGCCGGGATGCGTTACAAGAGCGGACCCCGTCTCGGCCCCACCCTGGACTACGTTGAATACACCCGGTGGCAAACCTGCCTCGGTGTAGATTTCCGCCAGCCGCAGCGCCGTCAACGGTGTTTGCCGGGCTGGTTTGAATACCATCGTATTGCCGCAGGCCAGCGCCGGTGCCGATTTCCACATGGCAATCTGGATGGGGTAATTCCAGGCGCCGATTCCCGCGCAAACTCCGAGCGGTTCGCGACGCAGCAACGCGAAAGCGGCTGGGGGTAAATCGATGTGTTGACCGCCGATGGATCGGGCGACGCCGGCATAATATTCAATGACATCGACGCCGGTGAAAATATCCACGGTGCTCGTCTCGCTGAGCGCTTTGCCGGTATCCAGCGTTTCAAGCCGTGCGAGTTCGTCGTTGCGCTCACGGAGAATGGCGGCTGCCCGGCTGAGTATCGCGCCGCGCTCCGCCGCCGGCATCTTCGACCATTTGCCAAATGCCCTGTCTGCAGCGCTGACCGCCCGGTCAATCAATGCTCGCCCGGCAACTGCAACCTCGCAGATTACCTTGTCATTGCCGGGGTGCCGGGTCTCGAACACGCCAGCCGTACCTTCCGTGACATATTCACCATCTACAAAATTGTGTTGCCGGGGAAGGTTGGTTTCCCCGTTAATTTCATTAGCCACTCGGGTAATTCCCTCCGTCACGAAGCCGCCAGTAACTCACCCTTCCCGCAAAGCCAGCGATGGTTCGAGCTGCGCCAGGCGAATTCCCCCCAGCATAGCCGCAACGCTCGCGAACACGAGCGTCATACCCAGCGCGATGAGGAAATGAACGGGCAACAAACGGCAAACGGCCTGGCCGCCGCCGATATTGTCGGCAAACAGCGAATTGAGTCCCCACTGGACCGCAAAAAACGCGACCGCTGCGATCAGCCAGCCCAGCAGGCCCGTCAGCATTGCCTGTAGTACCGGAAACCAGACGATGCCCCGCGTGCGAAAGCCGGTAAGCCTCAACACGCTGAATTCGCGCCGTTTCCTGTCAATGTTCGCCCACACGCTGCTGCCGAACGACAAACCGTAACCCATCGCGGCGATGATCGCGATAATCCAGAAGACGATACTCAAGTTTCGGTCCAGTGACTGGACGAGTTCGATGTCTGCGATCCGCGTCCGTACATCGATGCCCTGTGCCATCAGGCCGCGGCGCAGCCCGGCAACGTCCTCCAGCTCCGCGGCATACAGCCGGAACCCGGCAAACGCGCGGGCCGAGTCATCGACCTCGGCGCCATCCCAGTCCATCTGCGGCACAGCCCGGCCATCGCGGAAGTCCTCGACCGCGACCATGAGCTCGTGCGACACAAACATGCCGTCGCGTGCAAAGGCCGCTGGCGATGCGACGCCTGTCACCTCGAGCGGCATCAATTCGGTTTCCGCATTGCCCGACAAGGTACGGGAAACAATACCCTCGACCCGCGCTCCCGCACCGACGCCAAGTTTTTCAGCGGCATCGAGCGACAGCACCACGCGGTCGTAGGCCGTCGGCGCTTCAAGCTCATCGAGCACCGGGTCTCCCGCTGCCGACGGCACCAGCTCGACACTGATGATCCGGCCTTCGTCACTGGCGGGCACGCGCAAGCGCATTGTTGCGGCTATAGCACGTGTGCGCGGGACGATAAACGCGACATCGCCACGAGCGGCCATTGCGTCGAACCAGGCGGGATCGAAGCTGCCGCTGCCCGCGGGCACGATCTGGCGATAGCGGGGATCCTCGGTCAATGGCGCGAGCAGGTTGCCGATGATGCCGAACTTGAGCCCGAACAGTACGAGCAGCGGCAAGAGCACGGCGCTCAGTGCCAGTATGAAACACGCCGACATGATGCGTTCGTGCAGGAAGTCCCGCCACGCAAGGCGCAATATCAGGCCGGATTGGGATTCAGCTGGCAACGCCGGACACCGTTACGTGCATCGTAGTTGCGTCGACCGCATTGACATGATGGTCGATCATGTCGAGGCCGGCGCTACGCATCAGGCGGTGGGCATGGCTCGCCACGATCAGCGTAACACCGAGGTCATCGACGAGCCCGACCATCAGTTGCATGATGCGTTCGGCATTGAGGGGGTCCACCGATGCCGTCGGTTCATCCGCGATCAGCACCGATGGTTCATGGGCCAGTGCGCGTGCAATTGCAACGCGCTGGCGCTGGCCCACCGAAAGCTCCGCCGGCAGCTTTTCCAGTTGCCCGGCAATATTGAGGCGCTCAGCCCAGTCGTCGGCAGTTTCGCCAGTCTCCTGCTGCAGCAGTCGCCGCGACAGGTTGATGTTCTCGCGTACCGTGAGATAGGGGAGCAGGCCACCGTATTGCAGCACGTAACCTATATGCCGGCTGCGCAGGTTGCTCAATCCATCGACGTCCGCGGAATCCCATGCAGCCATAACGTTGTGGCAGTCGGCGCCGGGTTTGAAGTCGAAGCGGTCGCTCGCCGACGGGCGCAGTATCATCGCGAGCAACTCGAGGAGCGTACTCTTGCCGGACCCGCTCTCGCCGATGAAGGCGAGTTTTGCGCCCACCGGAATATCGAGACCCGGAACGGCCAGGCGAAACTCCGAGCCGCCCGCCCGGTAACTCTTCACCACTCCGCGCAGTGAAAAGACCGGATCAGTCAGGGCAACGCCTCCAGCAACAGCGGATACACGGAGTCTCCATCCACCGCTTCACCGTCCAGCGACACCCATAGATCGACGTTGTCGTGCAATGCACGGTAATACGCAACCTTGCCGTCGAGTTGATTGATGAATTCGAACTGCCGTTGTGCCGGCCACTGCTCCCAGATGCTGAGATCGAGATTCATCACCTCGCTTCGGTACGGCAGGCCCTCCAGGTACTCTCGCATATAGCCGAGATCCGCGAGGCTCTCTCCGCCTACCGCTCTTGTCGCCGACTTGACGGCTTCCGGATCGCGGCTGATTGATGCGGAAAGGCTCTTCAACTCATCGAGAAAGTCGTCAGGCGCGAGCGCTCCTTCCTCGGCGGTCATCAGTACCTGTCGCAGGACTTCGTGGAGGTCACTTAACTGATCGCGTGTCAAAAGAACGCGGACATCGAGAGCGCGTTCCTGCGGCGCATCGAAATCGCGGTCGATCATCCAGGCATTGAACAGTGATGGAACGCTTTGTCCGGATTGCTCCTGCAGGTAGCGCATGCGCAGACCGTAGCCCAGGCGAGCGACTTTGTCCTGCAACTCTCCGAGTTCTGTTTCCGCATTCGTCGCGGCGATCTGCGACGGCGGCTGGCCTGCGGCCGCTGCACGTACCTGCGACGTGAGTTGCCCGGTGAGCGTGCTCAACGCCTGTTCGAAAACATCGACGTCACCTGTTTTCACAGGGTAATAGAAATCGCCGATGCCGCTAACGGTGGATAACTGGCGATACTCGGCCTCGGCGTATTCGTGATTGTCGGTGCCTGACGGCGACTTCAGGTGGAAAACGCTGATCGCAATATCTTTGTCAGCGGCGAGCCGACTCAATGCCGCGGCATCAAGCCCTGTGGACGACAGCGGATCGTCTGCATCGCGCGGCCCGGCGTCCGTGATCAGGATGACGTAACGCGCGTAGTAGCCACTCCAGTCGATCGCCCGAACGGCCTCATTCACACCGGCGTAGGCGTCCTCGTTGAATCCCTGGCTCGAGACCGTTGCAGGCCTGACCTGGTCGATGCTCGACAGGAAGGCTTCGCCGCTGATGCCATCTTCAAGGTTCGCAAAGGTCCGGCTTACGTATTCGAGTCCGGGCACAGCGGATGTACTGTCGCGGAAGGCGACGAGACCGTAACTGACCCGCTCGGAAAGCTCTGCGTCGTCAATGGCGCGGTATACGCGCTGCATAACGTCACGTGTCGCATCGATGTATGGCTTCATCGACACAGTCGAATCGATGACGAACACAATCCCGGTTCGGTATGCCTCCACGATTGCCTCGGAATCCTGCAGCGGTACCGTGGCGACGCGGAGCAATCTCGCCTGCTGGCCGCTGACAAGCACGTCTTCGTGGCCGAGGATTGGCACGAGGTAGAAGTCGCGGCGGATGTCGACGTGCCCCTCCGGCTGCACGGCCACCACCGGCGAATCGGCGTTCGTTCCTTCGATGGCTTGCGCGCGCAACTGCCGGTAGGCAGCCGCGTCGTTTTCGTCGACAATTTCCTTCAGCGCGTCCCGGTCGCCGAACAGCAATACCCGCTCGTGTTGTGCCGGATCGCGAAACGCAACTGTCAGCGTCTGTTGCCAGTCAACAGCTTCCTCGCCAGCGAGCCAGCCCTCGATGTCGCCGGTGCTGTTCAAGCCGACCTGCAGCCACTCACGATCATCCTGTTGTTGGCGGTCGTAAACGTAGTAGGTCGAAAAAGGCGCCACGATGCGTGGGTCCGACGTGTCGCCCGCCGCATCGACGAGTGCAGCGCCGGGCACGGCGATGACGCGCTGATACAAAGCAGTCTTGCCTTCCTGTAACAATGGCCGCTGGACCTGTGCCGAGGCGTCAGTCGCGAATGTGGCAACGAAGCCGGCAAACAGCGCGATCGCGGCCACGGACCAAATCTTTATTTGCATGATGCTTACTCCCATTGCAGCAGAAGCCGCTCGGCGTCCGCGCTGCCGGCGGCTGCCGCCTGTTCGGCCCATGCACGCAATTCGTCGAGTCTCATTGCGGCATTCTCATGGCCTGCCTCTTCTGCCTCGCTGTACCATTTGTAGGCCTGAAAGGGATCGGGCTCGTCCATAAAGCTTGAGTCCGGCGAGTGATGATTGGGATCATAGAACGTAGCCAGCGAAAACGCGGCCGGTGCGTGGCCGCCGCGGGCGGCGTAAAAGTACAGCAGTTGTGCGTCCGCCATGCGGTCCTCGGACAGGAACTCTTCCGCCCGTCGGTACGCTTCGCCGTAGTCCACGCTGTCTCCAGCGGCTTCGAGTTCGCCAATGATGTCGCGTGCCGAATCGCCGCGTTCGGCTGGTGATTCTGCCGGCTCGACGGTTTCGAGCGGGCGTGAGGACGCGGGTGCCGGCACCGGTTCAGGCTCCGGCTCGGGTCTGAGCCACACAATGGCCAATATGATTGCCAGCAATGCGACGACAGCGACAATCACAAGCAGGCGATTGTCGATCCGGCCGCGACAACGCCTGCTTCCTGCCATGAGCATCAGCGGTTCTTGAATCAGTCGTTGCACGATCGTGCTCCTCGGTTTGTTGTTAAGCTGGAATTGCGGACGTGGTGGGTGCGATCATCCGTCGCACCTGCGAATTCCCTGACAACGGGCGCTGGCTTCGATGTAATGACTGGCCGGCCGGAGACCTGAATTGCGAAAAGCATGGTTGAGTGCGTTGCTCGTCATAGCGACCGTTTTCGCGTTGTACTCCCTGGCCGGGTTCGTACTCGCTCCTCACCTCATTGAAAGGTGGTTGATCACGACGCTGGCACCAGATGCCGATCAAACGCTGGACATCGAAGGGGTCGCTTTCAACCCTTATACATTCACATTAGCGTTGTCCGACGTTACTCTAATTCAAGTGGAAAACCCAGCCAGAATTTCGGTCGATCGTATCGACGCGCGGCTGTTCGCGGGCAGTTTCCTCGACGCCAAGTGGTTGTTTCGCAAGCGGGTTGAGGTTTTCGGCATCGAAGTCGATTCCGCATCGGACGGGCATCCGGAATTCACGGCGGAGGCGTTGTCCGCCACCGGGGTTGCCGTTGAAACCCGGCAACCTGCGATATCAATCGAAGCCATGCATGTCACCCGGCCATTGTTGCAAATCGAGCACACTGCCAGCGAAAATGCACTGCTACCAGCCTGGCTCAATCACCCGGCCTTGACCGATGTGAGCCCGGATGCCCCGATCGACAGTATCGTCGTGAGCGCCGGTCGTCTTGTATTCATCGATCGCGCGGTTCGGCCCACGGTGGAAATCGACGTTAACGGCATCGATGCGAGACTGTCGCGGGATCGAAGCGGCAACGCACCGTCTGTTGCATTGTCGGCCAACGGCCAGGTGGTGGGCTCCGGTAACGCAGAATTGACAGCGAAGTGGCACCCGCCGGGGCTGCAACGGGATTCGACAATTCGGATCACATTGTCCGATGTAGACCTGCCCGCCGTATCGCCATATGTGGCTCGCATCGTTGAGCAGGAAATTGTGTCAGGACGCGCTGACATTGATTGCGGTCTCGAGGCAAATGCGCAGGATGTATCGGTCGAATCCCGCCTCGTCGCGGACGACGTGCGCCTCGCGAACCCGGACGAGGATTCGGCGGAGGTCCATGCGTTTCTTGCGCTCGCTTTGCTTGAAGACCCGTCAGGCCAGGTTCGTGCCGTCCGCCGGGCCCGGTTTGCCGCGACGAACGCGGCAGCCGGCGTGCCGGGCCTGTGCCGCGACCTCTGGCGGGAGTTCTTTGCAGAGCTGCCAACGGTGCCATTCGATGTGCTGGCCGACCTGGCCGGTTGGCAGCGCGGCCGGCTCGACCTCCTCGCGTTCGAATTGGGCAGCACCGAACTCTTGCCGGCTGCGAGCGAACAACTCCTTGCCCTTGCCGGCGCACTGCGTCAGCGGCCATTGCTCGGCCTCACTGTACAGCCCGGCTACGACACGGTGGCCGACCGCCGGGCGCTTGCGACCCGGCAGCTGCGTCAGCATGTCACGCTCGCAACGAGCGCTCGTCCTCCCGGCGGGACAGAGGTCGCACCTCTCGATGTCGGGGATGTGAAGGTGCGCAATATCCTTGATGAGTTTGCGAGTACCCGTCTTCGCGCTGCCGAACGTCGCGCGATCAATGCAC
>CAZLNH010000255.1:0-7954 GCA_964560775.1 uncultured Woeseiaceae bacterium | reverse complement strand
GGTGAGCCGGAATACTTTCGGGCCATCGGGCGTCTTGTAGACCCGAATGCCTTCAAAAACCGACGAGCCGTAGTGCAGGGCATGCGCCATGACGTGGACACTGGCTTCCTGCCAGGGAATCATGCGGCCGTTCATCCAGATCAGCTTCGCGCCTTTGAAACTCATACTTGTCTCCGGGCGAAAGATTCGCCTGTGCACGGGCCGCGTAGCTTACCAACTACAGCGCTAAATTGAAGCACGGTTGATGTCGCTGTCGGGCGCCTCGCTGCCCGCGGAGCCGCGTTCTCGCCGGCGCAGGATCCGGTTGATCACTTCGAGACAGGCCCGGCTGCCCGCTTCAACGATATCGACGCTGGTGCCATTGCCGCGGTAGCTGTCACCGTTGTGTTCGACAGTCACGGTAACTTCGCCCTGTGCGTCGTCACCGATGGTGGCGCTGTGCAATTCGAAATTCTTTAGAACCAGCGTCACGTCAGTTGCCTGCTCGAGAGCGCGGAAGGCGGCTTCGATTGGTCCGGAGGCACTTGCTGTTTCCCGGCGTAAAACGCCACTTTCGTCGATGAGGCTGATCTCGGCGCGCGCGGCACGTTCCGTCCCGGACATTACCTCCATTGACTGCAACGTCCACGGCCCGGCCGAGGCGTTGTCGACGTTCATGACGATGGCTTCGATATCGCCGTCATACATTTCTTTCTTCTTGTCTGCCAGTTTCTTGAATTCCTGGAAAGCGCGATTGGTTTCGAACTCGTCAAGGTCGAAGCCCAGGTCTTTTACCCGCTGGCGAAACGCATGCCGGCCGCTGTGCTTGCCGAGGACCAGGTTTGACCGGCTGATGCCGACATCTGCCGGCCGCATGATTTCGTAGGTTGAATGGTGCTGCATCATGCCGTGCTGGTGTATGCCGGCCTCATGCGCGAACGCATTTTCGCCAACGATTGCCTTGTTGCGCGGCACGTGCATGCCGGTAATACCCGACACGAGCCGTGATGTCGGATAAAGGCGTGTCGAGTCAACACCGGTTTCGAGCCCGAAAAACTCGGCGCGCGTGCGAATCGCCATAACGACTTCCTCGAGCGAACAATTGCCAGCACGTTCGCCGATGCCATTGATCGTGCACTCGATCTGGCGAGCGCCGGCAGAGACTGCGGCCAGGCTGTTCGCGACCGCCATACCGAGGTCGTCGTGGCAGTGCACGCTGAGCGTAATATCGTCAATGCCCGGTACTTTGCTTTTCAGGTATCGGAACAGCTGGTCGAATTCGCCGGGGACTGTGTAGCCCACTGTGTCAGGAATATTGACGGTGGTGGCACCTGCCTCGATCGCCGCGGTCACTACTTCCGCGAGATACGCGAGTTCTGTACGCGATGCGTCCTCCGGGGAAAACTCGACATCATCACAGAGCTCGCGCGCCAGGCGTATCGCGCCGGTTGCACTGCGGATGATCTCCTCTTTGGCCATCTTCAGTTTGTGTTCGCGATGGATCGCGCTGGTGGCGACAAAAACGTGGATGCGATGGCGGTCCGCGCCCTTGACGGCCGCATGAACTTTCTGGATATCCTCCGGATTGCACCGTGCAAGGCCGCAGATCACGGGGCCGCGGTTTTCGTCAGCGATGGCCTTTACCGCGTCGAAATCGCCGGGGGACGCGGCGGGAAATCCTGCTTCAATGACATCGACACGCAGATCGGCGAGCGCCCTGGCAACCCGAAGCTTTTCGCGCAATGTCATGCTGCAGCCCGGCGCCTGTTCGCCGTCGCGCAGTGTCGTGTCGAAAATGCGGATGCGGTTGCCTGTCATTGTCGTGTCTCCCGTCGATCAGTTTTCCAGCCAGTCCATTTGCGCGCGCAATGTCGCGCCGACTTTCTCGATTGGATGCTCGAGATCCTCGTTCATCATGCGGCGGAACTCTTTCTGGCCGCTGTCGTTTTCCTCGATCCACTGCCGTGCAAAGGTGCCATCCTGGATCTCCTTCAGCACGGACTGCATTTCACTGCGCACGCGGTCATCGATAATGCGCCGACCGCGGGTCAGGTCGCCGTAAGCGGCCGTATCGCTGATGAACTCATGCATCTTGCGAAGCCCACCCTCATGCAGCAGGTCGACAATCAGCTTCAGTTCATGCATGCATTCGTAGTACGCGACTTCCGGCTGGTAGCCGGCCTTGACCAGGGTTTCGAAGCCCGCAACCACCAACTCCGTCGCGCCGCCGCACAGCACGGCCTGCTCGCCGAAGAGGTCCGTTTCCGTTTCTTCGGCGAACGTTGTCTCGATGACCCCGGCGCGCGCGCCGCCGATGCCCTGTGCATAGGCCAGCGCGAGTTTAAGCGCGTCGCCCGAGGCATCCTGGGCCACGGCCACGAGGCACGGGACGCCGTGACCTTCTTCATACTGGCGGCGCACGAGGTCACCCGGGCCCTTGGGCGCAATCAGGACGACATCGAGATCGGGTCGCGGATCAATCTGCTTGAAGTGAATATTGAAACCGTGTGCAAAAAGGATGCAGGTACCCTTGTCCAGTCGATCCTTGATGCTGTCATACAACGTGCCCTGCACAAGATCCGGCGTGAGGAACGCCGTAATCGCCGCGCCCTTGACTGCGTCGGCCGGCTCGGCTACTTGCAGCCCATCCGCCTCAGCCCGTTTCCAGCTCGGCCCGTCCGGCCGCAGACCGACAACGACGTCGTGGCCGCTGTCCTTCAGGTTAAGCGCATGCGCGCGTCCCTGGCTGCCGTAGCCCAGTATGGCGATACGCTGGCCTTCGAGGCAGCTGGTGTCGACGTCCGATTCCGAGTACATCTGCATATCTGTCATTCCCCACTGTTACCGATTGTGCGAAGAGCAAAAAAAAACCCCACCATCCTGTGCGGATGCGGGGTTGGCCTTAATTCCTTTGATGGACCGGCGCTACCCGCTGTGCCTCCCGGGAAGGAGCACACCAAGGAGCACGGTCCGCAGCACGCCACAGACGGTTGGTATTCGTATTGGTGCGCGGCTGTTCATCCCGGTTGATAATGTTGTATGTATTCGATGGTGTCAACCGCTGAAAAATCAGTTGCTTGAGTTACCAACTGGCGCAGCCGCGCCGCCCGGGTTGTTCATGAACGTTTTGGTGCGCCTCCGCTCCGATCTCCGTGGCGTTCATTAATAATTCGGGCTACAGCTCCACGATGACTTTGCCCATGGCGCGCCGGTCGGCAAGCATATGCAAGGCAGCTGGCGCCTGGTCGAGCGGAAAGACATCGGAGATGTGGGGCCGGAGCCGTCCGTTGACATAGAGGTCCAGCAATTCCCGCGTATTCGCCGCCTGCAATTCCGGTTCGCGCTCCGCGAACCGGCCCCAGAATACGCCGACGATCGAGCAGCCCTTAAGAAGCGGAAGGTTTGCCGGAATTTTCTGGATGGTGCCGCTGGCGAAGCCGACGACCAGCAAGCGGCCGTTCCAGGCGATGGAGCGCAGGCACTGGTCAAACAGTTCGCCGCCGACCGGGTCATAAATGACGTCGGCTCCGTTGCCGCAGGTGATCTCCATGACACGCTCTTTCAGGTTTTCGCGGCGGTAGTCGATCAGGTGTCGGGCACCGTGATCCTTGGCGAGGGCCAGCTTTTCCGCGGTGCTGGCGGCCGCGATAACGGTTGCTCCCCTCACGTTGCCGAGTTCGACGGCGGCCAGGCCAACGCCGCCGGCGGCGCCGAGTACAAGGAGAGTTTCTCCGGCGCCCAGTTGTGCGCGCTGCTTAAGCGCGTGCCAGGAAGTGCAATAGGTAAGAATGAAGCCCGCGGCGGTCCGGTAATCCATGGCGTCCGGAACAGGCACGACGGCATGTGCAGGAACGCAGACCTCTTCGGCCATCGCACCGTGGCCGCACATCGCAAGCACGCGCTGGCCATTCTGCAGATGTGTCACGGAAGCGCCGGTCTCGACAATTTCGCCGGCCAGTTCGGCGCCCGGTATAAAGGGCAGGGGGGGCTGAACCTGGTAGCGGCCGGCAACCATCAGCACATCCGGGAAATTCACGCCGCAGGCTCGCGCGCGGATCCTGACGTGGCCGGGTTCGAGGTGCGGCACGTCTGCCTCGCCGACCCTCAATACGTCCGGACCACCGTGCCTGTCGCATATAACTGCCCGCATGCGTGGTCTCCTTTCGGACAACTGTAAATTGTGAAATGCGGCTGCCAGCATATCCAAATTACCTGGTCCGCGCAGACGCCTGTCCGGGCGTTTCGTGTATTTCGCGTATAGGGTATGCTCCGCCGAACATCACAGAGCGCGCCGGGAAAGGTGACACGACGGCAATGAACTTTGATTACTCGCCCAGAGTCCGCGAGCTGCAGGCCAGGGTCACCGACTTCATGCAGCAGCATGTATATCCGAACGAGCACTTGTATTACGAGTCACTCGATGACGGACCGTCGCGCTGGCAGGTGCCGCCCGTCATGGAAGAACTCAAGGAGCGGGCACGTGCCGCGGGCCTGTGGAACCTGTTCCTGCCGGACAGCGAACTGGGTGCTGGCCTTACCAACCTCGAATATGCGCCACTGGCCGAGATCATGGGCCGCTCACCGATCGCCTCAGAAGCATTCAATTGCTCCGCGCCGGACACCGGCAACATGGAAGTGCTGGTGCGTTATGGCACGGATCCGCAGAAAGCAAAGTGGCTGGAACCATTGCTTCGCGGCGAAATACGCTCCGCATTCGCGATGACCGAGCCGGATGTTGCGTCGTCGGATGCGACCAATATCGAGGCATCAATCGTCCGTGACGGCAATGACTATGTCATCAACGGGCGCAAGTGGTGGACGTCTGGTGCTATGGACCCGCGTTGCCAGGTTCTGATCTTTATGGGCCAGACGGATTCAGGCGCCGAACGTCACCAGCAGCAGTCAATGATCCTCGTGCCGATGGCGACGCCCGGCGTCGAAATTGTGCGGCCGCTGACGGTCTATGGCTACGACGACGCACCGCACGGGCATGCGGAAATGCGATTCCGGGATGTGCGTGTACCGGTCAGCAACCTGTTGCTTGGTGAAGGTCGCGGTTTTGAAATTGCGCAGGGCCGGCTTGGTCCGGGACGTATTCACCATTGCATGCGCCTGATAGGCATGGCCGAGCGGGCGCTCGAGTCACTCTGCGCGCGGGCCGACGAACGCATCGCCTTCGGCCGACCGCTTGCTGAACAGGGTGTGGTGCGCGAGGCCATAGCCAATTCACGGATCGATATCGATCAGGCGCGCCTGCTGACGTTGAAAGCGGCTGACATGATGGACAAGGCGGGCAACAAAGTGGCGAGAGCGGAGATCGCGATGATCAAGGTCGTTGCGCCGTCAATGGCATTACGAGTGCTCGACCGCGCCATCCAGGTGCACGGTGGCGGGGGCGTGTGCGGCGACTTCGGGTTGGCGGCGGCCTGGGCCGGCGCGCGGACGCTGCGCTTCGCCGACGGCCCGGATGAAGTCCATCGTGCGTCACTGGCGAAGCTGGAGCTGGCGCGCCAGCGCACGTCGCGGGCATGAATATTGCTACAGATGTTATGTTGCGGCCAGACTGGCGATCTATGAATCATGTGGTATTCTTGACGCGCAGTACCGAGGTGACCTGATTACAATTGCGGCGGGGACGGATATCCCACTGAAAACAAAGGGTCGAAACCAGGGTCGAAACAGTTAATCTGGAAACCATTTCAGAAGGGTCGGCAGGTTCAGAGTCAAATCGCCGCGGCAACAGGGGAGAGGGTCGCGAGCGCAGCGGGAGTGCCATGGATAGTTGGCATGCCCGGTATTGTGTGTGCGTTACTTCGGTTTCGCAGGCACGCCTCTCCTGGCAGGTTTAATAGAATCATTAAAACTCGATCTTAAGGAGTGTCCATGAAACGGTGCAAAAGTAGCAGTCGGCGTATGACAGCTGCGTTCCTTGCGACAGCGGTTATAGCAGCGTCCGGCAGCGTCTTCGCCCAAACCGTCGACGACGTATTGCGAGCGGACCAGAGGCGGTTGGAACTGGCCCAGGAATCGCAGGAGCGAATCAACGAAGTTGTCGACGGTACACGGTCGCTGGCCGATCAATACCGCGCCATTGGCAAGGAAATCGACGGCCTGCGGGTTTACAACCGGCTGATGACCGCCCAGACGACTGGTCAGCAGGCAACGCTCGATGATATTGCACTGTCCATGGAACAGGTCGATGTTATCAATCGCCAGATATTTCCGTTGATGACGCGAATGATTGATGGCCTTGAGCAGTCGATCAGCCTTGATTTGCCGTTCCTGATAGAAGAGCGCACCGAACGCATAGCGACACTCAAGGAAATCATGCAGCAATCGAATGTAAGCGTTGCGGAAAAGTTTCGAAAGGTGATGGAGGCCTACCAGATCGAGATGGACTACGGCGCAACGTCGGAAGCGTACACGCAGACTCTGGATGTCGATGGCATGGAACGCGACTACAACATGCTGCGGATTGGCCGCATAGGTTTGTATTTCCAGTCGGATGATGGACAGATTACCGGTCATTACAACCAGGAAACGGGTCAGTTTGAATTACTGGAAGGCAGTTATCGAGGTGAGGTTCGCAAGGGGCTTCGCATGGCCCGGCAATTGATCGCGCCGGAGTTGTTATTGTTGCCGATTCCGGCGTCTGAACCTGCTGGGGAGGCTTCCTAAATGAAACGCATAATACTAATTGTCGCCGCCGGCCTGCTTGCAGCAGGCGCCGTGCAGGCACAGGAAGACGCTTCCAGCATGGCCGAGTTGCTGCAGCAGATCGAGCAGGGACAGGCTCGTGATTCAGCCGAGGCGCGGCAGCGCGAGGCGGAGTTCGCGCAGCGCCGCAACGAGCAGCAGCAACTGCTGAACGAGGCTCGTGCGGAACGCAACCGGCAGGAGCAGGAAAGCGAGCGGCTCGAACAGTTATTCGCGGCGAACCAGCAGCAAATTGTCGACGCCCGGGCTGCGCTTGATGAGCGGCTGGGTGCGCTTAAGGAGTTGTTCGGCGTGCTGCAGATGGTGGCTGGCGATGCCCAGGGACGCTTCAACGCGTCGCTGACCAGTGTCCAGTGGCCGGATAGGGGCGAGTTTCTGACAGAGCTGGGCAGCAAGATGGCCAGCGCAAGTTCCCTGGCCTCAATAGAGGATATCGAGCGACTGTGGTTTGAATTGCAGCGTGAGGTCGCCGCATCGGGCAACATTGTCCGGTTTAACCAGGAGTTCGCAAACGCCAGCGGCGAACGCGTAACCGATGAAATCGTGCGTGTCGGTGTATTCAATCTTGTCTATGACGGAGGTTATCTCACATACGAACCGTCGACCGGCAACATCAATGAACTGCAGCGTCAACCGGATCAGTCACGCTACACTGACTCGGCGGCCGACATGGTGGAGGCGACTGAAGGTACCGTGCGTTTCGGGCTCGACGTGACCCGAGGCAGTATTCTTGCATTGCTGGTGGAGTCGCCAACACTCACGGAGCGTATCAACCAGGGCGGAATCGTAGGCTACTGCATCATCGGCCTCGGCATCATCGGCCTGCTGATTGCGCTGTGGCGCTGGATCGGGCTGTCATCGGACAGCCGCAAGGTATCAGCCCAGCTGAAGAGCGACACGGCAAACACAGACAATCCGCTGGGCCGTGTGTTGACTGCCTACGAAGAAAACAAGACAGCGGATACGGAAACCATCGAATTGAAGCTCAGCGAAGCGGCATTGAAGGAAATGCCGCGGCTCACCAAGGGCTTGCTGTTCATCAAGGTCATTTCCGTTGTCGCGCCGTTGATGGGGCTGCTCGGTACCGTTACCGGCATGATCCAGACGTTCCAGGTCATCACGCTGTATGGTGCCGGCGATCCGAAAATGATGGCAGGCGGTATCTCGCAGGCACTGGTGACCACGGTACTGGGTCTGGTAGTGGCCATTCCTATGGTACTGATCCATACGCTGGTCAGTGGCCAGAGCCGCAAGATCA
>CAZLNH010000254.1:0-9983 GCA_964560775.1 uncultured Woeseiaceae bacterium | reverse complement strand
TTCAGCCCTGACGCGCTGCGGGAAGCGGTTGCCAAGGCCTGTTCATTCGCGCGCAGCACGGCGCCGGACGAGCATGCGGGGCTGGCCGATGCCGAGCTGATGGCCAAGGACCCACCCGATCTCGAGCTTGCACATGAGTGGGTGCTGGACGCTGACGCGGCAGTGCGACTGGCTGTCGATTGCGAGGATGCCGCGCGCGCATATGATGCGCGTATTATCAATTCCGAAGGCGCGACGGTTTCGTCGAACAGCGGGGCGCGTGCCTATGCAAACACCCACGGCTTTCTCGCCAGTTATCCGAAAACAAGCCACAGCATCAGTTGCGTGGTCGTCGGCAAGGAAGACAGTGATGACATGCAACGCGACTACTGGTACACGGCGTCGCGCGACCCCGAGGCGCTCGAGGACGCACGCGAAGTTGGCCGCACCGCCGCCCGGCGTACAGTCGAGCGGCTCGGCTCGCGCAAGATCGGTACGACCAAAGCGCCCGTGCTGTTCGTTCCGGAGCTGGCGCGCGGCTTCATCGGGCATGCGATCGGCGCTATTGCCGGCGGTGCGCAATATCGGCACGCATCATTCCTGCTGGACGCGGCTGGCGAAAAGATTTTCCCCGACTTCCTGCAAATCCGGGAGCGGCCGCATATACCGGGGGCGCTTGCCAGTGCGGCGTTTGATGCGGAAGGCGTCGCAACCCGGGACCGAGACATTGTCATCGACGGCGTGCTTCAGGGTTATATTTTGAGCTCGTATTCCGCGCGCCGGCTCGGACTGAAAACCACCGGCAATGCCGGCGGCGCGCACAACCTGGAAGTTCCCGGCAACGCGGGCAATCTTGCCTCGCTCATGAAATCGATGGGTCGCGGATTACTGGTGCAGGAACTGATCGGCCAGGGGCTGAACGCGGTGACCGGCGATTATTCGCGTGGCGCGTCCGGGTTCTGGATCGAGAATGGCGCCATCGCGTACCCGGTGCACGAAGTCACGATTGCCGGCAATCTGCGTGAGCTTTACCCGCGCATCACTGCGATTGGTGACGATACCGACTTGCGCGGTGGCATTCGGTGCGGGTCGTTACTGGTCGACGACATGACGATTGCCGGGTCCTGACCCGTCATTTCCTTGTGTCTTGTGTGTCGAGCAGATCCGCCAGCGTTTGCTCGGCGACACAGTCAGCGACCGCAGTGTCAATGCGGGCGCCGAGTTCGTCGACCGGGCTGGTCCAGCACGGGGGCTCGTGGGAGCCGGTGGCGCCGCCTTCGCGCATAACGTCGAGAATATCCCGAAGTCGGATGCGGGACAGGTCGCGGCCCGGAATCAGTGTGTCCTGTTCTGTAGTAAGTAACAATCCGGCGCGCTCCAGTTTGTTGGCCACCGGCTCAATCGTCAGTGACGGTATCTTGAGTGCTTCGCTGATGTCCTGAAGGGTGGTGTGATGGCCTGCTTCGCGAAACGCGCCCCCGACGCAATACATCAGGTTGAGTGCGAGTCGTTCGATGGTCGCATTGGCAAGCTGGGGCTCCCGGCGGCCACGTCGCAGGTAGGCCGGCTTCTGGACGTAAAAAGCTATTTGAGCGCCGATCAGCAGTATCAACCAGTTCAGGTAAAGCCAGAACAGTGCCGTAATCGCGACGGCGAAGCCCGAATAGATCAATTCCCGGCTGGATGCGTATACAACGAAGTTCGTGAACAGGGCGCCGATGCTCGACCAAAGGATGCCACCGGCTACACCGCCTGCCAGCGCGGCAAAAAACCGCACGCGCGTATTGGGCATGAACATATAGAGAAACGTAAATACCGCGCTGACCATCAGGTATGGCGTGAGCTTGCCGATGACAATGACCACCGGGCTCATTGCCCTGCTGCTGAGCAGGCCCTGAGCCAAATCATTATTGCCAATCGATGCAAGGATGCCGAGCGCAATGACCATGACAACCGGGCCGACCAGCAACACGATCATGTATTCGCTGAAGCGCCGCGCAAAACTGCGCGGCTTGCTGACATACCAGACGTAGTTGAAACTTTCCTCGACCTTTTGCACCATCGATATCGCGGTGTAGATAAAGAATGCGAGACTGACGCCGCCGAGCAGGCCGCCCTTGACGTTGTCGACGAACTCGATGACCTGGGCGGTGATCTCCGCGCCCTGAGGGCCGAGCGGTTCCATCCACGTATACAGATAGGGTTCCATGCGCTTGTGGAGGCCGAAACCCTTGAGAACCGAAAAGCTCAATGCAATCAGCGGCACGACCGACAGCAGGGTCGAGTAAACGAGGCTCATCGCACGCAATGTGAGCTGGCCGTGAAGGATATCGCGAAACAGGCCGTACAGGTATCGCAGGACAGTGGCCAACATGCGGCCCGCACGGCCGCTTTTCTGCAGGTACGTGCCCCAGACGAGGTCCTCAATCGAGTTGTTGAGATCGCGAATCAAATCGGCCCCTGGGTAGCTGCATGCATCAGCCGGCGCAAAGTGTAAGGAAGCAACATCGTGTTACTGTGCCACATCACCGGTTTTGTCACTACCGCCTGGAATTGTCACACATATGGCCACCCGCTACCCGGAACGGATCGTTTGCCTGACCGAAGAGACCACCGAGACGCTGTATGCCATGGGAGAGGACTGGCGGATTGTCGGCATCTCGGGTTTTACCGTACGCCCGCCCCGTGCACGCAAGGAAAAGCCCAAGGTATCGGCGTTCACCAGCGCACGGATCGAAAAGATTCTTGCACTGGAGCCCGACCTGGTACTCGGGTTTTCGGACCTGCAGGCTGACATTGCGGCGGAACTGGTGCGGGCCGGCATCCCGGTGCATGTTTTCAATCACCGCTCGGTCGAAGAAATTTTTACGATGATTGGCATGCTCGGCGGCATGATCGGCCATCAGGACAAGGCCTGGTCGCTGATCACCACGTTGCGTCGAGAGGTGGAGGAAGTCCGTAAACGTGCGGCAGCATTGCCAGCGCGTCCACGCATCTACTTCGAGGAGTGGGACGACCCACAGATCAGCGGCATTCGCTGGGTGTCCGAGTTGATCACGATCGCAGGTGGCGATGACTGCTTTCCGGAGCTCGCTGCCGAGCCTCTTGGCAGGAAACGGATCATTGCGCATCCGGAAGAGGTTATCGCGCGGCAGCCCGATATCATCATCGGTTCGTGGTGCGGCAAGAAATTCCGTGCGGAGCGCGTCGCCGCGCGACCGGGCTGGCAGGATATTCCGGCAGTCCGCGACGGCGAGCTGCACGAGGTCAAGTCCTCGCTGATATTGCAGCCGGGTCCGGCTGCGCTGACGGACGGCCTTCAGGAGTTGAGCCGGATCATCACTGCATGGAGCGCGCGTACGTCCGGCCTGCAATAACAGCCGCGCGCGTCACCCAACCGGCGGCAGCGTCTCGCCGGTCAGCAGGCGCAATGCTTCACGGTATTTTCCAGCGGTTTGCAACAGCACGTCCTCCGGCAGCGACGGCCCGGGAGCGGTGCGGTCCCAATCGAGTGTATCGAGGTAGTCACGCACGAATTGCTTGTCGAAACTCGGCGGGCTGATGCCGGTCGCGTACTCGTCGCTTGGCCAGAATCGCGATGAATCCGGTGTCAGCATTTCATCAATGATATAAAGCTTGCCGGATGCATCGAGGCCGAATTCGAATTTCGTGTCGGCGACAATGATGCCGCGTGCCGCAGCAAAGTCTCTCGCCCGTTCGTAGATGCGAATCGACGCGTCACGGACGCGGGTTGCAATTGCTTCGCCGACAAGCTCACAGGTTGTTGCAAAGTCAATGTTCTCGTCATGATCCCCGTCAGCCGCTTTGGTTGCAGGCGTAAAAAGCGGTTCGGGAAGTTTTGCGGCCTGTGGCAGGTCCGGTGGCAGCGCGATGCCGCAGACAGCCCCGGATCGCTGATAGTCGCGCCAGCCCGAGCCGATCAGGTAGCCCCGAACGACGGCCTCGATCGGCAGCGGTTGCAGCCGTCGCACAACAATGGCACGGCCTTCGAGCGGTTTGCGCTCGGCGGCTTCACGGATGACGTCGTCCAATGCCAGGCCACTCAGGTGGTTCGGAACCAGGTCCGCCACCTTGCCAAACCAGAAGTTCGACAGGCGGGTGAGTACACGGCCCTTATCCGTCACCGGGTCCGGGAGGATGACGTCGTAGGCGGACAGTCGGTCAGTGGTAACGATCACCAGATGCTCGTCATCGACCTCATAAATGTCACGCACCTTGCCGCGCGCAAGGAGGGGGAGCGACCGGACGGACGATTCGAACATCGGTGGATTCATAGCGGGTGAGTTGGCTTGAGCTTTCGCAAACGTCGCATGATCGCGCGTCCGTCGAAAACCCGCAAGGCACGGTTTGCCAGAAGACATTAGGCATAGCGTCGCGGGAACGTTAGCATTGCTGCATGTACAAGAGAACGGTCGGGACTGGCTGAGTGCCTTACTGGGGCAAGGTCGTTGGCGTCATCGCCGGCCTCGCGACCGGCCGCCCGTGGCTGGCCCTCGTTGGCCTGCTGCTCGGCCACCAGTTCGACCGCGGCTATGCGAAGTATTACTCGCAGGTTCGGAAAGACCGCGACTTGCGGCAAGAGCGCCTGCCGGAGCATTTCATGCGGCCGTTGTTCCAGACCATGGGTTGTCTTGCCAAGGCGGACGGTCGCGTCAGCGAGGATGAAATCCGCGCGGCGAGAACCATGATGCACCGCCTCGGGCTCGGTCCGGCACAGGTGCGGCATGCTATCGACTGGTTCCAGAGTGGCAAGGAGCCGGCCTTCCCGTTACAGGAGACCATTGCCAAATTGAAACGGGACTTGTCCCGGAACTCAAGATTGCGCCAGCTTTTCGTGCAGTTGTTGATGGAGGTATCGCTGTCGAAGGGACGGCTCAGGCAAAGCGAGCGAGCGCTGCTCTGGAGCATATGCCGCGAACTGGGTATCAGCCGTGTCGATCTCGCACAGCTCGAGGCCATGTTGCGAGCCCAGCACAGTTTCCGTTCGTCGCCGGAGGGTGCTATCGATGCGCGGCGGGTCAAGGAAGCGTATGCAACACTGGGTGTTGCGCAGTCGGCAACCAACGATGAAATCAAGCAGGCTTACCGGCGCCTGATGAATCGTAACCATCCGGACAAGCTGGCATCGAGCAACCCGGAGGCTTCGGCACTTGCGACCGCACAAAAACGAACGCGTGACATCCGCGGCGCCTATGAGATGCTGAAGGTGCGCCGGTCGATCCGATAGCGCGGCCAGTCGCCACGGTGCATGCGACGATGAAATGACCCCGGCCTTTGGTTACAGTCCGGTCTGGCACTGGTTAGAGGAATTGTAGTGGAATACAGAATTGCTCCATCAATACTCTCGGCAGATTTCGCGCGTCTGGGCGACGAGGTCAACGCGGTGCTGTCCGCCGGCGCCGACATTGTCCATTTCGACGTCATGGACAATCATTTTGTGCCCAACCTGACGATCGGGCCGCTGGTTTGCGAGGCACTGCGGAATCACGGCATCACAGCACCGATCGACGTGCACCTGATGGTGCAGCCGGTGGACCGGATCATTCCGGACTTTGCCAGGGCGGGCGCGAACTTCATTACCTTCCATCCGGAAGCGAGCAGCCATGTGCACCGGTCACTGGCACTGATTCGGGACCATGGCTGCAAGGCGGGACTTGTCTTCAACCCGGCGACCCCGCTGACCTGGCTCGATCATGTCATTGATGATCTCGACATGGTCCTGATCATGTCCGTCAATCCTGGTTTCGGCGGGCAGTCGTTCATACCGTCTTCGCTCGACAAGTTGCGGCGCGCGCGCGAGATCATCGATGCCAGCGGCAACGATATACGGCTGGAAATCGATGGCGGTGTAAAGACAGGCAATATCGGCGAAATAGCGGCCGCTGGCGCCGACACGTTTGTTGCTGGATCCGCCATATTCGGCAGCGAGGATTACGCCCGGACAATCAAGGAAATGCGAGCGGAAATTGCGAAAACAACCTAGAAGGAATTATTGCTGAACCTATGCCACTTCCTTTAGCTCCGCACCGGTAGCCCCTGCGGGGAGTCCGCGCGGTCAGGAAAGTGCCGTCCGTGTTCAGCCGCGATTCGGTCGTGCGCCGTAGACGACGATTGTCTTGCCGCTGGCGGTAACCAGTCCCTGTTCCTCCAGCACCTTGAGTACGCGGCCGGCCATTTCGCGTGAGCAACCGACGAGACGGCTCAGTTCCTGGCGGCTGACCTTGATCTGCATGCCGTCCGGGTGTGTCATCGCATCGGGTTCATTACAAAGGTCCATGATCGCGTGCGCTACGCGGCCGGTTACATCGACGAATGCAAGGTCACCGAGTTTGCGGTTGGTCCGGTCGAGGCGGGTTGCGAGCTGGGTGGCGAGTTCGAAGACCAGTCCCGGGCTTTCGCTCGCTATCTGCCGAAAACGGGGGTACGTCATTTCGGCAATTTCGGATTCGGTGCGCGTGCGTACCCAGGCGCTACGCGTCGGTTGTTCGTAGAAGAGACCCATCTCACCGAAAAACTGGCCCTTGTTCAAGTAGGCGAGGACCATTTCGTTGCCGTCTTCGTCCTCGATCATAACTTCCACGGAGCCGTCGACAATATAGTAAAGAACGTCCGGCAGATCGCCGGCGTGGATCATGACTGTTTTCGACGGAACGGTGCGTACCCGGCAATAGCTCAGGAACCGGTTTATCGCCGGTACGTCACTCAAAGTCTTTGCGGTTGTCTGCATTGGTTGGATCCTCGACGGCACTGCGCCCATCCTTGTAATACAGCGGGCGTTCAAGAGCAAGCTAAGTGCGTAATTCTTATTAAAATTATCTGTACAGGTAAAAGTATATTCATTCGGCAGCTGGTAAACCAGCGGCATTACAGCCAGTACGCCGTACGTGTCATGACCGCCGCGCTGGCCCGCATCAGGCGTTGTACCGGAAATGGCAGTTTTGCGGCGCCTTTCCGCCCGGCCGCCGCGCCATGCTCGATTTCCTCGTCACGCATGCGGGAGAGTATGGCGCGGCTGCGTTGGTCTGTCGCAGGCAGCCTGCCGAGGTGGTCTTCAAGGTGCCGGGCGACCTGGCGCTCCGTCTCCTCGACAAAGCCCAGCGCCCAGCGGTCGCCGAGCATGCCGCTGGCAGCACCGACGAGCCATGCGCCTCCGAACCAGAGCGGAGCGAGCCGGCTGGTACCGCCATCAAGCTCCGCGAGCCGCGCTTCGCACCAGAGCAGGTGATCGCGTTCTTCGCGAGCCGCCTGACGCAAGTGGCTGGCGACGTCCGGATCACGCGCCACCGTGGCGTGCCCCTGGTACAGCGCCTGCGCCGCCACTTCACCTGCATGATTGACGCGCATGAGGCCGGCGGCGTGACGGCGTTCGCTGGCATCCAGTTCTGTATCGGCGATATCGGCGGCGGGATTCGGCCGGGCGCCACCGGCGGGCGCTCCGGCAACGGTGCGCAGCGCGTTGTCGATCCCGGACAGGAATCGGTCGATCGGTGACAGGCGGCGACTCGTCATGCCAGCCAGTATATCGCAGTGAAGAGCTTCATAAATGCAACAGCACGTTGCACCGGGTCGCGACGGACGCGCCAGGTGCGTATACTTCCGCCCCCGCGGTAGCCAGCCAGGTCAGCGGCCCGTTAGCCGATAGTGCTGCCGCGACCCCATCAATACCAGGAGTCACTGTATGAAATTGCGCTTGTTGGTCGTCATGATCGCGTGCCTGACGGAGTTTGCTCCGCTCAACGCCCAGGAGGAAGCGGCAACGATAGAAGGCCCGTGGGCCGGCAAGGCCGCGCTCGGCTATCTCGCGACGAGCGGCAATTCCGAAAGCTCAAGCCTGAATACACAGATTGAACTCAGCTACACGTCGGGCAAGTGGGAACATCTCGCCGATGCATCAGCCATCAACGCACAGGAAAGCGAGCAAACCACCGCCGAGGCCTACAAGCTGGGGTTCAAATCAGAATACAGCTTCTCCGAGCACAATTTCCTCTATGGCCGCATGGTGTGGCGCAAGGACCTGTTCAGTGCCTACGACCAGCAGTTTTCCCAGACCGTCGGCTATGGACGCCGGCTGCTCGAAACGACGTCGCACCAGCTGAGCGCGGACATCGGTGTCGGTGCCCGGCAGTCGGAGTTGCGCGACGGGACCACTGAAAACGACCTGATCGCCCGCGGTGGCATCAATTATCGCTGGATCATTACCGAAACCGCCTCGTTTTCGCAGGACCTGACGGTCGAGTCCGGTGACGTCAATACCTATATAGAGTCAGTATCCGCTATCACGGCGACGCTGGTCGGTAACCTGGCGCTGGTGGCGTCCTATACGATCAAGAATAACAGTGAGGTGCCGGCGGGCACGGAGAGCACGGACACTTATACGGCGCTTTCGATCGAATACGCGTTTTAGCGTGCTGTCCGCCTCGGATTATTCATGAACGTCTGGATTCGGTGGCAGGCGAAGGCGCACCCCGGGGAGGGCTTTTCAGGGACGCTGTGAATACCTCCCTGTCCGGCACAGCCCTGAAAAGCCCTCCCCGGAGCACACCTCCGCCCCTGCCAATGTGCCGTTCATGAATAATCCTCGATCGGTCCATTGGCGCCAGCCGGAGTATCCAGCCTCCTCCCGGCAGGGGTGCCAGTGCGGCGGTTCACCAACTGCCATTGGTACCGGCAGCCTGCTTCGCGGGTATTGGCGTTGCCTCGGAGCAACTAGAACGTTTTTCGCAAAATATTGATAAGAAAAGAAAAACTATAGAGCCGGTGACGGGCGTGTGATCTCGCGGCGCGGGCCGGCAGTGTTTGCATTGCCGCGGTGCGTCAAGTAGAATTTCGCGCCTTTCGCCGGGACTGCGCGGCCGTTGCCGTCTGCCCGGGATTTGCGGTCGGCGTCGTCGGCGCTGACTGCCAGAGTTCCCTTTTTGGATACGAACAAATGAAGACGTTTTCTGCCAAGCCGGAAGAAGTGCGCCGCGACTGGTTCGTGGTTGATGCCACGGGCAAGACCCTGGGCCGCCTGTCGACGGAAATAGCACGCCGCCTGCGCGGCAAGCACAAACCTGAATTCACGCCGCACGTCGATACCGGTGATTATATCGTCGTCATCAATGCGGCAAAGATCCGCGTGACCGGCAACAAGATGAAGGACAAGATGTACCATCGGTATACCGGCTACATCGGCAGCCTGAAGTCGATTCCGCTGGAAAAACTGATGCAGGATGCACCGGAGCGGGCGTTGCAGTACTCGGTCAAGGGCATGCTGCCGCGGAACCCGCTGGGCCGCCGGATGTTTTCAAAGCTGCGTGTGTTTCCGGGACCCGAGCACACCCATCAGGCGCAACAGCCGATCCCACTGGAAATTAATGCCTGAGGCGTTCGCGCCCGGCACAGAGGCAACAGGTAATGAGTGAAGCACAGTTTTACGGTACCGGACGGCGCAAGACGTCGACAGCACGCGTCTACTTGACGCCGGGCAAGGGCGATATCACCGTCAATTCCCGGCCGCTGGACCGCTTTTTCGGACGCCAGACGGCGCGCATGATCGTGCGCCAGCCGCTGGAGCTGATGAAGCTGACCGACACATTCAACGTCAAAGTCACTGTCACTGGCGGCGGCACGACCGGCCAGGCCGGTGCCATCCGTCATGGCCTGACCCGCGCCCTGATGGCCTACGACGAGTCACTGCGTCCGGCACTGCGCAAAGCCGGTTTCGTTACCCGCGACGCGCGTGAAGTTGAACGCAAGAAAGTCGGCCTGCGCAAGGCGCGGCGCGCAACGCAGTTTTCGAAGCGCTAAGCCGGAGCCTGGAGTTGCGGCTGCGCCGGTTGCCGGGCTAAAAATAAATCCGCGATTACGAGTGCCGCACGGCCGGGTATCGCGGGCGGATTTGGGGGATCGTCTAGCGGTAGGACTGCGGACTCTGACTCCGCCAACCCAGGTTCGAATCCTGGTCCCCCAGCCAAATAAAGAGGGCCCGCCAAAAGCGGGCC
>CAZLNH010000253.1:0-2624 GCA_964560775.1 uncultured Woeseiaceae bacterium | reverse complement strand
CATCGAGACCGTCATCTACACAGGCAGCGTCGCCGAGCTGAAGGTGATGCAGGCAAATGACACCTATGTGGAGATAGGTGCGGCGATCACTTTTTCCGATGCGATGCCGTTGTTGCTGCATCACTTCCCGACAATGAGCGAATTGCTCCGCCGCTTCGCGTCGCCGCCGATCCGCAACGCCGGCACGCTCGGCGGCAATGTTGCAAACGGTTCGCCGATCGGCGATTCGATGCCGGCACTGCTCGCGCTGGACGCCGTCCTGCTGTTGCGGTCAGCGTCGGCATCACGCGAGATGCGGCTCGACGAGTTCTATCTCGACTACCAGAAGAATGCATTGCGGCAGGGCGAATTCATCGAACAGATAAAGATTCCCCGCCTGCACACGGACGACCAGGTGCAGAGCTACAAAGTGTCAAAGCGCTTCGACCAGGACATTTCAGCGGTTTGCGGTGCGTACCGGCTGCGGCTCGGCGACGACAACCGCATTGATGACGTGCGCATTGCCTACGGTGGTCTCGCGGCAATACCGAAACGCGCCCGGGCCTGCGAACGCGCACTCGCGGGCAGGGAGTTCGCCGAAGCCATCATCGTCGAGGCCATGACGGCGCTGGACGATGATTTCGAACCAATCACTGACATGCGCGCCAGCGAAGATTACCGACGCCGAATTTGCAAAAACCTGTTGTTGCGCTTCTACCGCGAAACGTCTGCAGCCCTCGACGGCAATCCACCGGTCCGGATCTACGATTATGGACGCCAGAAGCAGGCCTGACGCTGACGTGCGGACTGTCCCCGGCGCGGCCGGCGCGCCGGTTCCGCACGACAGCAGCCACCTGCATGTCAGCGGCGAGGCGACCTATACCGACGATATCGTCGAGCCGCGCGGGTTGCTGCATATAGCCGTAGGCATGAGCAGCAAGGCGCACGCGCGCATTGTCAGTATCGACCTCGATGCCGTGCGCCGCGCACCCGGTGTAGTCGAAGTCATGACGGCCGACGATATTCCCGGGTTGAACAGCTGCGGCCCGATTATCGCCGATGACCCGATTCTGGCACCCGGTGTCGTGCAGTATTCCGGGCAGGCCGTGTTCGCCGTCGCCGCGCACACCGTCGACCAGGCGCGCCGCGCCGCGCGTCTCGCCAGAATCGAGTACGAGGAACTACGCGCTATCCTCGAGCCGATGGCGGCCGTCGAGGCCGGCTCCTTCGTATTGCCTAGCGAGACGATCGAACGCGGCGATGCGCCAGCCGCACTCGCAGACGCGCCCCACCGGTTGCAGGGTCGCGTCAGCCTCGGCGGCCAGGACCATTTCTACCTTGAAGGACAGATCGCGATGGCACTGCCGCGTGAGGACGGCGACCTGTTCATCTACAGCTCGACGCAGCATCCTGGTGACGTGCAGCATCGTGCGGCCGCGGCCATCGGCAAGCAATCGAAGGATGTCGTTGTCGAATGCCGCCGCATGGGCGGTGCGTTCGGTGGCAAGGAAAGCCAGCCTGCGCTGATCGCCTGTATTGCCGGCCTGATGGCGAACCGCACCGGCAAGCCGTGCAAACTTCGCCTCGATCGCGACGATGACATGAGGATGACCGGCAAACGCCATGACTTTGTCATCGACTACGATGTCGGCTTCGATAACAGTGGCCGTATCGAAGGTGTGGACTTCATGTTCGCCTCGCGTTGCGGCATGTCCGCCGACCTGTCCGGCGCAGTCAACGACCGCACGATGTTTCACTGCGACAACGCGTACTACCTGCAGAACGTCAGGATTGTTTCACACCGGTGCAAGACGCATACGGTATCGAACACGGCATTCCGCGGCTTCGGCGGCCCGCAGGGAATGTTCGGCATCGAGTATGTCATCGATGACATTGCCCGCTACCTTGGCAAGGATGCCCTGGAGGTACGCCGCGCGAACTTCTACGGCATCGGCGAACGCGACGTCACGCACTACGGACAGAAAGTCGAGGACAATATCCTCGAAGACATCTGTAGCCGCGTGGCGGAATCAGCCGGCTATGAAGCACGCCGCGACGAGATTGCCGCGTTCAATGCCAGCAATGACACGCTGAAGCGCGGCATTGCACTGACGCCGGTCAAGTTCGGAATTTCATTCACGGCGACACACCTGAACCAGGCGGGCGCCCTGTTGCACATCTACACCGACGGCACCGTGCACATCAATCATGGCGGTACCGAGATGGGGCAGGGGCTTTTCACGAAAGTGGCCCAGGTCGTCGCCGACGAACTGCAGATCGATTTCGACCGTATCAAGATTACCGCGTCGGACACCAGCAAGGTTCCGAATGCATCGGCAACCGCCGCGTCGGCCGGTTCCGACCTGAACGGCAAGGCGGCGCAGGCGGCGGCGCGCACGGTAAAGAAGCGCCTGGTACGGTTCGCCGCCGAACACTTCAAAGTGCCCGAGACGGACGTCGTTTTTGGGAAAAATACGGTACAAATCGGCGACGAGATGCTTGGCTTCGCGGAGCTCGTGCATCTCGCATGGTTTGCGCGCGTCTCATTGTCTTCTACTGGCTTCTATTGCACCCCGAAGATCAACTACGACCGCAGCACCTTCAGTGGCCGCCCGTTCTATTACTTTGCCTACGGCGCCGCGGTG
>CAZLNH010000252.1:0-8144 GCA_964560775.1 uncultured Woeseiaceae bacterium | reverse complement strand
AAGCTGCATAGCGAATCTCCGCCAGTGCTTCCGTCAAAGGTTTACCCTGTTCGGCCGTAAGGATACGCGCGAGATCAGCCTCATTTTCCAGGATGAGCTCGTACCATCGTTCAAGGAGGATTGCGCGGTCGCTTGCCGGTTTCGCCCGCCACTCGTCAAATGCGGCGTGCGCTGAGTCGATGGCATTGCGGGTATCTGTGCCGTCGCAATCAGGAACAGTTGCAATGACCTCTCCGGATGACGGATCTTCAACCGGCAAGGTCCGAGCGGCTCCGGCCGAGACCCATTCGCCACCGACGAATGCCAGGCTACGAAAGAGAGTTGGATCGCGTAAATCTAACATGCTTGTCTGACCGCTGCGGGTGCAAAGACCATGGCGCGTACAGGAATGTGAACAGGCATTCTAAACCACCTCGAACACAGAGCATGCATGCCTCTATAAAGAAGCGTGTCATGCAGCCCTTGCCCGCCGAAGCCGCCGGGCACCCCAAAGCAGATAGAGCGCCAGGCCGGCCGCGGACCAGACACCGAAGGAGATGTGCGTTGTCCTCGGCAAGCTCCAGAAGAGATAGAGGCACCCAAGAATGGCTGCCGGACCGATGAGCCACGGCACCGGCGTTCGAAAGAGCCTGCGGCGATCTGCGGCAGTGCGGCGTAGTACCAGCATGCAGACCGAAACGGATATAAAGGCGACCAGCGTGCCAGCGTTCGCAAGCGCCGCAATCTCACCCAGCGGTACAAAGGCGGCCAGCATCGCGATAAGGACGGCAGTGACGACGGTAATCCGCACGGGGGTGCCCGTCCGGGGGCTGACCGTTGCCAGTGCTTGCGGGAACAGCCCATCACGCGCCATCACGAAAAAGATCCGGCTCTGGCCGTACAGGAACGCCAGTATCACTGTCGGAAGGGCGATGACTGCCGCCGCGGCAACGAGGGCTGCGGCCTGGTTACTACCCAAGTTCCGCAACACGCTCGCGAGCGGCTCCGGGCTATCGGCGAAGACAGTATAATGCATTGATCCGACTGCGCTCATCGCAACGGCGATGTAGACTAGCGTACAAATTACGAGTGAACCGATGATGCCGATGGGCAAGTCGCGCCCCGGCCGCTTCGTTTCCTCGGCGGCCGTCGAAACGGCATCGAAGCCGTAGAACGCGAAAAAGATGATCGCGGCTGCGGCCATTACACCGCGTTGGACGCCGTCCACTTCGGCGCTGGCAAAGCCGTATGGCATCAGGGGCTCGAAGTACGCACCATCGAAATGTGGAAGGGCCACCTTGACGAACAGTACCAAGCCCGCGATCTTGATTACCACCAATACCGCATTGATCGTCGCGCTTTCCCGCGTTCCGAGTGCCAGCAAGATCGACACTACACCGACAATGCCCGCCGCGGGAAGATTCAGGACGCCGCCGGACTGTGGGCCGGCAGTGAATGCCACCGGCAACTCCATGCCCATTGACGTCATGAATCCGACGGCATACCCCGACCAGCCGACGGCGACGGCACTCACGACGAGCGAGTATTCGAGAATAAGGCTCCAGCCAACGATCCAGGCAAACAGTTCGCCAACGGCTACGTAGGTGTAAGTGTAGGCGCTTCCAGATGCAGGAATCATCGAAGCCACTTCGGCGTAAGCCAGCGCCGCACAGGCGCAGACTGCGCCGGCGACCACGAAAGACAACACTACGCCCGGGCCGGCCAGACCTGCACCGACGCCCACCAGGGTGTAGATACCGGTACCAACAACAGCCCCGACCCCGAGTGCCACGAGATGCCACCAGCTGAGCGTCGGCTTCAGCCTCTGATGCTCGTCCACGTCATCGAGGTCGATCGGTTTGCGCCGCATCCAGTCCATCGACACCAACTACTCCTTGCAATCGCTAATTCAGGCTTTAGATCTGCTCGTAGAAACCGTATGCCCGCGACTCGAGATCATCAATCGCCCGCCAAGCCTGATCGAACGCAGTCTGCATGGTGCTGACACCGCCGGCATCGCTGTTCGCTATTGCGATACGACCGAACTTTTGGCGCGCAACCACAGTTGGCGGAAAGGTACCCGGCTCGAGTGGTTCGTCGAATAGCTCGTTGAGGCCCGTTGCGAAGCCGTGCGGCCAGCGGTTAACGGTGATCGCGACAATGTCCCGGGCCGGATCGAAGCTCGTGCCGGCCAGGATTCTGGCGCTCTGCTCGCGCACGTTGCGTTCAAACACTTCGAATGGCGTCTGCAGCAGTCCGTGACGCACGGCCTGGAACTGTTCGTCCGCCGGGGTCCCGGGCTTGGGCGTGGCTTCCCCGCACAGTGCCTGGACCATATAAGGGTTGCTTAGAATACCCGAATTGCCGCCGCTGTTGAAGGAGACGATGATCGGCTCGGACGGAGATTCTGATGGCTCCATGCGGCCCAGATACCGCGGCGAGGCGAGCCCGACCGACCCGTAAAAGCTATTCGGAGCGATCGCACTGGTTAACTTTGCCTCCTCGAACGCCCGCCAGTTGCGGAATAGAACTTTGGTCATCTGATTGGCCGCTCGAGTTGCGGTACGCAGCGCGACCTTTTGAACTTCTGGAATCTCCGGGCACAGAAACGGTACAACATTATTCATGCAGGCCATCACAACATTGGCGGCCTTCACACTCTGTGCTTTGCCGTTGTTCAAGTAGCTGATCACGACATCCCGTTCATCGGGATCCAGAAACGACGGCGCCGGGCCGTCGTGCTTGACATTGTAGACGATGCTGCTCTGCCGGATTCGGGTCGGGTTCGATGGTCTGTCCAGTATTGTATAGTCTGTATGCGCATCTGCTACTTCAATGAAACTGCCGGACGGCAAGGAGTCAGGGATCAATGCACGGACAAGTAGGCGCGCGACGTCGGCGTTGCCTCCGGGCAGCGTGTAGTTGTGCTTTTTCCCCTCCTCGCTCTCCGGCGACATGTCCGGCCGCTTGAGGCCCAACCCCTCGAATCCAGGCCTGTTACGAAAGAAAGCGAACCAAGCGGTGCAGGCGTCCGTACCGAGGCACCAGACGCCTCGCACGAAGGGAATCGTTTCCGGTGAGACCTTGACGACGTTGAGCAGGTAGTCACGATAACTTATCGAGCGCAAGTGCGTGATTTTCTCCTCTGTTGAGTGGCCCGCTAAATAATCGGTTTTGCCATTCATCAACTTGTCGAGGTCGGATCGCAGTCGAGGCGATAGGGGAGCCTCGCTCAAGAACTGTGGCGTCGGCCTTCGCAGGTTGCCTTTAACCAGTTTGTCCCGCCCATAGGTTTCCTTTGGGAAAAACACAGCCCCTTCCATGCCTCGGCCGCGGTAAATCTCATAATCCGTGCGATCGGCGGGATTGTCCTTAGCGATCCCCAAATCATCAAGGATGGACTTGGCCTCTGCCGACCATTCCATGGGCGCCACGATTTCGGTAGAGCCACCGTAAGCGACCAACCGCTTGCCGTTGTGTTCGAACTCATTCCTCTGCGCGTGACCGCCAAAACCGTCTAGGTTGTCGAGGATAAGCACCTTAGCGCTGGGCCCCGCCTTCTTGCGGTAATAATAGGCTGCGGCGAGTCCACTTAGACCACCGCCGACCACTACGAGATCGTAAACCTCGCCTGTAGCTTCGGCTTTCGGAGGGCTATACCCAGTCCACGCCATGGCGTGAACCGGCTCGAACGAACCCGGATGGAAGCCGCGCATGCCGTGGCGAAGCGGTGGATACGTGCTGGCCGTGGCCCTCGCCCCCCCCTCTGCTGCATTGGTCGCGATTTGCGCATCCAGGCCGCTTGCCGACAAGATGCCAACGCCCGCCATGGCCGAGGTACCATACAGAAAATCCCGCCGTGAAATGGCGCGTCCCATCCCGAGTTCACGATCATTGCCTTTCATATGCAACCCCCTTGAATGCTCACTCGCCAAAAATACACGCCGGCGGCAAAGCTCGACCCACCGCCAGCCTACGGCTATGCACCCCCCGACGTCTGGACTTATATGTTGACTATCAGCAGGCTCGACATAAATCAAATTCCGGCGTCTTAAACGCGGTCGGCGTTCGCCGCAATCGCCAACTCGTGAATGATGCTGACACGCGGCAACGCTACCAGCATAAATTGTGCTATTCGCATGAATTCCAGTGTTATTTCCCCGCTTAGCACGATGCGTCGATCGTACCCGGTTCAATCCTTCATCCGGCTTCTTACGCGAGACTAAATAGTATCTTTGTAAGTGCCACAGTGAATGCTGTTTTCGCCGACAAATGCATACCTTTTGGATCGTGTGGTGCTTTCCATCGGCATAAACTGCGGCGACACACTTGGCATAATGACGTTCTGGCAATACACATGGTGCTCTAGCAGGCGACTCGGCGGTTCATGATCGCGCACCTGATATCGATAGCACTGAATCGTCGGCACAGATGATGACGACTTCCACGACTCAATCAGGTGATCAAATGAGTGGCTCAGGAAGCTCCATCCCACCATTGACGTCCTACTTTGTTTAGCTCGGCTCGGAAAGCATCGTGCGAGTGAAAGGTAGCACTAGGGTAAAGACGATCAATTTTCAATTGCACCGGTCGTCCAGATTCAGCGCAATGCTGACTGTTTGCATTGCGATGTTCCCTTCCGTTGATGTTCATGCGGACCTCGACTTTTCGGGCCAGCTCATCATCGACGGTCAAGCGCGAATCGTAGATGATGACACTACTGCAGCAGTCGGCAACCAATTGTTCCTAGATGGAACCGGGTTGGAGATTGATGTAGCGCTCGCACCAGCGGTCACTCTGTACACAACTACGGTTTTTGAGAGTGTCGTTGATTTCGACTATCGGGAAGACGTCCATTTCGATGGACATGGTGCCTTTGTTCAGGAGGTTTTTCTGCAATACGAGAAGGATCGCTTTGCTGTTTTCGGCGGCAAGTACAACGTCAACTTTGGAACAGCGTGGGATATCACTCCAGGTCTCTTCCGTAAGGCGTTTGCCGGGGAGTACGAGTTCACCGAACGAATAGGATTCGGCGGACAATTGTCGCCGGGAAGTACTGACTTTGGCGACCATACAGTGTCCGTCGGTGTGGGCTTCGTAGATACCTCGATACTTTCCGATTCGATTATTGAACGCCGGGGTCGAACGACATCTGCTCACGGGGGGCCGGGAAATACAAGCCGCCTTGATTCCTACAACGTAACAATCGATGGGGAGGACGCAGCCGGAGTCATGGGGCTCAACTATCACGTCGCCTACACGCGTCAAAGCCGCCGCAGCGAAGCGGACGGCGACCTTAGTGGCTATGCAATAGCCGTGCGCAAGTCGGCAGAATTTGCCCGATTAAGCATATCAGGTATGGTCGAGTGGGCGGAAATTCGCGGACTAGAACCCGGTCTGAACACAACAACCTTCGTAACACCGGCAGTAGAGGGTTCGTTCGACGCCGTTTCGGCAGCAGTCATATACAGCAAGCGCGAGTCCAGGGGCTTGCCCGAGGAGGATTTTATAGAGATCAGCATAGGCTACACCTTCGACAGCGGACTGAAACTCAATCTCAGCTGGGCTGAAATGGATCTTGGGAGCGGGCGTTTTCGTGCTATTGGCACACGATTCGTGTATTCGCATCAGCTCTAACTGACAACTGCAGCAACATCGCGAACGTCAACCTCGTCGAGGACCGTGTTCAGGTTTTGGTGAGGCACTCGACTGAAGTCCGAGACAGCAGAAGTTGCCGGGTAACGCGCAAAAAAAGTCCTGCCTGCTGTCTGCAGACAAGAATACGTCGACCCCTTGTCGCATGGGTCGGTTACACTAAATATAAACGATTCGACAACCTTATGAATAGTTCCTTGCAGATCCGCGATGCGATTAAGTGATTACAAAGCCCTGACGTTCGATTGCTACGGCACACTGATCGATTGGGAGACTGGGATATCGACAGCGCTGTCGAACCTGACCTCTCGCCTGCCCCAGCCCCTGGCCAGGGATCAAGTCCTCGAGGCTCATGCGCGTCACGAAACGGGCCAGCAGGCGCAGACACCAACCATGCTTTACCGGAACCTTTTGCCAATCGTCTACAAACGGCTCGCCGAGGAATGTGGCGTTGCCGAAAGCCCGTTTCACGACCACCAACCTGCTAACCGTCACAGGATCGCCAATTGTTGGATTCATAGGCGCTTTCATCAGGAGGGCTACGGCGCCACTATGAACCCGGGCGAAGTACCGGCCTACGATTTCAAATTCAACTCGATGGCCGATCTCGTGAAGGCACACCAGGGGTGCCTGCGCCGCGAAGATGCCGCCATTGCGTGATGAGTTAATGCAGATGAACGGTGATCGATACAAGCGGAAGGCGGGTGATGTCCCAACTCCAGACTTAGCTTGGCTGAGTTCCTTTATGGCCAAGCGTTCAGGATTTCCCTGGTGTGGTCCGCTGCGGAATTCGTCATCATGCGAATATCCGATGACTGAAGATAGATCAAATTAAGGTGGATTAGACATGAACATGAATCTGAAAAAACTTGCTCTGAGTGCGCTGCTGGCACTGTTGCCCCTTCTGTCCAACGCCCACCCCACCCTGACAGAATCCATACCCGCCGCTGATGCCACTGTGCACTCAGTTCCGGAGGCCATCCAGTTGGTGTTCAAGGGTCCCGTGCGTCTGGCCAGGGTGGAGGTGCTTCGTGATGATCAGACCCTGGCCACTGATTTTCGCCCGGCCTTGGAAGCCATTGCGACTTACAGCATCAAGCCCCAGGGCATGGGTTCCGGCAATTTCACCGTCACCTGGACCGCCGTCGGCGCTGATGGCCATACGGTCAGTAGTTCTTTCGGCTTTGTGGTTGCTGCGGCCACTGCCGGCGCTGCAAACTGAGAAAATTACTGTAGTGTCGTCCTGAGTTTCGCACTTCCCATCCCGTGGCCTCGTAACGCGCATGCTGCCACCGGGTTGGGAAATTGCCGCCGTCGTCTGCAAGTGGCTGGTTTATCTCGCGACTGCCATGCTGGCGGGTTCGTTGCTGCATGGGCATTTCTATGACGATGGCAGTCGTCGACAGCTAGAGTGGCGCCTGGGCTATGCCCAAGCGGCAGGGCTGCTGGGATTTCTCGCTAGCATCATTCAGTTCCTCGCCCAGCTCGGGCAGATCAATGCGCGGGGCCTCGCGGGCATGCTTGACTGGTCCATGGCCTCTTTTCTGCTCGATACTTCCAGCGGCAGCACCACATTGGGGCGCATGACCGGATTCATCGTCGTGCTATTGGTAGGCGCCGTCGGGCTGTGGAAGAGCCGGCGGTTGACCTGCTCACCGACGCAAGGCCTGCGGCGCACGCTGCAGGGCTTTCTGGTGGTCGCGATGGTGATGTTGTTGTGGACCTACCGCACCTCCGGCCATGTGTCCTTGCTGTCCCTGCCGTTCCAACTTGGTCTGATGCTGCATGTCCTGGTGTTTGCAGCCTGGATCGGCGCCCTACCGCCGTTCCTGATGGCCATGGGGGGTCAGTCGGCGGCGGTGATCAGGCGGCACATGGAGGCGTTCGGCAATCAGGCCCTAGTGGGGGTCATCGTCCTGGCGCTGGCCGGGGTGTTGCTGGTGTTCGGCCTGTTACAAAGCCCCATGGAGCTGGTGAACTCTGCCTACGGCCGGGCGCTGCTGATCAAATTGCTGCTGGTGGCGGTTATTCTGGCCATTGCCGCATTGAATCGCTATCGCCTAGTGCCCGCGCTCACGCAAGCGCGTGCGGTCGCGGCCTTACGCCGCTCGCTGCATTGGGAAGTGGGGGTAGGGTTGATGATACTGGCCGTGACCGCTTACTTGTCTACCTTGGTAGGTCCGCTGGGACACCAGGCTTAAGCTGATCCCAACTCGTGGCCTGCGCGGTCAGTTCGACTTCGGTCGACTTGCGGCCGCGAGTGGTTCCGAAAGCGCACGCTGGCGGCGGCGCCTGATCGGAGAAATCGGTCCCCGACGCGCTTCACGCGATGAGCTTTAAGTGCAGAATCTCAGGCTTGTCAACACGATCGGACTTCACTGAGCAGGAACAGGTCCGTCAGCAACGCGCGAAGGTGTATTGAGGCATTCAGGTTATCGATTAGTTCCGAGCTGATTTTATCCTGCTCGAGTACCAGGGAAATGGCGGCGAGAGATTTGCGGGCGTCATCG
>CAZLNH010000251.1:0-2222 GCA_964560775.1 uncultured Woeseiaceae bacterium | reverse complement strand
CGGGGTGCCATTTTTACATTCCTGTTTTCTATGAAAGTATTCCGGAATATGAGCTTGCAGAATGGTACAACACGAAGGATCATGCTGGCTACGGCAGTCCTGCCGGGGGTCGGGGGGAGCGGGCGACGGTCGTGCCGGGGTAGGCTGGCGCGGCCGCCGGCCCGCAACTTATGCGAGCGCCATCCCCGTTAGGAGTCTGCGCGGCAGAAACGAATGAGGCGAGGGTTTCCCAATTTGAGTACGGTTGTTCGATCGTCTGAGAAGCATAGTGGTGACTATGTGACGAGGAGGATCGGACAACCGGGTCGAAGTGGGGAAGCCGCAGCCCATTCGGCTTCTACCGCGCAGACTCCTGGAAGTCGGGCCGCCAATCATCGGCAAAGTGGCAGGTAGTCAGCTTGAGCAGAAAAGTAATCATTACGTGTGCCGTCACCGGCTCGATTCACACGCCGACGATGAGCCCGTACCTGCCGGTCACGCCGGACGAGATTGCCACTGCGTCAATCGACGCGGCACAGGCCGGCGCCGCCATCATCCACCTGCACGCACGAGTTCCGGAGACCGGCTACCCGAGTGCTGCAACCGGGCATTTCATGCAGTTCCTGCCTCGTATCAAGCAAGAGTGCGATGCGGTGCTGAATATCTCGACCGGCGGCAGTTCGATCATGAGCATCGACGAGCGCCTGGCGCCGGCGCGTGCGACGAGCCCCGAAATGTGTTCGCTGAACATGGGGTCGATGAATTTCGGTATTTTTCCGCTCAAGGCGCAGCATGATTCATGGCGTTACGAGTGGGAGCCGAAGCTGCTTCAGGCAACGCACAGTACCGTGTTCCGCAATACGTTCGCGGACATCGAAACAATATTCGATGATCTCGGAAAGGAGCGTGGCGCGCGGTTCGAATTCGAATGCTATGACGTCGGCCATATAGAGACACTGGCGTACTATCTGCGCCAGGGCCGTATCAAGCCGCCGCTGTATGTGCAGTTCGTGCTCGGCGTACTGGGCGGCATCGGCGCGTCGCCGGAAAACCTCATGCACATGAAGGCAACCGCAGACCGGCTTCTCGGAGACGCCTACCGGTTCTCGGTGCTGGGTGCCGGCGGGCGGCAGATGGCGATGGCAACGATGGGTGCATTGCTCGGCGGCAATGTCCGCGTAGGCCTCGAGGACAGCCTGACCATAACCCGCGGCGAGCTTGCCAAAAGCAATGCCGAGCAGGTGCGGAAAATCCGCCGTATCATCGAAGAACTCGGTTTTGATATTGCGACACCGGCGGACGTGCGCCAGATGCTGGCCATGAAAGGCGCCGGCGCCACCAATTTCTGATACGGCCCTCGTGGGCCGGTGGAGTCTCCAAGCGTGAAATTGATTGATCGACTGGCTTTAGTCCTGCTCGCGGTTGTCGCGATACTGCTGCACGGTACTGCCGTTGCAGACCGCGCCCCGGTGTTGAAGCAGATTGCCGTACCGCACGACTATTATTTTCGGGAAATGTACCTGCCGCAGCTGACCAGCGGCCCGAGCTCGCTGTCATGGATGCCGGACGGCGAGCGTCTCGTCTACTCAATGCAGGGCAGCCTGTGGCTGCAGGCCGTGAACTCGGATACCGCGCGGCAACTGACCGCCGGTCCCGGTTACGATTACCAGCCCGATGTTTCGCCCGATGGCAGCACCGTCGTGTTCGCGCGTTATGCAAACGATGCACTGAACTTGTACCAGCTCGATCTCGATACGGGCGCGACGACGCCGCTGACCAGCGGCAGCGACGTGAACCTGGAGCCGCGCTGGTCCCCGGACGGCAGCCGGCTGGCTTTTGTGTCGACCCGCGGCACCGGCCGCTTTCATGTGTTCATCGGCAGTGTCGATGACAATGGCATGGAAAGCGCGCCACTGATGCCGGAACGCAAGAGCACAACGTCGCGCTATTACTACGGCGAGTACGATCACGAGCTGAGTCCGTCGTGGTCACCGGATGGTAGTGAAATCCTCTATGTCAGCAACCCGGAAATCATCTACGGCAGCGGTGCCATCTGGCGCCGTCCGCTCGACGCCAGCCGTGCCCCGGTGCCGGTGCGTATCGAGGAAACCACCTGGCGCGCGCAGCCGGACTGGTCGCCGGATGGCCGGCGCGTAATCTATGCGTCGTACCTCGGCCGGCAATGGCACCAGCTCTGGCTGACGACTGCCGAAGGCGGCGGCGATCCGATGCCGCTGAGTTAC
>CAZLNH010000250.1:0-1518 GCA_964560775.1 uncultured Woeseiaceae bacterium | reverse complement strand
ACCGACGGGCACTGGGTTCGCGCCATATTCGGAGATTCAGAGCCTGCACCCACCGATTCGAACCGGCGACTTCTGCGAAACGCGGCCAAAGGATTTCAGGCACAGGTTACCTGATCTTGGGTGTTAGAGGGCGCTAATGATTTGGCGCAGTGTCGCTACGAAGTATTTCCCAAAATCCCCGTGGGGTCAGAATTCGAATCGGCAACTCGTCGGTGATCTCAAGCAAGTCGCGATCGCCAGTGACCAGCACTTCCGCGCCTCCTGCGACAGCCTCTGCCAAGACGGGCGCGTCGGTCTCATCCTGTATTACGATGCTAAGCGCATGTGTCCGTGCGACAATAATGGCTTCCCTGCGCAAGAGTCCATCAAGCTCCCGGACGATCTTGCCGGGTACTCGAATCTTCTGTCGCAGTACTCGCTGCAACTCGGTTAGCACAGATACACCAACAACCAGCTGGTGCTGGGCTAAAGCGAGGTTCAAGATATCTGCGCACAGCCCACGGGTGGCGACTGCGCTTACGAGAACGTTGGTGTCGAGAGCAACCCTCACGAGACGTCGCGGAAGACGTCCTCGTCGGTCAGATATCCGCGGGCTTCTGCGAAGGGCATGATCCTGCGGCGTAGGTCCTCAAACTCGGCCAAGGCGAGCTGGCGCCGGACTGCATCACGAATAACTTCGCTACGGCTGCGGCCGGTACGCTTGGCTAGCCGTGCGACTTGGCGCTCAAGTGCCGGGTCCAGGCGAATTGTCAGGGCGGAAGACTTCATGTCATGCATTGTAATACACTGGGCGCCCCCTAACAAGCGACTGTGATGATCGGTCAAGGGTCGATGCATAGCAGTTTGCCAGGTCAGGTTTTCACGTAGCATGGCATTCAGAGCCGCAGCGATCTTTTGGATGCAGGCGGTGAGTGCGACTTTGCGGTCGAAAGAAACGAACAGAGTAAGCCGGAGTTTCGCCTCGGCCGCGGCTCATATCTCATGCAGCCAGGCGGAAATTACCGACACACTACCCGCTGCGACTCCGATTCGGATTGCGTGTTCTACGTAGAGGGTGAGGGCGCTTTTGATTTAATGGTCGCCGAGGACCTGTCCGGCTGACAGGGCGCCCTGGTCGTCACCGCAGCTCGCCGAACCGGCCGCTCTGGAAGTCGCGGATGGCCGCACTGATCTCTGCCGAAGAATTCATCACGAACGGGCCGTGACCCGCGATCGGCTCATCGATCGGTTCTCCGGCCAGCACCAGCAATGTTGCTTCGTCGTTGGCTTCTATCGTCAGTTGCGTGCCGGCGCGGTCCAGCGTGATCAACTCACCATCGCGCGCAACGGCATCTTCATTAATAAGAACCGTGCCGCGCAACAGGACAACCGCTGCCGTCCAGCCTTGCGGTAACTCGGTTACGAGTTGTCCATCGCGCTTCAGGGAAACGTCCCACACTGACAAGGGCGTAAACGTATGCGCCGGACCGTGCTGCCCCGCGAAATCGCCTGCAATCACGCGCAATGTGCCGGCGTCAT
>CAZLNH010000249.1:0-2659 GCA_964560775.1 uncultured Woeseiaceae bacterium | reverse complement strand
GTCGTTCGGAAGGTGATCGTTAACTTCGGCGTACGTCAGGAAGCCCTGCTCCTTGCCCCGAGCAATAAGGTCCTTGAGCTGTTGAGCCTGCTTGTTGCCGGTAATCACTGCGCGTTTCTCGCTCAAGACGGATTGACCTCCACGTAAAAAATGCAAACGACCAAGTATATCGATTGGACTCGTTCCAGGCCAGAACTATCCATTTAAGCCATTGATAGCAGGCCCGCGGCCGAGTTCCCGGAGTTCCCGCCGTTCGCTGTCTGAAAGTGAACCAAGCCGTTGTTTTTCAATTAAAAGTTCGATTTTGTCACGTGCGCCGGCCTGTGCCAGCTGGCGCAGGCACTCGGCCAGTTCGGCGGCCGGGTCGAAATCATCGGCGCTTGGTACCTCGACGGCGGCCAGCTTGCCCAGATGCCGGCCCTGGTTGTGGTTACGCCAGCGTTCCAGAAGTCCCGCTGTCGTGATATGCGGCTCCGCCTGCACGGTTTCAATGAGGTCGTGCAATAAATCGGCGCCCGGGCGGCGCAGGCCGGCCAGCGGCTCAGGGTCGAGATCGGCCGCGGCCTGTGGAAAATTGAGCAGCAGGGTGATGGCGCGCCGCACGACCGACGGGTTGCCCCGGCCGGTGCCGCGTTGGCTCCCCAGGCGGGCCACGGTCCGCTGATCCGACGCGGCATGGCGCGTTTCACGGTTCGCAATCAGGGACTCGAGTTTGGCCCCGGTCATCCCGACCGAGCTCGCGAGCTGGTCGATCAGCAGCGTGCGGTAGACGCCGGGCGGGATGCGCCCGACCAGCGGCCGGGCCAGTTCCGCGAGGCGCGCGCGCCCGTCGACGGACTTCATGTCGACCTGCGATGCCAGTTCGTCGATGAGGAAATCGGACAACGGCATTCCCTCATCGAGCGCCCGCTCGAATGCGGCGGCGCCGTGCGCCTGCACAAACGAATCCGGGTCCTGGCCGTCCGGCAGGAAGACGAAGCGCAATTGCCGCCCTTCGCGAATTTGCGGCAGTGCGTTCTCGAGTGCGCGCCACGCGGCTTCGCGTCCCGCGCGGTCGCCGTCAAAACAGAAATGGACGGCGTCGGTAAGCCGGAACAGGCGATTCAGGTGATCGTCGGTTGTGGCCGTGCCAAGTGTGGCCACGGCAAAATCAATGCCGTGCCGAGCGAGGCCGATGACATCCATGTAGCCTTCCACGACAACGAGGCGCTCAATATTGCGCAGCGCCTCGCGCGCCTCGAACAGGCCATAAAGCTCGCGTCCCTTGTGGAACAGCACGGTCTCCGGCGAGTTCATGTATTTGGGTTCGGCGTTACCCATGACCCGGCCGCCGAAACCGATCGTACGGCCGCGGCCATCGCGTATCGGGAACATGATGCGATCGCGGAAGCGATCATAATGCTGGCCGTTGTCCTTGCGGATGATGAGGCCCGTCGCCAGCAGCCGGTCGATTTTTTCCTGTGACGTGCCAAATTTGTCGAGCACGTTGCTCCAGCCGTCGGCGGCATAACCCAATCCGAACCGCGCTGCCGTGGGGCCGTCAATGCCGCGGCCTTTCAGGTAGCCGATGGCCGGTTCATGATTCTTGAGGCCTGCCTGGAAGTGCTTTTCGATACGCGAGAGCAGCTCGAACAGGTCGTCGAACTTGCGTGCCGGTTGCTGGCCTTCCTCGCGAGGCACCTCGACACCCATGATAGCGGCGAGGCTTTCCACCGCCTCGACGAAGTTCATGTGGTCGTAATCCATCAGGAAGCCGAGTGCTGTGCCGTGCGCGCCGCAGCCGAAGCAATGGTAGAAGCCCTTTTGCGGGCTGACCGTGAACGAAGGCGTTTTCTCGTCATGGAACGGGCAGACGGCCTTGAATTCCCGGCCTGCCTTTTTGAGCGCGATGCGCCGGCCCAGGACCTCGACGATATCGGCACGCGCGATCAGGTCGTCGATAAAGTGCTGGGGAATCAGTCCGCTCATACAGGCTTTTAACGCACCGTCGTGGCCAGTGGGGTCGCCGCCGTCGGGTCGGATGCGCGGCGGCATCCATGCAAGAATAGCCAAATTTGCCGTTCGTGCCAGCCCGCGGCACGAGAAGGGGCGATTTCCCGGCTAGCCGGCGAGCCGCGCCTTTACCCGGCCGCTCACCGCACCCATGTCGGCCCGGCCCTCGGCGGCTGCCTTGACCTTGCCCATGACCTTGCCCATGTCGCGGACGCTGGCCGCGCCCGTCTCGCTGATGGCTGATTCGATCAACGCATCCAGTTCGGCGTCGGAGAGCGGTTCGGGCAGATAGCCTTCGATAATGGCGATCTCGGCGGTTTCGATATCGGCGAGATCGCTGCGGCCGCCGTCGGTAAACTGGCTGACGGAATCCCGCCGCTGCTTGACCATCTTGTTCAGGATGCCGACGATTGCCGCATCCGTCAGCTCGATACGCTCATCCACTTCGACCTGCTTGATGGCTGCAAGAATCAGGCGCACGACTTTGAGCCGGTCCTTGTCACCGGCCTTCATCGCATCTTTCATGTCGGACTGGATACGGCCTTTCAGCGTCATGGCTACCGTCCCTGGTCGCGGCGCCGCGGCTTCAATTCCGGCGGCTGCAGCGGTTTCAGGAGTATTCAGTAGAGGCGCTTGCGGCGCGCGACTTCGCGCGAAACGCGCTTCA
>CAZLNH010000248.1:0-15912 GCA_964560775.1 uncultured Woeseiaceae bacterium | reverse complement strand
CGCGGACGGTCCGGGACCGTATACGTTGTCGGTGGTCCTAGTTGCGGCAATCGGCTCGATCGGCAGTTACGACGGCGATGCATCGGTGACCTACACGCCGGCCGCCGGCTACTCAGGGCCGGACAGTTTCACGTTCCGCGTCAATGACGGTCTCGAAGATTCAACCAGCGCCACGGTCAGCCTGACGGTCGACGCAACCAACAGCGTGCCAACTGCACAGACGCAAAGCGTAACGCTGGATCAGGACACGACCGCCAACGTGACGCTCGGCTACACTGATGCGGACGGTCCGGGTCCCTACACCTTCACGGTCGTCCAAGGCCCCGCCAACGGCACGCTGGGCAGCAACGACGGCGATGCGTCGCTGACCTACACACCGGCCAGCGGCTATTCCGGGCAGGATAGTTTCACGTTCCGCGTCAATGACGGTCTCGATGACTCGACCACCGCAACAGTCAGCATCACGGTCGAAGCGGTTAACAAGCCACCGACCGACCAAGCCCAAGTCGGACCGCTTGATCAAGACACGACCGCCAATGTGACGCTTGCCTACACCGATGCGGACGGTCCGGGACCATATTCATTCACGATCGTCCAGGCTCCGGCCAATGGTGCGATCGGCAGCAATGACGGCGATGCGTCAGTGACCTACACGCCGGCCAGCAGTTATTCCGGTCCGGACAGTTTCACTTTCCGCGTCAATGACGGGCTCGACGACTCCTCCACAGCAACGATCAGCTTCACAGTCGACGCGACCAATACCGCACCGACCCCCCAGGCGCAAAGCGTAACGCTTGATCAAGACACGACCGCCAATGTGACGCTCGGCTACACCGATCCGGACGGTCCGGGACCGTATACCTTCACGATCGTCCAGGCTCCAGCCAATGGTGCGATCGGCAGCAATGACGGCGATGCTGCGGTGACCTACACCCCGGCCACCGGCTACTCCGGTCCGGACAGCTTTACGTTCAGTGTCAACGACGGACTCGATGACTCGACCACCGCAACAGTCAACTTCACGGTCGATGCGGTTAACAACCCACCGACCGCCCAAGCGCAAAGCGTAACAGTCGATCAAGACACGACCGCCAATGTGACGCTTGCCTACACCGACGCGGACGGACCGGGACCGTACACATTCACGGTCGTCCAGGCTCCAGCCAATGGTGCGATCGGCAGCAATGACGGCGATGCGTCGGTGACTTATACGCCGGCCACAGGCTACTCCGGCCCGGACAGTTTCACGTTCAGCGTCAACGACGGTCTCGATGATTCGACCACCGTAACAGTCAGTCTGACGATCGACGCGGTTAACACGGCACCGACCGCACAGTCGCAAAACGTGACCCTCGATCAGGACACAACGACCAACGTGACTCTCGCCTACACTGATGCGGACGGCCCGGGACCGTATACCTTCATGATCGTCCAAGGCCCAACCAATGGCACGATCGGCAGCAATGACGGCGATGCGTCGGTGACTTATACACCAGCCACTGGTTACTCCGGTTCGGATAGCTTTACGTTCCGAGTCAACGATGGCCTCAATGACTCAGCCACGGCCACAATCAGCCTGACGGTCGAGGCGATTAACACCGCACCGACCGCACAGTCACAAAGTGTCACGTTGGAACAGGACACGACCGCCAACATAACGCTCGGATACACCGATGCAGACGGTCCGGGCCCCTACACCTTCACGATCGTCCAGGGCCCGGCCAACGGCACGCTGGGCAGTAACGACGGCGATGCGTCGGTGACCTACACCCCGGCCACCGCCTACTCCGGTCCGGACAGCTTCACGTTCCGCGTCAATGATGGACTCGACGACTCCAACACCGCCACGGTGTCACTGAGTGTTGGTACACCGACTACACTGTTGATGGAAACCTTTGACGGCCCGGACAGCGGCACGATCGGCAATGGCTGGGTGGAAATGGAGGTGGCGAACGGTACGGTAGCTCGCAGCGGCAACCGTCTAGTGTTCTCGTCGCTGGATACACTCAAACGGCCGATAGTATCGCGCCCGTTCCCACGGGTGACCTCGGGCGAGGCGGTCTGGGAGTTCGAGTTCGACTGGGCGCGAATCGGCAGTGAGGGAATCTACCATCTGTTCATGCAGCTCGGTGACGGCGCACTGATGAGCGCCGACGACTGGGATGCGGGCGTGGCGGTGAACCTGATGTGGAGCGCGATCGGGTCACACGAGCAACTCGGCTACCGCGCCGCCGGCGGCGTAACCGGACTGACTCAGATCAGCGGCCCGACGACGCTGCGAGTGCTGGTCAATGTCTCGCAGTCCACCTATGACGTGCTGATCGATGGCGTGACGGTTAGCACGGCGTTGCCGTTCGACCAAGCGACGGCATTTGACACTGTGCGCTTCTTTACCGATGAGATAAGAACGTCGTACTTCTCGGGGAATGCATTCGATACAGTGACGATAACCACTGGCGGCGGTGGGCCGGGCAACACGATCCCGACTGCCCAGTCTCAAAGTTTGACGCTGAACCAGGACACGACGGCCGACGTGACCCTCGGCTACACCGACGCCGACGGCCCCGGACCGTACACCTTCACGGTCGTGCAAGGCCCGGCCAACGGCATGCTCGGCGGTGACGACGGAGATGCATTGGTAACTTACACTCCGAACGCCACTTACACGGGTCCAGACAGTTTCACGTTCCGCGTTAATGACGGTTTGAATGACTCCGCCACCGCCACGGTGAGCCTCACGGTCGAACCACAGGGAAACACGGGCTCGGCGACGCTTTCATGGAGCGCCCCGACACAGAACACGGACGGCACGACACTTACCGACCTTTCCGCCTACAGAATCTACTATGGTACGTCGTCCGGCACCTACCCCAACCAGATCACTATCGACAACCCTGGCATCACGACCTACGTGGTCGAAAACCTGCCGGCGGACACATACTATTTTGTCTCTACGGCCATCAACTCGAGCGGCGTGGAAAGCGATCACTCAAACATAGCAACGAAAGTGGTTGACTGACCCTGCCTGCGCGATGACAGCCCGTCCTTACGAGCCCCGAGGGAATGACACCCCACGTCGTTCCGAGCCCGAAGGGCGTGGCAATCTCGTTGTGCTGGCAGAGTGGTAAACGTCACGAGATCGCCACGTCGCTACGCTCCTCGCGATGACGGGGGGTGCCGAGATCGCCACGTCGCTGCGCTCCTCGCGACGACGGGGGCGTCAGTTACAGCCTGCCAACCCTTCAATCCAGTTCGTCAGCAGCGTCACCCCATCAGTATCCACCAGGTTCGACCCCACCGGCGGCATGCCGTGGCTGTCGCGGCGGGTGGCGCGTTCGATGACCAGCGAGCGCGAGGCATCGCCCGGCGCGATCAGCCGTGCATTTGCAATACCGAGGTCCCCTTCCAGCGGCGGCGCATCGCAGGCATTCGTGTCCGCAAGCGACGTTGTGTAGCGCAGGCCCATCGTCGATGGCGTTGGACCATTCGGGCGGTGGCATTGCGCGCAGTTCGTGTGCAGGTAGGCACGGGCGCGGTCACCCAGCGCTGCTCCCATATCATCCGGCTCGGTCAGCATCGGCAGGCCGCTGGCCGGGCCCGGCAGCGGCGAGGCGAACATCATGATGTGATCGAGCGTCTCAAGCTGGTTGGCGGTGCGTTGTGTCGACGGGTACGTAAAGTCGCGGTTGAGCTGCGCGGTCTCCGGCCCGAGCGCGAAGCCTGCGGCATTCGTGTGGCATTCCATGCACTGCGCCTCGGACGGAAAGATGTAATCCTGCCCGCCAATCGCAACCGTCTTGCCGCCGCGGACCCGCGCTGCCGCCGTCTGCAGCGCGTTCCATTCGTAGGTGTAACCGGCCCACGTGCCATCCGGGTGCCGCATCAGTTGCCGCGTCTCAACCAGGTTGCCATCCAGCCGGAAGTTCTTGACGATAACGGTGCCTGCGGGAAACGACCAATCATCATCGGCCTCGCGCGTGATCACGGTGCCATCCGGCAGCCCCAGGTAGCGTTCTTTCGCCGCGCCGTCGGACCAGAACGGTGCATTAAGGTCATACGGCAACAGGCCGCCGTACGGCTGCGTCACATCCGACGGATCGGTACAGCCGGTATCGGCGAGCGAATCAGGGATCGTGTCGTTGGCACTGCTCGTATCGGGCACGAGTTTCCGCAAGCGCGACGTATTGATGTCGGTGAAGTAAAGCTCGCCGTCCGGCCCGACGCCGAACGCTGTCGCCCCATAGTTGTCATTCTGCGCGATCTCCTCGTTCGTGTAGCCGCCCTGCCCGTCCGACTGCAGCGCCCAGAACCGGCCCGAGCCGTAGTCCGCAAAGATGTAGCGGCCCTCAAGGTCCGGCAACGCCGACCCGCGATACACAAACCCGCCGGTGATCGAATTGCCCAGCGTGTGCGAGTACTCCGCAACCGGATCAATCAGCCCCGTCCCGCAGCCCGACGTATTGTAGTCATGCGTACCTTCGCGGCAGCGCCAGCCATAATTGCCGCCCAGTTCGACGAGGTTGACCTCCTCCCACGCATTCTGGCCGACGTCTGCAACCCACATATCGCCCGTCGGCGGATCGAAACTCCAGCGCCAAGGATTACGCAAGCCCCAGGCGTAGATTTCAGGGCAGTCATCGGCGTTACCCGAGGGCCCACACTCCGCATTGCCTGCAAACGGGTTGTCGGGCGGGATATCGTATGGATTGCCGGGATGTGTCACACCTGACCCGAGCACATCAATACGTAACATCGAACCCAACAGCCGCGTCGTGTCCTGCGCGCGGTTGTTCGGATCGCCGCCACCGCCGCCGTCACCGAGACCAATGTACAGGTAGCCATCCGCACCAAAAGCAATATCGCCGCCATTGTGATTGTCGAAGTCCTGATCGACCTCCAGAATGACCTGTTCAACGGTGCCAGCGCCCGGCGTCACAACGTCGTCCAGAATCAGTCGCGAGATGACCGAACGCGTCACCGGGCCGCTGTGATTCACTGTGTACGACAGGAAGATTTCCGGCGTCGCCGGGTAGTCCGGGTGAAACGCCAGGCCGAGCATACCGGCCTCGGATGTCGTGCGAACGACACCGGAGCGGTCAATGTACGTGCTCACGACCGTCGCATTGTCCGGATCAACCGTCACGACCTGGCCGGACTTGCGCAGCACGAACCAGCGCGGGTCCGCGACTGGCTCAAGCAGCATCTTCGTCGGCTGCGAAATATTCGGCAGGTTCGGGTACGCATCATCCAGCGCCACGTTCGTGCCGGTCTCCGGCCGCGGCGGCGCCACGCAGGTCAGGTTCTGCGGACGGCTGTCGAGGCCGACGGTGACGCTATCGTCATCGTCGATGATCGTACCAGTAGCCGTAGTAGTCGTGAGGCTGGCATCCGCCGGATTCGACAGCGTAATGGTCAGTGTCTCATCGTCCTCTTCGCTGGAATCACCGAGCACATCGACAACAATCGTCTGCGACGTGTTGCCCGGCGGGAATGAAACCGTGCCTGAAGCCGCCGTGTAGTCACTGCCGCTCGCAGCGCTGCCATCAGACGTCGTGTACTCGGCGGTCGCCTCGACGCCGCTTGCCGTCGACACCGTGACGTCAAATGTCAGCTGTGTCGTGCCACTGTCACCTTCGGTCGCCTGCGCATCACTGATACTGATGGCCGGGACGGCATCGTCATTCTCGATCGTTCCGGTTGCCGTCGCTGTGCCTAGGGTCGCATTGACCGGCGCGGACAATGTCATCGTGAAGTTTTCATCAGGCTCGTAGAGTGTGTCGCCTTGCACGGTCACATTGATACTCCCGCTTGTTGCACCGGCAGTGATCGTCAGCGTATCGGCGACGGCTTCGAAATCTGATCCGGCTTCCGCGGTGCCTTCCGCCGTGGCGTACTCAACTACCACGTCCTCGTCAGCCGCCGCGGACAGGTTGACATCAAATATCAGCGCAACAGTGCCGCTATTGACTTCGGTGACCGTCGCATCGGCGATCGAAATGGTCGGCGGCGGCTCGGTGCTGGTCTCTTCGACTGTCAGGCTGACTGTGGCGACGGTGGAGTCGTCGAGACCGTCGTTGACGCGGAAGGTGAAGGTGTCGGGACCGGAGTGGCCGGCGCTCGGGGTGTAGGTCACGGACGCATCGCCGTCGTCGTCGCCAAGCGTGCCATCGGCCGGGCCCTGGACGATTGTGAAGGTGTACGGTCCCGGGCCGTCCGAATCGGTGTAGCCGAGGGTTATGTTCGCCGTCGTATCCTGGTCCAGCGTCACGCTCTGGTCATGCGCCGTCGGCGCGGTATTGGTTGCCACCGCTTCGACCGTCAGCCTCACCGTGGCGATGTCGGAGTCATCCAGTCCGTCGTTGACGCGAAACGTGAAGTTGTCCGGACCGGAGTAGCTGGCGGCCGGTGTATATGTCACTGCCGCATCGCCGTCGTCGCCGCCGAGGCTGCCGTTGGCCGGGCCCTGGACGATCGTGAACGCGTACGGCCCCGGGCCATCCGGGTCGGTGTAGCCGAGCGTGACGTTGGCGGTCATGTCCTGATTGAGGATCACGCTCTGGTCCTGTGCCGTCGGCGCGGTATTGGTTGCCACCGCTACTACCGTCAGGCTCACCGTGGCGATGTCGGAGTCATCCAGTCCGTCATTGACGCGAAACGTGAAGCTGTCGGGACCGGAGTAGCCCGCAGCCGGTGTATAAGCCACTGCCGCATCGCCGTCGTCGCCGCCGAGGGTGCCGTTGGCCGGGCCCTGTACGATCGTGAAGGTGTAGGGTCCCGGACCGTCCGCGTCGGTGTAGCCGAGCGTTACGTTGGCAGTGGTGTCCTGATCCAGCGTCACACTCTGGTCCTGTGCCATCGGCGCGGCATTGGTTTCCACCTCGCCGTCGTCGTTGCCGGAACTGCTGCTGCACGCGGCAAGAAACAGTGTTGACAACGCAACGCCCATCAAAGGCAATCGATAGAACTGTGTTTTGGCGAGTATGGTTTGCGGCACAATGAATCGTCGGTTTGAAAAGTAATGGCAATTGTCGCACAGGCGAAAACACGAGTCCGAGCCGGTTGAACAATAAATCCGTACTGTCGCCGTTCCACGATACTCGTCGTTGCGAGGAGCGCAGCGACGTGGCGATCTCGTTTTGAGTGGCAGCGTCCGGGGCGGGGCGAGGCCGCCACGTGGCTCCGCTCCTCGCGACGACGGGGGGCTGCAGCATGCCTGACGATGACGCCGGGGCGGTCAGCCGGTAGACTGCCGGCACCGCATCCTGCCGGAAGTCGCCAATGCGCTATGCCAACCTCTTCATCGCCGTCCTGCTGTTGTTGATCGCTGCGCTACAGTGGAACGATCCCGATCCGCTCTACTGGATTGCCGTCTACGCCGGTGGCGGCGCGGTGGCGATCGGTCGGGCGATGGGCCGTTACAGCGGTTTCTGGACTGCGTTACTCACCGGCGCCGTGCTGGCTGGACTTGTCATCGCACTGCCCGGTACCTGGCAATACCTCGTCTCGGGTAACTACGGCAGCATTCTGGGCGATATGCGGCCGGACAATTATGTCGAGCCGGCGCGGGAGTTTTTTGGGCTGTTGTTATTGCTTGGGGTGCTGGTTTACTACGTTCGCACTGCAGACCGTCAGCGTCCGTAAGCCCGCCCCCGTCGTCGCGAGGAGCGTAGCGACGTGGCGACCTCGTTCCGGTTGGCAGAGTCATTGGCGTTACAAGATCGCCACGTCGCTGCGCTCTTCGCGATGACGGCACGGGCGCCGTACCCCGTCAGAACGCGTAACTCGCGTTCACCCTCGCACGTATACCTGCGGCCGGAAATCCGACAGCTTCGTAATACGACGCATCGAGCGCATTATCAATCGCAAACCCAAACCGCAACACATCGCTGTAGCGGTATCGCACGGCAAGATCGAGCCGCTCATACCCATCAAGAAACAAACCACCCGTTGGTATCGATGAATCGTAGAACTGATCAAGCGCCAGCAGCGATGCCGTCACCTGCCATGCGTCGCTGACCTGCCAGTTGGTCACGATGCCGCCGCGCCATTTCGGCCGGCCGCGCAGCCGCGCGTCGCTGTCGCGGATGTCCGTGTCCGCGTACGTCAGATGCGCTTCGACATTGAGCACCGGATTGAGTGCAACGCGCGTGCTTGCCTCGACACCCTGTGACACGACCCGCGAACGATTAACGTTGGTAAACAGCACCGGATCGAAATCGATCAGGTTGTCATATTCGTTGCGGAACACGCTGAACTCGAGCGTTGCCGCGTCGTTCATTGCCGTGCGATAGCCGAGATCTATACTCGTAGCCGACTCTGAGCCCAGGTCTGGATTGCCCACCAACGGATGCGCCAGCGCAAAGAAACTCGGCGCCTTGAACCCTTCGCCCCAGCTCACGCGCAGATCGCCGGCGTCACCAGGCAAGGCATACAGAAGCCCGAGTTGCGCACTGGTCTCTGCATCGATGCCATCCGGATCGTCCCAGCGCACACTGGCCTGCACGACGACCGGTGACAGCTGCCACTCGGCTTCGGCAAAGGCTGACAGCGTATCGCGATCAATGCTGAAATCAGTGGGTATCGGGAATCCGAAATCGATCGTGCCGGTACTGCGGCCGTCCTCGCGCTGCCACTCGCCGCCAATCGCCATTGAGACGGACTCGGAAACTGACCCGGAAAAACTCACCACAAGCTGATCACGCACGAAATCCGTGTCCGACACCACCGGCGGCACACCATCGAACACGCCCGGCGCAATGCCGGGCGACATGCTGGCTTCTTCGCGATCGTAACGGCTCAGTGACACTGCTGACGACCAGACGTTGCCAACCGGCAGCGTCAGCCACGCGCGCGCATGCGCTTCCTGCACGTCACGCCGGTCTACATCCGATATAACGGCCAGCTCGGGCCCGCCGCTGTCCTCGGGATAGGTCGCACTCTCCGCGTCCTGCAGCCGCCACAGCAGCCCGGCCTCGCCCCCGGGTCCCACCGGCAGCCGCAACCTCCCGTCGATACCACGATCCTCGTAATGCGCACCCTCGAAATCACCGTCTTCCTCGAGGCCGTGCACGCTGACATCGGCCGCAAGGTTGCGGAAGGTTCCGCCCAACGTCAGGTTGCCGGCGACCCGCCCGTGACCGCCGACCTCGCCGCTCACACCGGATGCCGGATCACCGCGGTCAGTAATAATATTGACGACGCCGGACAGCGCGTCCGACCCGTACAGCGCCGACATCGGCCCCCGCACAATCTCGACGCGCTCGATGCTTGCGAGATCCAGGTAGGAGAAATCGTACGAGCCGCCGCGCGTATTGGTCGAATCATTGACCTTGACGCCATCAATCAGCACGACGGTAAAGTTCGGCTCGCCACCCCGCAGCACGAGGCTCGTGATACTGCCGCGCCCGCCCTGCTGGATGACGTTGACGCCGGGCAGCTGGCGCATCAGCTCGGTAACGCTGGCCGCCTGCCGCGCCTCGATCGCCGCGGCATCGATGATGTCGACAGACAGCGTCAACTCACCAGCCGGGCGTTCGAGACGTGATGCGGTGACGACAATGGTGTCGACGGCTTCGGTATCATTCTCCGCCCGCACACCTTCCGCGGCGAACGCTGCCACCACCGCCAGACCGGGCAACCACCCGAATTTCGATACTGACCTGATCATGAACCCTGTCCACGGACAAAAGTGCCGGCAAGTGTCACGAACAATCAAGCCCGCCGCAAGCAGCCAGATCACGGTTTCACACCCCGTCCTCCCGTCGTTGCGAGGCTGCCACAGGCAGCCGCGGCAATCTCGCACAGATTGGCAGAGTCATTAACGTCACGAGATCGCCACGTCGCTTCGCTCCTCGCGACGACGGGGTAGGCCGCAATTCCCCTCATTTCTGCGCAGCACATCACGTACAATCGCGCCCGAATTGATAGTCTGTCCGGTCAATCCGAATCACTTACCACGGTACCACCCGATGCTGCTGCACGACCTGATCTTCAACTCGGCCCGAACCACTCCCGAACAGAGGGCTGTCGTTTCCGGCAATGAGTCACTGGATTACCGCACACTAGCCGACGAACTAAAGCGCGTCGCTGCCGGCCTTGTCGCCACCGGCGTCAAGCCCGGCGACCGCGTCGGTATCTACCTGAACAAGCGCCTGCAGACCGTGCTGTCCTACTTCGGCACGAGCTGCGCCGGCGCCGTGTTCGTGCCAATCAACCCGACGCTGAAGGCACCGCAGGTGGCTCATATCCTGCAGGACTGTGACGTCGTTGCACTGATCACAACCTCGCCCCAGGCGGCGCTGCTTGCCGACGTACTGCCCGACTGCAAGGCGCTAGCAAACCTGATTGTGCTCGACGCACCGAAAGACCCACTGACCCTGCCCGGCCATGTCAGCCAAACCACCTGGGCCGAGTTGCTGGAAGCCGGCGACCCCCGCGCCGTCCCGGTCCGCCGCATCGACAACGATATCGCCGCGATCCTCTACACGTCCGGTAGTACCGGCAAGCCCAAGGGCGTTGTGCTGTCACAGCGCAACATGGTCTCCGGCGCGATCGATGTCTCGACCTATCTTGAAAACACCCCGGACGACATCATCCTCGCCGTGCTGCCGTTCTCGTTTGATGCCGGCTTCAGCCAGATGACAACAGCGTTTGCCGTCGGCGCAACCGTCGTGCTGATGGACTACCTGCTGCCGCGCGATGTCATCAAGGCAGCGGTAAAGCACCGCGCCACCGGCCTGACGGGCGTGCCGCCACTATGGACCCAGCTCGCACGCCTCGACTGGTCGGAAGAAGCCGTCAACAGCCTGCGCTACTTTGCCAACACCGGCGGCGCCATGCCAACCGCGGTCCTTAACGCGCTGCGCGAACGGCTACCAAAGACGACGCCGTTTTTGATGTACGGTCTGACCGAGGCATTCCGCTCCACCTACCTGCCGCCCGAGGAAGTCGACCGGCGCCCGACGTCAATGGGCAAGGCCATCCCGAACGCCGAGATCATGGTCGTGCGCGATGACGGCACGCGGTGCGACCCGGGCGAGCCCGGCGAACTCGTGCACCGCGGCGCGCTCGTTTCGCTCGGCTACTGGAACGACCCGGAGCGTACGGCACTGCGATTCCGGCCAGCCCCCGGCCAGCCGCAAGGCCTGCCGTTCCCGGAGATCGCCGTTTACTCCGGCGACACCGTCAAAACCGACGACGAGGGCTTTCTGTATTTCGTCGGCCGCAAGGATGACATGATCAAGTCCTCGGGCTACCGCATCAGCCCGATGGAAGTCGAGGAGGTCATCTACGGCTCAGGCCTCGTCAATGAATGCGCCGCGCTCGGCATCCCGCACCTTGAGCTGGGCCAGGCCGTCGTCATCGCCTGCTTCACGGACACGCCGGATGACGCGACCACCGAAGCCCTGCTGCTCGCCTGCCGCAAGACGCTGCCGAACTACATGGTGCCGTCCCGCATCGTGTTCCGCGATACACTGCCGCGCAACCCGAACGGCAAGATCGACCGCAAGCAACTCGCCGCCGAGCTCGCCGGCCTGTTTCGCGAGGCTGACTGACCGATGAACGATACTGCAGTAACGCACGCCGCCCTGAAAACGCTCGAGTACGACGATGGCGTGCTGCTGTGGGGCGGCCGCAAAGTGACGGAGATCGTCGACGAACTCGGCACCACACCCTGTTACCTCTATGACCGCGCCCGCATGACACAGCGCGTCGCGGAACTGCGCGCAGCATTGCCCGAGTCGCTGCAACTGCACTACGCGATGAAAGCCAACCCGATGCCCGATGTCGTCGCGCACATGGTCAGCCTTGTCGATGGCCTCGACGTCGCCTCCGCCGGCGAGCTTGAAGTAGCAATCGCGACCGGCGTCAACCCGGTGGACGTCAGCTTCGCCGGCCCCGGCAAACGCGACCCGGAACTGAAAGCCGCAGCCAGTGCCGGCATCACCGTCAATATGGAATCCGAGAACGAAATGCGCCGCCTGGCCGCTATCGGCAATGAACTCGGCATGCGGCCGGACGTCGCCATCCGCGTCAACCCGCCATTCGAACTGAAAACCGCCGGCATGAAAATGGGCGGCCGGCCATCGCCGTTCGGCGTCGATGCCGAACGGGTGCCGGCGATGCTCAAAGAACTAAAGTCGCTCGACCTCCACTTCCGCGGCTTCCACGTGTTCTCCGGCTCGCAGAACCTGCGCGTCGAATCCATCGACGAATCGATGACGAAAACCGTTGAGCTGGTCATCAGCCTCGCGGACAGCACGGATCTCGATATTTCCTTCGTCAACCTCGGTGGTGGCCTCGGCATTCCGTATTTTCCGAAGGAACAGCCGCTGGATCTCCGAGGCGTCGGTGATCCGGCCGAACGCGCCGTCAGGCGCCTGCAGAGCGCGCTCGGCAAAGTCGACATCATTATGGAACTCGGCCGCTACCTGGTGGGTGAGGCCGGCATCTACGTCTGCCGCGTCCTCGACATCAAGGAATCCCGCGGTGCCCGCTACGCAATCACCGACGGCGGCCTGCACCACCACCTCGCGGCGTCCGGCAATTTCGGCCAGGTAATTCGCAAGAACTACCCGGTGGCAGCTGTGACACTCAGTGACAACAAAGCCGAAGTCTCTGTCGTCGGCCCACTGTGTACGCCGCTCGATCTGCTCGGCGATCGCGTTACGCTGAGCGAGCTGAGCGAAGGTTCGCTGGTCGCAGTACTGCAGTCAGGCGCGTACGGCAAGTCCGCGAGCCCGGAACGATTCCTGTCGCATCCGCCGTGTGCGGAGTTGCTGATCTAACGCGCGCCATGTTTTTATTGCGGCCAACTTCCGGACTGGGGGCATTGAACGCCTTGCTGCTTGTGTTGGTGGGCTGCGCTACAACCGGCCCACAGCAACCGCTGCTTACCGCTGACGACCTCCGCATCACCGACTACCCGTACAACGCTGACGTCCACGGCAACGACCTGCCGGTGGAAATCGTACGCTTCGAAGTGCCGGCCCTGCACGACCAGCCGGACAACGAAGATACTATTGAACTTGGCTTTTTGCGCTTTCCGGCCGCGGACGGCGCAATCGGGCCGCCGATTGTTTTCCTGACCAACAAGAATCCCAACGACGCGGTTTCGGAAGCGCTCATCCTGCGCCTGCGGCAGCTAGGTGATGTCGTCATCTTCAACCGTCGCGGCTACGGATTCTCGTCGCCACCGCCACCATGCCAGAAACGCCTGAATTACCCGTTTGATACACCGCTGACGCAGGACCAGATGACACCAATCGCCTGTAAGCAAGCTACCGCCTGCATTGCCGCATTGCAGGATGCAGCTCAGGTACCCGAAGTATTCGCTGCCAGACAAGTGACGGCAGACCTCGGGTTACTCGTTCAGGCACTGGAAACAAACCAGATGCATCTGGTTGCCGCAGGCGAATCTGCGATATCGGCGCTCGAATTCAGGATTCAGTCACCCAAACGCGTTGGAATGCTCGCTGTAATCGACCTGCCTGACCCGAATTTCTCGGAAGAACGTGCGGTTGGTTCAGGTGACTTACTTGACACGCTTGCAGCGCAGCTACAGAACCGGCCTGTCCACGTCATCCACGAAGGCCGCAGTGGACGGCAACTCAGCATTGCAATCGGCACGCTGGATATAGCCTTTCTCCGACGTGAAAACCCGGACGATCTGACAACCGCTGCGGCGGCTGCAATTAATGGGGACTACGATGCGTTGTCGGAGCTCGTACTTCGCATGAGGCAACACCTCGGTCAATTCAGCAGCATCGAGATATTGCTCGCAATGCCATCCGGCAGCTGCCCCGTTAGCGTGCCGACACGCAGTACCGACTCTGCCTACGCCGCTAACTGGCCGAAAAGCGCCCTGGCTCCAGTCACAATCAACGCTGCGCGGAAGTCCAATGACAGTGCCGATCACCGTTTGCGAAACCGCTCCGATGTACTTCGCCTGAAAACCCGTAGTGAGCCGGACATCGAGGGAGCAATTCTGACCTTTCTCACCAAGCAAGGGCTTACTGGACTTTGATACGACAGACACTTGCGTACCACGTCAACCAACATCGCTTTGGAGCGGAGCCACGGCGAGACAATTCAGGGTGACGTTAAACCTCCGGCCCGTTCCGGCTAAAACCCGGACGCTTAGCTCATGCATACACCAATTTGCGCCAGCACCACTCCAGCGGGCCTTGCCGGAACCACTTCAACCACGTCATACTTATCAGTATCTGCAGCGCATAGAAAAGAACCGCAATGATTGTCGTATAAAAAGTACCGATCGTCCCGCCTAAGCCGAGGCCAACGCTGAAGAAAATAAGCATCATTCCAAAACTTTGCACGACGTACGTTGTCAACGACATGCGACCCGCCATTGCAACAGCATTAACTACTGGCTTCCAGAGTTCATTTTTTGCAACGGCTGACAAAGTCACCAGGTAGGCCGACGCCAGAACCAGAAAGTTTGCTTGCCGCATCGAATTGTAGATCAGGTGCTCAAATGTTCCTGCTATCGACTCTGATAGCGCCGCCGACACTGCCCACAACGCTGCCCAGCCTAAATATAGTACGAGGGAGTATCGCCAGAGCACACCCACGGACAACGCAAACAACTTGTGGGCCATACCGGACACCCAGAATGCGTAACCAAGCATAATACGACCCAGGTAGTAAAGGTTTACCCACAGGTTCCTCGAAAACTCCTGACTACGGTCCACCGCATCCGAGAGATTCAGACTGACGAAAGTGGTCAGGTCAGCGGGATTGGACATGACGGTCGAAGGTGGAACATGATTCACGGGGACTGACGTTATGCCCTGCTCCCCTATGTATCCAACCAGCGACAGAATGAATTGACGTTCCTCGAACATTACGCGACCAAGCAATGCAAACACTGATCCAACTGCGACAATCCAAACCAGATTGAGATGACGCACCATGACATACATAACCAATCCGAGCAGTGCGTAACGATGAAGGATATCGCCGTCATAAATCAACAGGAAGTGCACCCAGCCAAAAGCCAGCAACAACACCAATCGCCGTATTACAAACCGGGCAGACGCAAGGCCGGCACGCTCTGCACGTTCAATAATTATCGCGAGACCAACCCCGAACATGAAACTGAATATTGTGTGCGCCTTGTTTCCAAGAAACACATTCACTAGCGCTTCCATGCGCCAGTCGAATCCAACAGAAGGCAACGCACCGGCTTGGGCAGCCCCCAGAAACGCACTGTTGGCCGATACAAAATTGACGATGCAGACACCGAAAAGCGCAAACCCACGCCAAAGGTCCAGCGTAAGTAGCCGCTCGTGACTGACGGTTGGTTGCATCACATGATCTGTCCGACTCAAGTTATTCTCATTAGTTGTACAGAGCCCGAAACCACTAAGTGCTTACCACAAGACCAATCGCGGCTTCTTCGACCTGGACCGCCACAGCTCCGGACCAAAGCGGCACAGGCAATGCATCCGTAGGTTACGCTTGCGACCGTTGTGGCCGTCCTGCCGTACTGCAAGTCTGAACACCGATACGCTTTAGTGTAGTTGAGCATTAGACGGACTTTCGTCACAATCTCGCACGCTCTAACTGGCCAATGTACGTCGAACCGAGGTATAGAGGAATACATGCATAAAAGCAAATCCCCCACTTGTCGGTTTTGCCACGACCCTCTGGCGCATGTGCTGGTCGATCTTGGCATGTCTCCATTGTGTCAGACTCAGATTCGACCGAGCCAGCTCAATGCAATGGAGCCATTCTATCCGCTTCGCGTCTTCGTCTGCACAAACTGCTTTCTCGTACAACTCGAGGAGTTTGTCTCCCCGGACAACATCTTTACCGAATACGCCTATTTTTCCTCCTACTCGGATTCGTGGGTCGCACACGCCAAGAATTATTGCGAAGAGATGCATAAGA
>CAZLNH010000247.1:0-10900 GCA_964560775.1 uncultured Woeseiaceae bacterium | reverse complement strand
TGGTCATTACGCGCTCCGGCAAATAGGAGCCGGTACCAGCAATTACGGAATAGGCGGTCACATCAGTCTCCGACGTTCAGTGTTCGCCGCGGCGCAGAAACTCGGCCAGCTCGCGCAAGGTCGGGTGTTCGAACAGGTCATTGATGTCTACGCGGCCAGGGTAGCGCTCATCCACTGCCAGCATGATTTCGGTCAGCGTCAGGGAGCTGATACCAACCTCAAACAGGTTGTCATCCGCGCCCACTTTCTTGTCTTTCGAAAACTCGGCGCAGATTCCAATGAGTTCCGCAATAAGCGGGTCCTCATCATCAAAGGTGGCATCCGGAGTTGGAGTCCGCTGGCCATGCAGCACGTCGTCATACTCACCGTTGAGGTAGGCGTTGGCGAGTATCGACCGTTGGACCTTGCCGCTAGTTGTCTTCGGGATCCTCGCAACCGGAATGACGAAATCGACTTCGAGACCGGTCTGTATGCCCACCCGGCTGCGAATCTGGTCGGCGAGCGCATCGAACGATTCGTTATCCTGCCGGTGCAGCAGGAATACCAACAATTGCTCCACTGGACTGTCGGCCGGCTGCGCGCCGCAAACCACAACCTTGCCGAGTTCCAGTCCGTCGATCCCGGCGATGATTTCTTCGATATCGTGCGGATAATAATTCTGGCCGTTGACGATGATGATGTCCTTTGCCCGGCCGGTGATGACCAGATCGCCATCGGCAATTACGCCGCAATCTCCGGTGCGCAGCCAGCCGTCACTGGTGAAAAGGCCGGCTGTATCATCAGGATCGCCGACTACACCACTGGTGACATTTGTACCGCGAATCTGGATATGGCCGACGCGACCGTCAGGGAGCGCCCGGTCATTGTCCCCGCAGATACGAAGCTCGCAGTCGTCCACCGCGCGCCCGACCTTGACGGCTTTAAGCGCATTCCTGTCGCCTGGCGAAATGGCGGTAGTTTGATCACCGATGCGTAACGCGTGCCGGTCGACCGTTATGTATGAGTATTCCCGGCCAAGAACCGGAAAGGCCACGGCAACGGACGCCTCGGCAAGTCCGTACACCGGCAACATTGCGTCCCGCCGCAAACCGTGTGCTTGCATCGCTGTCAGGAATTCCTCGCACAGATCGACGGAGATCGGTTCGGCGCCGTTCAGCAACAGCCTGACATGCGACAGGTCGACGTCATCCATGCCCTTACGCTCATAGATCTTCAGGAAATGCTTGTAACCGAAGTTCGGCGAGCACAGGACGGTTGCGCGGTATTCCGCGACCTTCTGCAACCACAACAATGGCCTTCGCACGAAAAGGGACGTCTCCATGATGGTGTGGTCGATCCCGCGTGCCAGTTCTGCGATGTGATAACCAATCAGGCCCATATCATGTGTCAGCGGCATCCAGCTGAATGAAATATCGTCGTCGCTGAACTGCAGGCCATTGATAATTGCCGCGACATTTGAGCAAAGATTCCTGTGCGTCAGACGGACACCCTTGGGATCACTGGTCGACCCTGAAGAAAACTGGATGAACGCAAGATCGTCCGGTGCAGGCCGGTGCACGTCGCCCTCCCGACCGGCCGGAATCGAATCATCAGTAATAATCTGCTTTTCAAGTAAATTAGCGGCGGCGTCGTTCTTTTGCGCGGCGGCGAAGGCCTTTAGTCTCGGTAGTACATCGTCGTCGGTATAGACCACCGGGTCGCCGAGCTGGCGCGCGATGCGGAACAACTTCTGGCGATGCTCATCGCTGATCCCCACAGCGACCGGAACCGGCACGATCCCGCCGAGCATGGCGCCCCAAAATGCAACCAGGAATTGTTCGTTACGATTGCTGAACACGATCAGCTTGTCCCCGGGCACCATGCCACGCGCCTGCAGTGCATGCAGGAAGGTATATGCTCTTTCAATAAGCTCCGCGAAGGTCAGTGTGTATTCATTCTCGCTGCCGTTGATGAAGTGCACGCTGCGACTGCTTGTCGCGCGCGCAAGCAGCATGTCGGTCAGTGTTTTAAACGAGTTCATAGCAGGTACTTTAAAATCAGTCGTTTCGGAGCTCAGGCTTGAGAAGGATATCCCGTTGCGACCGCAAATTGATACCCAGATCCAGTCCCGGCGACTCGCTCGAGACAGGGTGCAGGTGAAAGCGCTGGATAAGGATACCGAGGTGCAACTTCATTTCCAGGAATGAAAAGTATTCGCCCAGGCAGCGGCGCGGACCCAGCGAGAACGGGAAGTATGGCCTTTCCCCCTTCCGGTAACGTCCGTCCGGCGCGAAGCGATCGGGATCGAAACGCTCAGGGTCCGGCCAAAACATGGCCGTGCGATGCAGGATGTAGGGCGACAGATAAATGTCCGCATTTGCCGGGATGATATAGCCTGCCAGCGTATCGTCATCAATGGCGCGGCGTGAATAAAGCCAGACCGGCGGATACAGGCGCAGCGTCTCCTCGAGGACCTGCTGGGTGTACTGCATGTCGGTCAGGCCCGGATCCCCGCCGGCATCATGTGACAACAGCCCATTGCAGGCGCGGGCCTCGTCCAGCAGCCGCTGTTCAACATCCGGGTGATGTGCAAGCAGATACCAGGCCCAGTTCAATGTTCCGGCGGACGTTTCGTACCCGGCAACAATCAGTGTCATCAATTCGTCCAGCAGCTGCTGGTCGGAAAACGGTGCTCCGTCCTTGTCAGTCGCGGCAATGTACATCGCCAGGAAATCATACTGTTCCGCCGCTACCTGTTCGCGCCGGCTTATGACGATAGCCAGCAGTAAATCACGCAGGCGCCGCATACGCATTACGACGGTCAGGTCGCGTGTTGCATCCTGACTCAGGAAAGCGAAGGGATTGTGTCCATCCTGCACGATGCGGTTGTCGTAATCCGCGCCAAAAATAGCGCGGAGAATGAGTTCGAGTGCGAAATCGCTCATGGCCTGCGTAACATTCAACGCATCACCCGCGGTGGCCGCCTGCTCGAACCGGTGTGCCACTGTTTCGGTGCAGGTTCTCATGCATCCGAGCAGCCGGTGTACGTTCTGGCGGCTGAATGCCGGCTGTATCATCGTCCGTGACCGGCGCCAGGTATCCCCGTCGCTGACGATCAGGCCATTTCCAAGCAGCATTTCCACGCGTTCGAAGCCTCTCCCCTTGCGGTAGTTGCCGTGCTGCCGGACCAGCAGGCGGCGCACGGCGTCGGGGTCGTTGATGAAAAGCGCCAGCCGGTCCTTGGGCGTCTTAACGGCGACGACGTTGCCAAACCGGTTGCGAAGGTCGACCAGTGCAGCGAGCGACTGCGGGCCGATATCGATCGCAATAACCTCGTCCGGGCCGGGCGCGCTGACGCGTGTTTCTGGCACCAAGTTCATGATCCATCAGGAGTTATTGATAGCGCGGAGCGCGTTGAGGCGCCATGGTACATTGACCGGCACGAGATCGGTACCGCAAACTTCCGCCCGCCATGGTTCGCTGCCCGGGTGGTTCATGCGGCGTTCATTGGTCATAGTCTACTTTGATGGTCCAGGTCGGATGCCGCGCGGTCTCTGGCCGATTTTATGCGCAACAGGCAGGCACCATGTCCGAACAGAAAATCGACTACAGCGACGTCGAGGCACGACGCAGTCCGGCGTCCAATCGACGTATGTCTCCCGGTCGGCGTCTGTACTATTTTATCGGGCTGCCGGTATTCCTGGGAGTCAGCCGGTTGCTGTGGTGGAGCTATCGCAAGAAGTACGTAATTGATGCGGATGTCCTCAACCGGTACATCCGGAGTGGCGAACTCTGCGCCCCCTGTTACTGGCACCAGGATTCCTTTTGCTGCCTGGAGCAAACACGCGCCTGGCTCAAACGCGGTTTCAGGGCCGGCTTCATTATTTCAGCGTCTGTTGACGGCGAGGTCCCGGCAAGAATCGCGCAGTCCTGGGGCGCAACGGTTGTGCGTGGCTCGGCAAAGGCAACGAATGCACTGGCGATGCGTGATATTCACCAGGCAATGAAGAACGGCGTGTCGATCGTCACGGCGGCCGACGGCCCGCTGGGACCGAAATACTACTTCAAGCCGGGCGTGGTACTGATGGCACGAATTGGTTCGGCACCAATGATACCGATTGCCTGTGCCGCCGATCGCGCCTGGTACCTGAGGCGGTGGGATGATTTCATGCTGCCAAAGCCATTTGCACGAGTGGTAATTTCAGTCGGGGAACCGCAGCTGATGCCGCGGGACCGGCCGGTCGACGAGCTGGAGCAGTATCGGCTGGCGATGGAAAAAGCGATCAATGATCTCAAGCAGCGGTCAGAAGCTCTATTGACACCGGACAAGCGAGATGCCGATGAATAAGAACCTCAGACTCAGGTCGCCGGCAGGGTGGTTCCCTGCCCTGCTGCTTCTGATGTCACCTGCCGTGCTATCCGCTGAGCGGGCCCTCGAGCCCCACGTCGCTGAGTACAAGGTCAAGATAAGTGTGCTGAGCGGTACATTGACGAGTGAGATGTATACGACGGAAGACGGGTTTGCGGCCCGCTCGATCATCCGGCCGACAGGATTTGCAAGTCTGTTGATGAATGGCACGATCGAGGAGTATTCGGAGTTCTCGTTGACGGGCGACGGCATCCGCCCGCAGCACTATGAATCAACGGATACGCTGTCCAGCGATCCCAAGCGCATGACATTCGACTTTGACTACTCCGAGCAATTCGTTTCCGGAAAGATCAATGACGAGAATTTCCGCTTCGAATTCGACGGGCCGGTGCATGACCGCGTATCGATCCAGTACCAGCTGATGCACAACCTGCTGAACCAGAATGGCGGTGGAGACTATGCATTGCTGGACGGTGACGAACTGAAGGAGCTGACGGTCACCAATATTGGCAGCCGTAAGGTCCGGGTGCCGTTCGGTACATTTGAAGCTGTCGGTATCCAGCACCGCGCGGCGGAGTCATCGCGGGTCAGCACACTGTGGTGTGTGGCCGCGCTCAATTACCTGCCGGTTATCATCGAACAACATCGCGATGGAAAACTGCGCGTAAGAGCGGTGCTGGAAACCTACCGTCCGCTGCAGCCACATCCAGCGGAGCAGCAAGCGGGAGTCAGCCGATCCGGATCGCGAGTTGCAATACCAGCATCAGGGCAGCCGTAAAACCGGCGCTCAACAGGAAGCAGGTCCCCCATCGCGCAATCAACGATGCGTGGCGAACGCCGGTGATGACCGGCATGGCGGGCACCAGGCAAATCCAGGCAAGCGGATAGACGACACGGGCCGTGCGCGGCCAGCGTCTTGACCAGCATTTCAGCTCCGGCTGACTCGCGATTCCTGCTGCAATAACGGCCAGGTCGCCGAGTTCCACATTGGCCATGCGCCCGGCCTCGGGCCCGGAGACGCCCTGCCGCCGCATTGCTTCTTCGATATCCCCGAAATGCTCGCGAAGCTCCGCAACAGACCGCCGTATGTGGCGCGGCGAGATGCCGGCGCACATCAGCAGTTCCTCGAAACGCGCGAAGTCGGGTTCAGCCATGGTGTGGCGTATCGAGAGCGGCACTGACGCCACCCCGGATCCGCTCCCAATCCTTTTGCAGCTTGTCGAGGCGGGTACGGCCCTTGCGGGTCACGGCATAATACACCCGCGTACGGCCCTCGACGGCTTTGCGCCGCGATTTCAGTGCACCGCCCTTCTCGAGGCCGTGCAAAACCGGGTAGATCACGCCCTCCCCCAGCGAAATTGCCTCGCCGGTGACAAGGCGCACTGACCGCACCAGTTCGTAACCGTACATCTCCCGCTGTGCCAGCAGGCGCAGCAGGAGCAATTCGGGTACACCGCTCATGAAAGGCGGATTGGACTGGGCCATGCGTGGTGCTCCGGGTAAAACAGCAATCCGGCCAAGATGCCTAGAACGGGAAGGTATGTCAATCTATACATAGAACCGCAAGGTATATACACTATACCTCGAACGGAAAAGTGTTGTTGCTTCCCCGTTTGGGGGTTGCCCCGGCCCTGCCTTTCTTCCCGCCGGGCTCGCGCCGGGGTAACCCCTCTTTTTAGTCATTTCGGGCAAAGGTCTCGGTAACAACGACCTCCTGCTTGTTCCTGCTCCGAAACACGATCTCCCGCGTCAGAATTGTGCCGTCACCGGACAAGCTGAAACGCTCAGAGACCTTCATACCGTTTCGGCCGAGTGTCTCGACGACATAGTCATCGCCGTCCCAGCCCGACACGCGCTGGGCCTCGACCTGGCCAAGTGTAATGATCCTGTTTTCACCAAACCGGTATTCCTCGACGACGGACCGGTCGAAACTGATGAAAATCCCGTAAGGCGTTTGCGTAATCTTGAGGTTCCCGCCGTCCCTCAAAAAGACATGCGCCAGGCCGCCTTTCGACCGCTGCGGCCGTCGGCGCTCGGTGTCGAGCGGCACAATGATGCGATCTGGCATGCCGGCGGTTTCGCGGATTGCACGGTTTAACTGACGCGCAATATCGCCGGCTTTTTCGCGGCGCTTCCAGTTTCCGGCAATACTCGTACCCGTTGCATTCGCCGCCGGTCGCGGCTCCAGGACCTCCTGGCTGCCGCAGCTACCGAGAAGCAGCACGGTGAGCAGCGCTATCAGTACGCGCATAAGGGCAGGCGTCGGCTCATGCCGGTAGAATACGCATTTCCACGTGGCTTCGCACAATCGCAAGCCCCGCCGCAGCCAGTTCGTGCATCAGGACCGGCCACGGCGCTATAATTCAGCGCGGCAGTAACCTGACAGAGCAACCACCCACCTGAACTGAATCGTCATCCCGGGGGCATCGGGAGAGACGGTTACGAACCAAGAATACGAATGCATGATGTTGAACAGGATTCGATACGCCGCACTGATAGCCCTGGCATGCAGCGGCGCGCACGCCGCAATACCGGTTGAAATTCAGGCGCTCGGCGAGCGGTTGATAGACAACGAAGTCCGTGCGCCGGCCGTTGTTGTTGCGGCGAACCAGGCCGCCATAACGTCCCAGGTCACGGCAATTGTCGATGTGATAGAGGCCGATGTCGGCGCAGCAGTCCGTGCCGGCGACGTACTGGTTCGACTGGACGACGATGATGCGTCGCTGGCGCTGGAGCAGGCTCAGGCCTCACTCGCTGCACTCGAGGCGCAGATCGAACAGGCAGAAAGGCTGCTCGCCCGCGGTGAAGAGCTGTTCCAGAGCAATTTCATTTCCGACGACGACCTCCTGGAGCGTCGCACGACATTATCCGTGCTGCGGGCGAACCTCGCCGCGCAGCTCGTCGCCGTTCGCAGTGCAAAGCTTAATCTGTCGCGCACACGTATTCCGGCACCCTACGATGCGACGGTTGTTGCACGCCAGGCGCAGGTTGGGGCCCTCGCCATGCCCGGCACCGCGCTCGTCACGCTCGTGCAGACCGACAACAGGGAGGTCGAAGGCGACCTCGATCCGCGCTTTTCCGGCAACCTGGAACGCGCGAATGCCATGCGCTTCGTTACCCGGGGACGTGAGTGGCCCGTCCGGCTGCTGCGCCTGTCATCGGTGATCGACCGCGACAGCCGGATACAAAAGGGGCGCTTCGGCTTTGTTGGCGATGCCGCGCCAATTGGCAGCACTGGCGAGATAGTGTGGACAGACGCAGCGGGCCTTGTGCCGGTATCGCTGATCGTGCAGCGCGGCGAGCGACTGGGCGTATTTGTCGCCGACGGTGCGCGGGCCCGATTTGTACCGTTGCCGGATGCGCAGGAAGGCCGCCCGGCCCCCGCTGATTTACCTCCCGATACCCTGCTCGTCGTGCGTGGCCAGTCACGGCTGCAGGACGGTGACGAGCTGACGATTACGCGTCAATGAAACTGATGCGTACGCTGCTGACCAACCATCCGTTGGTCAATATCCTGTTCAGCGTCGTGCTGCTGCTTGGCGCGGTGTCCTATTTCCAGATGCCACGTGAGCAGGATCCGGAAATCAACTTCAATTTCGTCAATATCAATACCGTGCTGCCGGGCGCAACCGCCGCGGATGTCGAGGAGTTGGTGACCGGGCCGCTCGAAGATGCCCTGCGCAATGTGCAGGACATCCGGTTTGTTTCCAGCAGTTCGCGCGAAAGTGTCTCGGACATACTCGTGCGGTTTCGCGAACTGTCCGAAAGGGAATTCGACAAGCGAGTAACGGACCTGAGAAGGGAGATCCAGAGCAAGACCAACGACGAATTGCCCGATGATGTTGAGGATCCTTACGTCCTCGAAATTACGACATCAAACGGTTTTCCGACAGCCAGCGTCGTACTGATCGGTCAGGCCGACGACGAACGCCTGCGGCGCCAGGCCCGGCTCATCAAGGAAGAAATCGAGCGCCTCAAGGGTGTCGACCGGGTGCAGGCGTTCGGCTTCAACGAACCGGAACTGCAGATCGAAATCGATCCATTGCGGCTTGCTGCCAACGGCCTGACAGCTGCCGATGTAGCCGACCAGCTGCGCGAAGCATACATTGATGTGTCAGCCGGCCAGCTTGATATCGGCGACGAGGCGTGGCTGATCCGCGTCGCTGGCAAGACGACAAATCCGGAGGAACTGGCAAGGTTTCTACTGGCACCACGCGGCGATCCTCAGGCCAAGGTGCCACTGGATCGGGTCGCAACGGTCAGGCGGGGCCAGGAAAAACCGCGCCAGGCTGTCAGTTCGTCCGGCATGCCCGCGATCTTCATGTCGATAACCAAGGTCGGCTTCACCAACACGCTGGAGCTCGTCGACCGAATTAACGCATATATCGACGACAAGAACACATTGCTCGACGGTACCGGGCTCCGGTTGCTGCTTGCCGACGACCAGACGACGATGACACGCGACGCGTTGACGGTGATGCAAACCAACGCACTGTTTGGACTGATCCTCGTACTCGGCGTTTGCTGGCTGTTTCTCGGCATGCGGATTGCGGCGTTCGTCACGCTGGGCATCGCGTTTTCGATCGCCGGAACGTTCTGGGTGCTGAATGTGACCGGTAATACACTGAATGTGTCGGTACTTCTCGGCATCGTTATCGTACTGGGCATGCTGGTAGACGATGCTGTTGTCGTCGTTGAAGCGCTTTACTACCGCCTGCAACGTGGCCAGGAAGCGCTGTCGGCCGCGCTCGATTCGTTGCAGGAAGTCGGTAAACCGGTGACAGCGGCTGTCTTTACTACGATCGCGGCATTTGTGCCGTTGATGCTCCTGCCCGGCATACTGGGTGATTTCATGCAGGTCATCCCGCTCGTCGTAACGGTCGGGCTGCTGGTCAGCCTGATTGAGGCATTCTGGATCCTGCCTTCGCATGTGATTTCAGTTACGCAGAAGCCACAATCGGCCAGCGCAAGAATGCGTCACTGGCGCGGCCGCTGGACGCACCTCGTTCGCACCCGCTATACACGTGCGCTGGCCTACGTGTTCCGCCGTCCGAAACGCTTTTTTGCCGCGGGCATTGGTGCGTTCCTGCTGTCTGTCGCCGGTGTTGCAACAGAGCAGGTACGGGTCGAGTTCTTCACATTCGATCCGATACGCATGTTTTACGTCAACGTCGACATGCCGCCAGATTCGCCGATCGACGAAACATTGGCGCACACCGTACGCGTGGAAGAGCGCATACGTGGTGAGTTGCGTGATGAGGAAGTGCGCGCGGTTACGAGTATCGCCGGCGTCAAGTTCACTGACGCAGAGGCGCTCTTCGGTGACCAGTACGGCCAGATACAGGTTTCACTAATGCCGCGCGGCGACGACGGCCGGTCCGTCTCCGACACGGTCAATGCGATCCGCGAACTCGCTACCTCGACACCGGGTGACGGAGAAGTTTCATTCTTCGAGCTTAGCGGCGGACCGCCGATTTCGAAGGACATCAGCGTCAAGGTGCGGAGCGACGATTTCGATGAACTGCGCGCGGCCACGGAAGCTGTAAAGCAGATTGTCGCGGACATCGAGGGGGCGTCGAACATAACGGACAACGACGTTCCCGGGCGCTACGAACTGACATTGGACCTCGACGAGCCGGCAATTCTTCAGGCCGGCCTTAAGCCGGGAACGGTCGCGCGCCTCGTCCGCCTGCACCTGGACGGTGAAATCATCGCGTTCACGCGGGATGAGGGCGAGAAAGTTGAGCTCCGCGTGCGCGGTCCGCGACGTTCGGCGGACACTGTACGCGCCGTTCTGGATGATCCTGTCGTTTTGCCCGGCGGCGGGACAACGACACTCGGCGCCCTGACGCATTCGAGCGTGCAACAAAGCAGCGGCACGATTCGGCATTTCCAGTATCGCCGCGCGATCACCGTCGAAGCCGACCTTGATGAAGAAGTTATTAACACCGTCGCTGCAACGCAACGCATCATGACGGAATGGGAGCAGGTTCGCGGCAGCTACCCGATGTCTGATCTCGACTTTTCCGGAGCGTTTGACGACATCCAGGAGAGCCTCGATTCGATGTTGATCCTTGGCCTGTTTGGTCTTGGCCTGATTTACCTGATTCTTGCCACGCAGTTCCGCAGCTATTTTCAGCCGATGCTGATCATCGTCACGGTGCCGATGGCGTTTGTCGGTGTGGTGTTTGGCCTGTGGATCACCGGCAATCCGATGAGTCTCTATACACTCTACGGCGTTGTGGCGTTGACTGGCATAGCCGTGAATGCGGCAATAGTACTGATTGATGCCGCGAACACCCGGATCAGCAGCGGGATGCGGCCGCTGCACGCCATCATTTACGCCGCACGCCGGCGCGTCATCCCGATCCTGATGACGACGCTGACAACCATCGCCGGACTGTTTTCGCTTGCCACCGGTCTTGGCGGCAAGTCGCTGCTTTGGGGACCGGTCGCAACCAGCATGGTTTTCGGCCTGTTCGTCGCATCGACGTTGACGCTGTTCCTGGTACCAATACTGTTCCGGTCGTTCATGCGCCTGCGTGACCATCG
>CAZLNH010000246.1:0-5400 GCA_964560775.1 uncultured Woeseiaceae bacterium | reverse complement strand
ACGACCGGTCGGAGCACCTCTACCAATTCTGGGACGGCGTATTCCAGCTCATGATGCGCATGACGGAATGGATCATGAAGTTCGCGCCGATTGGTGTCTTCGGTCTCGTCGCATCTGTAGTCGCCGAAGCGGGCTTCGAGGGCGTCAGGCCGCTTGCCGTATTCGCGGCAACCGTCGTCGCCGCGCTCGCCATACATGCCCTGATCGTGATGCCGCTGCTGCTCAAGTTTGTCGGCGGTGTACGGCCCTATGCGGTCTTTCCGGCAATGGCACCGGCCATGCTGACAGCATTCTCGACAGCGTCCTCGTCGGCAACGTTACCGATCACGATGGACTGCGTCGAAAAGAATGCCGGCGTTTCGAACAAGGTCTCAAGCTTCGTGCTGCCGCTGGGCGCGACGGTCAATATGAACGGCACGGCCCTCTACGAGTGCGCGGCGGCCATGTTCCTCGCGCAGGCATACGGCCTCGACCTGAACCTGTCCGTGCAGTTCTCGATTGTCGTCATCGCGCTGCTGACATCGATTGGAGTTGCCGGCGTGCCGTCGGCGTCGCTGGTCGCCATTGCCATTATTCTTGGTGCCGTCGGCCTGCCGCTCGAAGCCGTCGGTGTGCTGCTGGTGTTTGATCGCGTGCTCGACATGGCGCGTACCAGCATCAATATTTTCGGCGACGCGTGCTGCGCGATCATCGTGGCCCGGCTCACGGGAGAGGAAACCAAGCTGGCCACCAACCCGCAAACCTGACGACGTCACCCCCCCGTCGTTGCGAGCCCGAAGGGCGCGGCAATCTCGTTCCGATTGGCATAGTCACGGGGTGTGCGAGATCGCCACGTCGCTGCGCTCCTCGCGATGACGGTGGCTACTCCTCGTCCTCGAGGTGCATGCCGATTGTGTTGTAGCCGCCGTCGACGTACAGAATCTCCCCGGCGATTCCGGCCGCGAGGTCCGAACAAAGGAATGCAGCCGCGTTACCGACATCGTCCGGCGTCACGTTGCGGCGGATCGGTGAGACCTGCTCCATGTGCGCCAACATCTTGCGGAAGCCGGCGATGCCGGCGGCGGCGAGCGTCTTGATCGCACCGGCTGAAATCGCGTTAACGCGAATGCCGCGCGGGCCAAGATCCGCGGCGAGAAATCGCACGTTGGCCTCGAGACTCGCCTTGGCCAGCCCCATGACGTTGTAGTTCGGCACGGCGCGTACGGCGCCAAGATAGGACAGCGTCAATATCGACGAATTGCGGCCTTGCATCATCGGCAGCGCGGCCTTCGCGAGCCCCGCGAGGCTGTAGCTCGAGATATCGTGGGCGATCTGGAAGCCCTCGCGCGTGACGCTTTCGATGTAGGTCCCGGCCAGCTGGTCGCGCGGCGCGAAGCCGACCGAGTGCACCAGTACCTCGAGACCGTCCCACTGCTCGCCGAGCGCCTCGAACAGCGCATCGATTTCCTCGTCATGCGCGACATCGAGCGGGTAGGTGAGTTTCGACCCGAGTTCCGCGGCCATTTTTTCGACACGCGGCTTCAGCTTGTCGTTCTGGTAGGTAAACGCGAGTTCCGCGCCTTCGCGTGCAAACGCTTGCGCGATGCCCCAGGCAATGGACCGATTGCTCGCCAGTCCGACGATCAGCGCGCGCTTTCCTGCCATGAATCCCATGTTGTTCCCCAATTCCCGAGTGATGGTGCCAGCCGTGATTTTAGTGATGAAGGCTGGTAACCACAATGCGCCCCGTCGTTGCGAGCCCGAAGGGCGCGGCAATCTCGTTCCGATTGGCAGAGTCACGGGGTGTGCGAGATCGCCACGTCGCTGCGCTCCTCGCGATGACGGGGTCGCCCCCCCGTCGTTGCGAGCCCGAAGGGCGCGGCAATCTTGTTCCGATTGGCAGAGTCACGGGGTGTGCGAGATCGCCACGTCGCTGCATTCCTCGCGATGACGGGGTGGAGCCACCGGAACATCAAATCAGGTACCATAGCTATTCACGCCGGTCATCCGCGTGCCACGACGAGCGCATTTCATTGCACGTAATCTTTGCTGCACCGTTTTTCATGGAAGCGACGCTGCGTTTCATCGGCGGCGCGACGCACCTTCCCGGCGTCGACCTGACCCTCGTCAGCCAGGACCCGGCCGAGCACCTGCCGGCCGACCTGCGCGCCCGCATTGCCGGCCACTGGCGCGTCGACGATGCGCTGGATCCGCAGCAGCTCGTCAATGCCGCACGCGCACTCGAGGCCCGTTTCGGCAGGGCAGAGCGTTTTATCGCGACGCTCGAGCAGCTGCAGGTCCCGCTGGCGATAGCGCGCGAGGCGCTCGGCATCGAGGGCCTGAGTGTCGGCGCAGCCCTCAATTTCCGCGACAAGGCGCGCATGAAAACGGTACTCGGCGGTGCCGGCGTGCCATGCGCTCGCCACGCATTGGTTGGCGACCGGCATGCGGCGCATGAGTTTGCCGCACGCGCCGGCTTCCCGCTGGTCGTCAAGCCGCCATCGGGCGCCGGCGGCAAAAGCACGTTCCGCCTCGATCGCGCCTCGGACCTCGAGGCTTTCCTCGAGCGTTTCCCGCCCAGCCCGCGCGCGCCGACGCTGTACGAGGAATTCGTCCACGGCACCGAATACTCGTTCGACAGCGTCGTTATCGATGGCCGGCCGGTCTGGCATTCGATCTCGCGCTACATGCCGTCGCCGCTCGAAGTGCTGGAGAACGAATGGATCCAGTGGTGCGTCATGCTGCCGCGTGATATCTCAGGGCCCGAGTTCCAGCCGATCCGCCGCGCGGCATTCGAGGGCCTGAACGCACTCGGCCTGCGCACGGGACTGAGTCACATGGAATGGTTTCACCTGCACGACGGCCGCATCGCGATATCCGAGGTTGGCGCGCGGCCACCCGGCGCACAGTTCACATCGCTGCTTTCGTACGCGCACGATATCAATCTCTACCGCGCGTGGCCGCACCTGATGGTGTTCGACGAATTCGACCCGCCGCCACGCCGCTATGCCGCCGGCGCGGCCTACATACGCGGCCAGGGACGCGGCACGGTCAAGCGCATTACCGGTCTTGACGAGGCGCAGCGGCGTTACGGCTCGATCGTCGTCGAAGCCAAGCTGCCGCAACACGGGCAACCGCCGTCCGACAGTTACGAAGGCGACGGCTATATAATCGTGCGCCACCCTGAGACGCACATCGTCGAAAATGCATTGCAACAGATTGTGCAACTGATCCGGGTCGAACTGTCCTGACTGCTTTGATGCGAAAACGCCTGCTCCTGGGCCCGCAGCGGCCGGTCCGGAATCTCCACGAAGCGATTGCGGACTCCGGGCTGCCGGACGGCCGGATTGCCGTCATTTCCGCCGGCTGGCAGGAAGCCGACGGCGACATCGATGACGTGCGCGAAATTGTCAAACGTCCGCTCGTTGACCTGACGCTGTACCACCGCGCGGAAGAAGTTTTTACCGCGGACCCGCAACTGCGCGACGCCTACCGCGAACGGCAGGACCGCCTGATCGAGCTGCAGCGGCTGTACCGCACGCGGTTGCGCTACCTGATGCTGGCGGCGCGCCACACGATGCGCGCGGAAGGTGACTCCGGGGCGATCGCGGCCGAACTGCGGCACGCGATCTCGCAGTTGCGCGCACTCGACCGGCACCACCTGCGCCGCATCCGTGCGATCAATGCAGACTACGCGGCGGTCTTTGACGTGCAGCAGCGCGACTCACTGGCGCAGCATGCCGATGCGATCAGCAAGTTACTGAATGACTGCGAAACCATCATGATTACCGGCGGCAACGTCGTCATCCTGCTGAACCGGCTGCGGCTGTTTGGCGTCGACCGCCTGTTGCACGACAAGCACCTCATCGCCTGGTCCGCCGGCGCAATGATATTGAGCGACCGTATCGTCCTCTACCATGACCGCACCCCGGAGGGCCGCCGCGAGCCGGAAATGCTGGGTGCCGGCGCCGGCGTCATCCCGGGTTACGTCTTCATGCCGGATGCAAAACGGCGGCTCCGGCTTGCCGATACCGTGCGCGTCGATTTGCTGAGCCGGCGTTTCGGCCCGGCATCGTGCCTGACGCTGGACAGCGGCGCATTACTGCTGTTTACCGGCAACACGCTGCAACAGGCGGAGGGTGTGCGGCTGATGGCGAACGGTGGCAGGCTGTTACGGGTGCGTACCGCATGAACCCGGCGCTGAGGAAACTGCTGCGCAAGGCACCGCCGGCGCCGGCGGATATCGACGCGTTCGTCGCCGCAGCCGAGTTCCCGCTGATCGATGGCACCGACATTACTTTTGTCTACCGCGGCCGTGCCGATGCTGTATTCCTGCGCTGCTGGATTGCCGGCCTCGACACGGCGCAGCCACTGCAGGCGCTCGCCGGCACCGAGCTGTGGGCGGCGACGATCGAGTTGCCGCGTGGCTCGCGCATCGAGTACAAGTTTGAAGTGCACCGGAACGGCCATCGCGAACTGGTCCTCGACCCGTTGAACAAGGTCATCGCGCACGACCCCTTCGGCGCCAATTCCGTATGCCAGGCGTGGGGCTACGAACGGCCCGAATGGACGATGCACGATCCGGACGTCCGCCAGGGTGCGATCGACATCCGGCACATCACGAGCGATGTTTTCGGAGATACGCGCGAACTGCAGGTCTACCTGCCGGCGCGCTTTCGCAAGAACCGACGCTACCCGCTGCTGATCGTCCACGACGGCATCGACTACCTGCGCTATGCGGAACTGAAAACCGTGCTCGACAACCTGATCAGCGATCTCGAGATACCGCCGCTGATCGCCGTCATGACACAGTCGCCGGACCGGTTGAATGAATATGCCGGCGACGACCGGCACGCCCGGCACCTGGCCGACGAACTGCTGCCGCTGATCGATGCGCATTATCCACTGCAGGACGAGTCTCGTGCGCGGGGCCTGATGGGGGCGAGCTTCGGCGGCGTCGCGGCGCTGCACGCGGCATGGCGCAATCCCGGCGTATTTGACCGCCTGCTGCTGCAGTCCGGCTCATTCGCGTTCAGCGATCTCGGCCGGCATCAGCGCGGCCCGGTGTTCGATCCGGTGGTACGATTCATGAATGAATTTCGCGAGAATCCCGGCATTCCGGCCGAACAGATCTACATGAGCTGCGGCATCTACGAATCGCTGATCTACGAGAACCGGTCGCTGGTCCCCCGCCTGCAGGAACAGGGCATCGACGTGCGCTTCGACGAGGCGCGCGACGCCCACAACTGGGAAAACTGGCGCGACCGCCTGCGCAACGGCTTGTCGACGCTGTTCCCGGGACCGGTGTGGATGGTGTATGAATAACCCCCGTCATCGCGAGGAGCGCAGCGACGTGGCGACCTCGTTCCGATTGGCAGAGTCATAATCCGTACAAGATCGCCACGTCGCTGCGCTCCTCGC
>CAZLNH010000245.1:0-3007 GCA_964560775.1 uncultured Woeseiaceae bacterium | reverse complement strand
ATCCACTCGCGCATGTCGTTCACTTCGTTTATCAGGAAGCCGCTGTCGTCCGGCGCGTCGGTGAACGGCTCAAGAAATGCAGCCGTGTGGGAGCCCAGTGAGCCGTCCATGAATCCTTTCACGCCACCGATGCGCAGCCAGTCATCATCGCCACGGCCGTTCTCGGCCACTTCGTCCCGCATTCGCTGCCAGTCGGACAGCGGCACGACGGAATAAAGACGCGTTATGAGCCGGTCCTCTGCCTGCGCGCGGCGTGCGGCACTGAGGCTCGCCCAGCCGGCCATATCGTGTACCGACGTCACGCCGTTGGCGGCAACATGGGCCATTGCAGCATCGAGCTGCCGATCCATTTGCTCGTCACCGGGCGGCGGCACGACGTCTTCGACGAGCGCCATGGCGTTGTCCTTCAGTATGCCGGTCGGCCGTCCATCTTCGTCGCGCACGATTTCGCCGCCGGCGATATCGGGGGTGTCGGCGTCAACGCCAGCGAGTTCCAGCGCCCTGGAATTGGCGAGCGCCATGTGCCCGTCGAGGCGGAACACCCAGACCGGATGTTCCGGTGTCAGCGCATCAATCCACTCACGGTGCGGCAGTTCACCGCCCCAGTTTTCGTGGTCCCAGGTTCCGTTCAGGATCCATTCGCCTGGTTGCAGTTGTGCCGCGAAGTCAGCAATGCGTCGGCTGAATTCGTCCGGTGTCGCGGCATCCCGCAATTGCACTGACGCGAGGCCGGAACCGCCGGTTACGAAGTGCACATGCGTGTCGATGAAACCCGGCACCAGCATGCCGCCGTTGCCTTCAATGATTTCGGTTGAGTCGTCCGCGTACTGCGTAACGTCATCGTTGCCGCCGACAGCGATGATCGTATCGCCACGAACCGCCAGTGCTTCGGCCCAGGGTTGGTCGGGATTGCCGGTCCAGATCCTGGCGTCCTGAACGATCAGGGACGCGGGTTCGGTCTGTCCGCAAGCGGACAACAGTGCAATCAGCAGCGCGGCGGTCAGTACGACTGACGGCCGGACGATCATTTTTGTCACTTGAATCTCCGGTTCGTGGCTAATCACGCGGCGCATTGTAGCGTGTTAGGCGTTGCCGGCGTTTGCTGCTTATTCCAGGCTTTGCAGCCAGCCCTCGCGCTGCAGTCGTGCCATCTGCGTTCGTATCCAGCTCGCACGTTCGCGCACATACGCAGACGGCCTGCCGGCGTTCAGTCTTTTCGGGTTGGGCAGCACCGCGGCGAGCAATGCGGCCTCGGCGTCGCTGAGTGCCGCTGGCGGCTTGCCGAAGAAGTGCCGGGATGCGGCAGCGGCGCCATAGGTGCCCGGTGCGAGTTCGATGATGTTCAGATAGATTTCGAGTATGCGTTTCTTTGGCAGGAAGGCTTCGATAAACACGGTCAGCCACGCCTCGAGGCCCTTGCGGACGAAATTGCGGCCGGGCCACAGGTAGAGATTCTTGGCGAGTTGCTGTGTGATGGTCGATGCGCCGCGGAGGCTGTCACCGTCGTTATAGTCGGCGACGGAGTCGCGGATCGAATCAAGGTCGAAGCCTGAGTGCCGGGTGAATTTCTGGTCTTCTGCGGCTACGACCGCGAGGGGGAGGGTGTTGCCCAGTTGCTCCCAGTCAGTCCATTTATACGCAACCGGTACCCGGCCGCTTTCGTCCTGCAGCATAAAGGCGGTCGTTGTGGGGGCGAACCAGCGTAGTGGCAGGACCAGTGCCACGGTGACGAGCACGACGCAGAGGATGGCGAGGGCGAGGTAGCCTGACCACCGGGTTAAGCGAGAGCGTACTTTTCGTTTGCGCGGCATTTGGGGGATTCAGCGCAGGGTGTGTGCTTGATTGCAAGTACGTCGTCATCGCGAAGCCGTAGGGTGTGGCGATCTCGTGCCTGTTGGCAGAGGTGCCGGGTTTACGAGATCGCCACGTCGCTTCGCTCCTCGCGATGACGGGGGTGCTGCAGTCCTCGCGAGACGGTGGTGCTTCGCTCCTCGCAATGACGGTGTGGGTCGGCTATCGGCGCCCTATGCGGCCAAAGTAGTATCGTCCGCCGAGGCTGAGTACCGTTTCGTCGTCCCCGAACTCGAGACCCACTCCTGCGGCCCATTGTTCATTGAAGAAGTAGTCACCGGCCACTTCGACCGACGTGGTGCCACCGGATTCATCGAGATCAACGTGATTCAGGAAGACGCGACCTTCGAACTCTTCAGCAAAGGACTTGCGTACCCCGGCAGACAGGCCGAATCCGTCTTCGTCGAAGCTTACGGGACCCGCATCGACATCGCCGGTGAAATAGGACAGCCGCGCGACAAAATCAGCACCCGTTGCAATCGGCATCATATAGCCCGCACCGAGTTGCAGGAAATTGCTGTCGACATTGCCATCGTAGTCCAGCTTCTCGTAACTGCCAAAGAGATGCACGTTTTCGTGTACTGCCATGGAGCCGGCAAGCTCGATGCCGTCACCGTCGCCGAAGCCATCGATATCCACGAGGTTGTAACGCAGTTCCGCGTAATCGTAGCTGTGTTCAGCGGCCATCGTCGTTCCGGCCAGTAGTGCAAATGCAACGCTCACGACTGTTTGCCCAAGTCGTTTGTTCATCAATTTCTCCAGTGCATGACATTAAAGTTTGAGACGCGCGTGCCCGGCGTCATGCGATAGGGTACGGCGTTCGCAGGTTCGGAATTGTACGGTGGCGCACCTTAGAGTCCGAACCGGGCGCGAAGTTTGCGGGTTTTTTACTAAAAATCAATAGCCTGTTGTCGCTGAATTGCGACAGGGTCGGTCACTGTCCGGCGTCATGGCGGCAAGGCCGCAGGGCTGTTGGCGTTACTACGACCTGTGCACCAGCTTCCGCTGGATACGCTTTTCGGGCAGTCTTTGCGCCAATGAAACTCGACCGCTTCATCCGCGTGAGCATCGGCGTGCTGATCGCGCTGCTGTTCGTCATCGCGATTGGCGCATTACTCTTTGTTACCGAGTCGGCGCTGAACGTATGGGACCGGCT
>CAZLNH010000244.1:0-2412 GCA_964560775.1 uncultured Woeseiaceae bacterium | reverse complement strand
AAACCGCTCGAACACGAGCCGGCCAAGAACCGGCAAGTGACCGAGCGCAGCCTTGCCGGTTGCGAGGTATTGCACAAGCTGTGCGGCGGCGGACTCGTCGAGCCCGATGTCGCGCTGCAGACTGGCGGCCACGGCTTCGGGCGAGGCGCTCTCGAGCGCCTGATCGATCTGCTCGCGCAATTCGCTGACAGCCTCAGACAGTTCCTCGCTGCGGCCCGGCGCCTCGCCGAACCAGAACGGGATGCTGGGCGGCTGCCCCTTTGCGTCCTCAACGAAGACCTTGCCGGTCGCGACCTTCAGGATCCGGTACGACGTGTTGCCGAGCTGAAAAATATCGCCGGCCATGCTCTCGGTCGCAAAGTCCTCGTTGACCGAACCGATCGGGTATTCATGCGGCAGCAGCACAACATCGAAGTCGAACTGGTCCGGGATCGCGCCGCCGTTCGTGATTGCCGTCAGACGTGCGCCCTTGCGGCCGCGCAGTAAGCGATTGATCCGGTCGTAGTGCAGGTGCGCGCTGCGCCGGCCGCGATGCGTCGTGAAGCCATCGGCCAGCATGTCGATGACTCCCGCGAACGCGGCTTCGTCGAGTTCGCGAAACGGCGTGGCCGTGCGGCACAGGGCGAGCAGTTCGTCATACGCCCATTCGCGCATGCCGCATTCGGCGACCACCTGCTGGGCCAGCACATCGAGCGGCTCGCGGCAGATCCGCTGCCGGTCGAGTACGCCATTGCGCGCGCTCATCAGCAGCGCGGCCGACTCGACCAGCTCGTCCCGCGACAGCGGCAGCAAACGGCCTTTCGGCATCCGGTCCGGACCATGCCCGGAGCGGCCGACGCGCTGCAGAAAGGCCGTGATCGCGCGCGGCGAGCCGAGCTGGCAAACAAGATCCACGTCGCCGATGTCGATACCAAGCTCAAGCGACGACGTTGCGACAATGGCCTTCAGACTGCCCGCCTTCAGCAGTTGCTCAGCGCGCAAGCGATGCTCCTTCGCGAGACTGCCATGGTGCGAGGTCACGAGATCCTCGCCGACGCGCTCGGCGAGATGACGCGCGACACGTTCGGCCAGCCGCCGCGTGTTCACGAAGACGAGCGTGGTCCGGTGCGACTCGATCAGTACCGTCAGCTGCTCGTAGATCTCGCTCCAGACTTCCGCTTCCATGATCGGTGACAGCGGCGACGAGGGCAGCAGCAGCGCGAGGTCACGTGCGCGCGCATGGCCTTCGTCGATGATCGCTGCCGGTGCGCGTCCGGCGCCGGTCAGGAATTCCGCCATCGCCTCGATCGGCTGGCTGGTGGCCGAGACGCCGATCCTGCGCGGCGGCGCCGGCAACAGTGCCTCGAGCCGCGCCAGCGACAGGGCCAGATGCGCGCCGCGCTTGTTGCCGGCCAGCGCATGAATCTCATCGATGATGACGGTGCTGACCGAACCCAGCATCGCGCGGCCGGAATCCGACGTCAGCAGGATGTAGAGCGACTCCGGCGTCGTGACAAGAATATGCGGCGGACTGCGGCGCATGCGCGCACGCTCGCTGGCTGGCGTGTCACCGGTGCGCACCGCGGCACGAATCGGCACGTCATCGATGAGCAGCGCGGCCAGCTCGCGCCGGATGCCGTCCAGTGGCTGCTGCAGATTCCGGTGGATATCGTTCGACAGCGCCTTCAGCGGCGACACATATAAAACGTAAGTGACCTCCTCGAGGCCACCGTAGGCGGCCTGCTCGATCAGATCGTTGATCACCGCGAGAAAAGCCGCCAGCGTCTTACCGGAGCCGGTCGGTGCGCTGATCAGCGTGTCGCGGCCCGAGGCGATCGACTCCCAGGCTTTCGACTGCACCGGACTCGGCGCGTCGAACGCGCTTCCGAACCAGTTACGAACGGCTACGTTGAAGCGATCGAGCGCCATCGTCCAAGCATCGGGTAATCCCGCGTTCAAGTCCACCGGGCCGTATAATCGCCGCCCATGCGCATGACAGCCGAACAATTTCTGAAATGGCCCCACAAGGCAATTACGCTGCTCGGCATGTCCGGCGTGGGCAAGACCACGCTGGCCGGCAACCTGCCGCGGTCGCGCTGGTTTCATTATTCAGGCGACTATCGCATCGGTACCCGCTATCTGGATGAACCGATCCTCGACAACATCAAGCGCCAGGCAATGCAGGTCGGGTTTCTGCGCGACCTGCTGCGCAGCGACTCGATCTACATTTCAAGCAACATCACCGTCGAGAATCTGGAGCCGGTGGCTACCTTTCTCGGCAAGATCGGCCGGCCGGACCTCGGCGGGCTGACGGTCGATGAGTTCAAGCGCCGGCAGCGGCTGCATCGGGAAGCGGAAATCGGCGCGATGCGCGACGTGGCCGATTTCATCCAGAAAGCGCACACGATTTACGGCTACGACCACTTTCTGAAC
>CAZLNH010000243.1:0-14006 GCA_964560775.1 uncultured Woeseiaceae bacterium | reverse complement strand
AGCGGACCCAGGGGAGACTCCTTCCGGCGCTGTACCACCTGCGGGCCGGATTAGAGGCGCTGGCGGGCAGATGACACCAGTAACTGCACTTGTATCGATCGTATTTGGCATTGTCGTCACCGGCCTGGTAATGCCGTACGGTTTTCCGCTGGTGACGCCGCTGGTTGCTTTTCTTGCGATGCTTACGCTGATTTTTGTGCTTGTGGATGGTGGGAAACTCTATTGGGATCCCGAACTTACCCTTTTATATCTGGGGGTGACCGGGCTGCTGTTTCTGGGTATCGGACAGTCCGACATGTTGTTCGTGAACGTTCGCGCTGATGCCCTTAATGCGATGGTCGGTTGGGTGATGGTCCTTGTACTCGCTCGAATCGCCGCTACTGGGCAATTGCGGAAATGCATCGCGCTGTCCGCGCGTCTGGTTTTTGTACTGATGATCCCGGTCGCTGCATTGTGCCTTTACAAGTTCTGGCTCCTGATCCATGGTCGGAGACTGGACGAGGTCATTTCGATCGGTGCCGACGGGCGATATCCGATGGGTAGCGCGCTGCAGACGGACTACAATATGGCCGCCCTTGGGCTGTCGGTGGCTGCCCTGGCCGGATCCTGGCTCCTGGTTCGTACTGACCGGGTCTGGCAACGATGGGCCATTGCTTCCGGGATTATTCTGATTCTGGCGGCGGCGATTTTAACCGGATCGCGCCGCTTCTACCTGCTGTTCGGTCTCGCAATGATCGTCGTGTTGGTAGTTGCACTGCCATGGGCAGGGCGAATAGGCGGGCGCTTCATGATCCGTTGGCGGGTATCGACCGGTTCGATCCTGCCAATAGTGGCAGTCGGCGGTGCGGTAACGACGATCTGGCTGTCTGCGGGGCACGAGATTGCGGCAGCTGTGTCCGTCGCATCATTCGACCAGGTGGAAAGATTGTTCGCTCGCCTCGCAACCCTCGCAACACTTGGTGATACGCTGGAAAGCGGACGCGGACAATTGCTTGCCAGTTCCGTTTCGATTGCCGAAGGATTTTCGTTACGTCAACTCACATTTGGCGACGGTTTTGGTTATCTGCGTATTCTGGCAGACGGTCAGGGTGAAACTTATCCGCACAATCCGTTCATCGCGGGCCTGCTCCATGGCGGCGTGCTCAATTTATTAATGGTGACCGTATTTGTTCTACGCGCCGGGGGGCACTACCTGGCGCATTGGCGGATGGCGCCTTTTTTGGCGCTCACCTTTTTCCTGACAATGTCGTTCACAATGATCAGTGGAAACACTATTTTCAGCAACCGACTATTAGTACTGCTCTTGATTTTCGCATTCTATCTTCGTTATATGCACCAGGACGCGGAGGAGTTGTCATGACCCGCCGGGTTCTGAGCATGGTTTTGCATAGTTTCGAGACGGACTCGCGCGTGCTTCGTGCGTGCAACAGCCTCATAGAGGCCGGTTACAGCGCGAAAGTCGTGGCTCTGCACGAACGCGACTTACCCATCTGTCAGCGAATCGGGGCCATCGAGGTCGAACGGGTCCGGCTCTGGACTCGTGGCGCGCCAAAGTGGCGACCGATCCAGTTCTTCAAGTACCTCGAGTGGTGCCTGCGCGTCGGCTGGCGATTCCGTGATTTCGATATCATCCACTGTAACGACCTTAACACCCTTCCGGGCGGGGTGTTCTTGAAGGCCGTATCGGGTGGTCGTGCCCGCATCGTTTACGATGCGCACGAGTTCGAATCCAACCACAAGGCAGGCCAGAGTCGAGTAATTATCCGTCTGATGCAAATGCGTGAAGGCACCCTTATACGGTTTACATTTTAGGTGGTGACGGTATACGAAGGGATTGCGGACGAGTATGCACGCGTCTACGGAATTGCACGTCCGGCCGTCGTGATGAACTGCCCTTACCGGACGGCTGTTTCCAACGACGACCGCTTCCGGCGACGGTTCGGGATCCGCCCTGACCAGGCGATCTTTCTGACTCAGGGCTGGTTGCGGCCCAACCGGGGGATTGAACTGATGCTGGATACATTTGCCGCGATGCCCGACGACCGTATGGTGCTGGTCGTCATGGGCCGTGGCATTCTTGAGTCAAAGGTGCGGGAATACGAGTCCAGGACTTCGAATATTTTCCACCATCCGGTCGTTCCGCCCGATCAAGTACTTGAGCATTCCGCTTCTGCCGATTTCGGGCTCGCACTGATTCAAGGGACGAGCTTCAGCTACCAGCATTGCATGCCGAACAAGCTGTTCGAGTACCTGATGGCAGGGTTGCCGGTAATCGTTTCCGACTTGCCGGAGATGCGTCGGGTCGTTGAGGAAATGGACCTCGGCATCGTTTGTGACCAACTTGTGCCGGAGGCTCTGTCGAAAGCATGCAGCGAATTATTAGCACGAGACCGAGCGCAGTTAGTGACGAACGTCAGGCGCGCGAGCGAGCGTTTCAATTGGGACGTGCAGAAGGCAGTTTGGCTCAGTGCCGTCGGCGAGGCAACAAAGCAGTGATTCCACGCCGCGCGAAACTGGCCATCAATTTTATTGCAAATTGGTTTCTGGCTCCGTTTGAAATGTTTATTACAAGGTCCGAAGATAAAATTGCGGGGCCCATTTTTGTCGTCGGGGCACCCAGATCGGGGACGACGCTGCTCTGCCAGCTCATCAGTACATCAGTTGATGTTGGCTATCTCACGAATCGGCATTGCCGGTGGTTTCGCGCTCCTGCCTGGGTGGAGGCGCGCCGCCCAACCCCGTTTGGACAAGGCCTGGAGTTTCATTCCGAGTTTGGTACTACGGAGGGCAAGCATGCGCCCAGTGAATGCCCCCACTACTGGTATCGATTCCTCCCGCGACAACCTCATTCGCTGGGCCTGGACGACGTAAGCCGTGACAAGCTGTTAGCATTGCGTCGATCCATAAGCGCGTTATCCGCCGCTTCCGGTCGCATTCTGATATTCAAGAATCTGGTTCTGTCGCTCCGAATACCATTGCTGATCGAAGCCTTCCCAAACGCAATCTTCATCGTAATGAGTCGCGACTACAGGGATACGGCACTTTCCATTCTCAGTGCCCGTCAAAAACTGCGTGGAAGCATAAATAACTGGTTCTCGGTACGCCCGGCGACTCTCACCAAAAGAGACATCGTTGAGACTCCGTTCGCGGAGGCCGTGGAGCAGGTTGCAGGTATTCGCGCCGAGATTGACGCCATACGCAAAAGAGTGGATTCGCACAAGTTCATCGATGTTACCTACGAAAATCTTTGCGCTGATCCGTCCGGCGTCATTCATCACATAGTGTCGGAGTGTGCACGCGCTGGTTTGCGCCTGTCGCGACGGACCGAATTCGAGTTTCCTCACAATTTTGGCGCACCAAGCAACCTCGACAAATATCCGAAAAAATGGGTCGAATGCGTAGGCGGCGCATTGCGCGCCAAGGGGCTCGGATGAGCGACGGCTATTCTATTCTCCACCAACCTTGGTGGTGGGATGCAACCGCGCTGCGTGGCTGGGACCAGGCGGAAGTCGCCGTGGACGGCCGTATCGTGGCGCGCTGGCCTTTTACAAGGATGAAATCACCGCCCGGGTTAGCCCTGCTGTCATCTCCACCATTGACTAACAGGGCTGGACCATGGATTGCGCCTATGGAAGGCAAGCAGGCAACGCAATACTCGCGTACCGCGACACTGCTCCAGCAGTTGATAGCGGATTTGCCACGTCACAACTGGATCGCGCAGAACCTCCATGCCGATTTCGGCTATTGGCTGCCGCTATACTGGAACGGGTTCCGTATTGAAGCACGGGCGACGTATGTCCTGGCGGATTGTCGTGACACAGACGCGCTCGAGGCCAATCTCGATGAAGCGTCCCGCCGGCAGATCAAGAAAGGCCGCCGGAATCTCGTCATCAATGAAATCAGCGCGGACCGGTTGATCGACCTGATCCGGAAAACCTTCCGACGTCAAGGGCACGGCATGCGCGTGTCACCGACAGTGCTAGAGTCGGTTATGGAGGCGATCCGGTGCCGGGATGCCGGGCGTGCGGTCGCGGCCGTGGACGGGCAAGGACGCCTGCATGCGGCGGCGTTGTTTGTCTGGGACGACCGGACGATGTATTACTTAGTCGGCGGTGGCGACCCAGAGTTGCGCAGCAGCGGAGCGGGCACCTATGTGCTCTGGGAAGGGCTGTGCGACGCGAGCAGGCGCGGGCTCGCTTTCGACTTCGAGGGTTCGATGATCCCGAACGTGGAACGCTTCTTTCGAGGATTCGGTGCGGAACAACGAAATATCCTCCAGGTAACGAAGGGTTCGCCACTGGTACGCGCCGGTTACCAGCTTGCCAAGTGGTTAAGGAAGTAACGGATGCGCCTGCTGGTGACGGCTCCGGAGTCGAGGCGAACCGAGCGCGAGTACGTGCTCGGCATCATCCTGCGCGAATTCCTTGGAATCCGGTTCGACCTCGTCCATCACGACCGGCCGTGCGTCATGCTCAGCTGTCCGGGTGCGTCGGGGTCCATCGAGTTCCCCGACCTGTTACTATCCGGTTCGCCCGGTTTATGGCGCCGGCCTGAGTCGTTGCCGGCAGAGCCGCTTCTGCGAATGCCGGTTGCTGGTGCCTCGGACAGCGTGCCCGTGCTTTTCGGGGAAAAAGAGGGTACGGGCGGTCCCCGGATGGACGGATCCAGACTCCTGGTACCAATGGACCTATTTGGTGGTTGTTTCTTCCTCCTGACACGTTATGAAGAAGTCGTCGCAGACGAAAAGTCGCTCGACCAGCACAGTCGATTCCCGGCAGCGTCGTCTTTGCTTCACCGCGAAGGCTTGCTCGAACGACCGTTGGTCGACGAATACACGATGTTGCTTGCGAACTGGATCGAACTCATTTGGACCGGGTCGAAGTGCGCGCGCAGCGAATATCGGCTCATACTAACGCACGACGTGGATCATCCGTTCAGCTCTGCCAACGCCCATGCCGCGCTCGTGCTTCGACGAAGCGTCGGTGACCTGGTACGAAGGCGCGATCCGGCGATGATGCTGCGGCGATTATATTCACACCTGCGCGCAGACGCACACCAAGACCCGATTAACACCTTCGATTGGTTGATGGACCAGTCGGAACGCGTCGGGGTGAGTTCGCGTTTCCACTTCATGGCGTCAGACCGCACGCGATATGACAGCGGATACGACATTGCATCTCCATTCCTTGGATCCCTACTGGATCGGGTCGCGAGCCGTGGCCATGAGATTGGCATTCACCCGAGCTATCGATCGTCAGTGGAGCCGGAGCGGTTCCGTGCCGAGGTCGAGGAACTGGAGCGTGCAGTCGCGAGCGCGACAGTCAGTGATTGGTCACGCACGAGCCGGCAGCACTATCTGCGCTGGAACGCTGCGTCCACGTGGGGACATCTGGATGAGGTCGGCATCCGCGAGGATAGTTCGGTTGGATTCGCGGATGCGACGGGGTTTCGTTGCGGTACCTCGCGTGAATATACGACGTATGACTGGCGAAGCGAGCAACCGCTCCGCTTGCGGGAGTTACCGCTTATCGTCATGGACGTGACGCTGACCGGCCGGAACTATCAAGGACTGGGTTGGGAAGCAGCGATGGACTGTGCAGCCGGTCTCGCGCAGACCTGTCGCCACTTTCGAACTCCGTTCACATTGCTTTGGCACAACGACAAAGTCATCACGCGGGTAGAGAAAAGCCAGTATCTGGAACTACTGGAGGCGATTTCGTAAACTGGGCAGCGTCTATCTCCGCCAGTACCTTAGCACCACACCCGAGACATCGCATTTTGAAACCAGCGGCAATGGTGGTCGACATCGTCGGCCACTATTGCCGTTAATTGGCCTTGCGCTGTCGGTACGCGTGCCTCATGAATGCGGTCAAGACCGCAACGATGCCGCCGAAGAGAGTGAGAAAAATACAGATAACCGCGCGTGCAGGCCTCGATTTTTCTTCCGGAATCAATGCCGGGTCCACGACCTTGAATGCGAATTCGTCCTGACCGTGCGCGAGCATCGCGGTCTGGATCTCGTTCTCGAGCAACCGGTAAAGGACTTGCTGCATTTCGACTACACTGGTCGAGCCGACCTGTCCCTCGATGAAACTGCGGTTGCGCACAGCTTCGGCGATCACTTCCCGCTGCATTAGTGCGTTGAGCTCTGCGACCATGTCATTGACCCATGCAGTTGCCAGCGCGGGATCGGTCCATTCTATGGCGACAGTCACCATTCCCGTCGCGTTGTCTTCGACGATCGTACGCATGTCGCGGAGACGTTTGTAACCATTCCATGGTGTCGGCCTTTCATCCGGATTGTCGGCGATCCATTTGCCTCTTTCCGCGTCCCATTGGTCTTCGAATAGGACCTGAAGCATCCCGTGGCGCTCGATAAACTCTTCCGTGAACGCACGCGAGCGCAGCACGGCAAGTGCTTCGGAGGAGCGGTCCGTACTAGTGCTGAACGCGAAATTGCCCAGTCCCGCGAATTGAGAAGCCAAGGAGGACAGGCCGCCACTTCCGCCGTCATCCTGCGCCGGCATTAGCACGGTTTCCGCCCGGTAGTAATCGGGCAGCGAAAGCACATAGACAATGGAACCTACCGCGAACACGGCGGTGATTCCGCCTATCAACCACTTGTTGACCCAAGCGATGTTCCAGAGTTGAAAGATGTCAACTTCGGAGAGATTCGAGCTCATGGGGCGCAATGATACTGGAAAGTCTGTGCCGCTCCTACGTATCGCGACACATCAGGAACAATCGTTGAACGTCCGGGCGGGCGCTGGACAGATTTACCGGATCTACTCATCAGTTATCGAACGTCCGTACCGCGGCAATTGCAATCGCACCCTGATACAGAATTTGCGTCACATTTCCCCAAAACGTCAACGGCCGCATTCGATCCGTATCCAAAGGAACCACGATCGTATCACCAGGCCGAATATCAGTACTTTCCCCACGGCTAAACCAACGCGATCGGTTGCCCGACTCCACCGCACCACTGGCACGAACAACATAAATCAGCCCCTTGTCTGCCTGTCGCGTCAGGCCACCGCTCTTTGCAATGTATTCGTCACGGTCCAGGTCCGGCGAGTACAGATGCGATGCCGGGTACTGCGCCTCACCGAGCACCGTCACGCTTTGAGATTTTCCGGGAATCAACAAGCGATCCCCGTCTTTCAACTCAAGATCATGTGCCCGCCGCTCCGCCGCACGTTTGCTCAGCACTTGCTCGACATCAATGACCATCCGTCCGGTTGCCTCGGTCTCCCGAAGCTGGTTGAGCAACGACTGGCCCAGGTCAAGTGTTTCTGCGCCGGTCGTTTCGGCCGTTTGCAGTGACAACGATGTGAGATCACTTTCCATGCGGCGAATAAGGCGCTCGATCTGCTCTTGCTCTCTTTCGCGCAATTCCTCGCGCAGGAAAACCGCACCTTCCGGGAAGGCCTGCGCTGTCAATCCGCCCGCACGTTCCATGACGTCGCTCAGCGTTTCGCCACGCAGTATCTGGTACTCCCCCGGGAACCGCACTTCTCCTTCCAGGGTCACGGACCAGTCGGAGTTCCAGTCCGGCAACGGGCTGATGCGCAGGTGATCGTACGGCGACAACACCATATCCACGCTGGCGTCACCGCGCAGAATGGCGGCAAGATCAACCGTTACTACTTCCTTCTCACGGTACTCACCGTCAACTACGTTGAACCGCGTAAGTTCTGCGTCCTCAGTGAATGCGGCCTCATCGAGGTTGCCACCGGCGAGCAACAGGTCACTGATACGCATGCCGGGATGCAGCGGATACGAACCTGGCGCCCGCACCTGCCCGGCGATACGAACTTCTTCGTACGCGGCGTCGTATGTGGCCTGTTGCTTCAGTTCCTCCAATATTGGTTCGATGACGCGTTGCCGGCCGAACGCCAGGTTGAAGACGTATGCGGTGTCACGCGGCTGCAACTGGATGTTCTCGTCGGACTGTGGTGCGGCGAGCGCGCGAGCCAGGTCCACGGACAACGTCGTAATGGTGAGGTCGTCTCCAGTCTCGCGGCGTATCAATACGTAATGCGGATCCGCGCCGGAACGCAGTGCCTGCAGCGATGGAATCAGCTCGGTCAATCGCATGCCGGGTCGCCATTCATAATTGCCGGACCGGTACACGTGCCCTTCCAGCGTGACTGTGTCCATCAGTTTCGGCAGCACGCGTGGAATCATCAGCGTGTCACCGCTTTGCACCGGCATCGCGTGGCCGGCATCAGTGCCCAAATCCACACTCAGCACGCGGCGATGGCGGTTGTCGCCGATGCGCTCAAGCGTGCTGCCTTCCGGGTAAGCTTCGGCCGTCAGGCCGCCGGCCAGGCGCAGCGCCGCGCCCAGTGTCAGGTCGCGTCGGGTTTCGTAGATAGCCGGCCGGCGCACTTCGCCGCCGATGCCGATGGTGGTGCCGATGGGCGGCACGAAGATGACATCGCCCTGCTGCAACTGCGCATCGTCCGACGTGTCGCCGTTCAGCAAGAGGTCATACAGGTCGAGGTTCGCGACCTGCCGGCCCTGGCGCTTCAACTGGATATCGCGCAGCGTGCCGACTTCGCTGATGCCGCCGCTGCGGTACAGCGCGCTGCTGATAGTGGCGAGGCTGCTGACGACGTACGAACCCGGCCGGTTGACGTCGCCCATCACGAATACGCGAATCGACCGCAACGCACCCATCGTCACACTGACCTGGGTGCCGATCAGCATCTGCTGCACGCGCTTCTCGAGTTCATTGCGGAATTCCGGGAAGCGCAGCCCCGCAACGTTCATCGGTCCGAGTTCGGGCAGGTGCAGCGTGCCGTCGCGCGTTACCTCCAGTTCGTACGAGTTACTGACATTGCCGTACAACTGCACACGCACGATGTCGCCGGTTCCGAGCACGAAATCCGGCGGCACCGGGCCGGACAGCGGCGGTTCAAACTCGGCAACCTCGGCTCCCTCGGCATCCTCGGGTGCGAAGATGTCGTAGCCAAAGGGCTCAAGAGCTTTGGCGCCCATCTTTTCCGTTTGCAGGATGGTGGCGGTGATGTTGAACGGCTCAAGGGCGGGTTCGGCGCTCAAACGCTCGACGATGGCGTCGGCCGTCAGGCCGCGCAGCGGCACATCGTTCAGGCCGGGGAGCCGCAGCACACCCGAGTCATCCAGTTCGTAATAGCGGCTACCCTGCACGGCGCGCAACGCGGCGTCGTCTTCGAGTTCCAGCAATTCAGGCTGCGTGAGGTTGGGCCTGGGTATCAGGCTGATGATCAGGCTACTGCCGCCTTCAGCGCGCGGTACTTCGTCGGGGAGTTCGAATTCTTGGCCATCGCGTTCAGCATCCGCTGGCTCGCGTTCACCCAATTCCTCCGACAGGCGGGACGACCCGGTCCCGCTTTGCTGCTGCTGCGACTGAAACTCTCGCAGCGCATCCATAGCCTGCTGCCTCTGCGCCGGCGGCAGCTGGTCAATCATTCGCATCTGCTCGGCGCTGGGCTCGAAAGTCTGAGCCGCAACCGAAGTGGTCAGGGCGACCATTGACAGGCAGGCAACGACAATGGCGAAAAAGAATACTGTGAAATTTGCCCGGCTGGCCACACTTACCCCGATCACTGCGAACTCCATTGTATGTATCCAGTCAGGTCGCGGTCTGTCGTGCCCGTCGACTCCGTCTCGGTCTGGCGATAGCCGAGGCCGAACTGCAACAGGCCAATCGGAACAGGCCGTGCATGACTGACGTAAAAATCGAGCTGGTCCTGCGGTACGGGGCTCAATGTGTGCCGCGTGTCTGGCGGACCCGCGCGGTTGATGTCCATAACGCGCAGGCTGACATCCCACGTATTTCCGGCGGATTGTACCAGCGTTGTCCCGAGTGAGTAGGACAAACCATCGTTATCCATGCCGTGTCCGAGCACGCGGCCGTTGTAGCGATAACCCGTCCTGTAGATGCTGTGCTCGTACGCCGAATTGGGCCGCAGCTGGCTAAACCCCAGGCCGCCGGCACGCGCGCTGGTCTCGGCTACCTCAAGGTGGATGCGATGTTGTGCGTCGCCGAGACTCCCCCAGTGCTCAATACCCACCTGCCGCAGAAAATTCCCGATCTCGGGGCCGCCTCTGCGCGTATCGTCGCCGATCCACTGTCCATACACCGCTGCACGTAATTCCCCCGGCAATCTCCAGCGCCAATCGACTCCGGCAAGCTGATTCCCGGGCTCTTCCTCGCCAGTGACGTTGACGCCTTTATTGTCCTTGCCGAGTAGCAGGTTGATGAATGCCTGGCCGTCGCAGGGGCGGCCTTCGCCACACCACTGGGCCGTTCGGGAGAGCCCGATCTCGAGACTGCGTAACGGTCGAAATGCAATGCGCAGCCCGAACAACGATGCGTTGTCGATTACTCGCTCGTCGTCCAATACGCCAATGAATGACGTCATCGTCCACGGGCCAATCCATAACAGCCACTTTGATTCAAACGGTGTGCTTCGATTGCGCTGTACTGCTACTGCTGGCACCGGCCGCGCGTTCGTTGACAGGATCAGGCTGCCGTCGCGGCTGGGACCCCACCAGCGTTCCTGCCAGCCGGCGGTGAGCATCCAGTTGCCGAGGACGACGCCGACGTAGGTGCCGTCGGGGCGCAGGTCGTCGCCATCAGCGGCGTTGCTTGCGACGGTCGCCATTACGTTGGCCGTGAAGCGGTTGCCGGTCCATGACGCCCCAGCTGACAGCTCGCCGTTGTCGCGGGGGGTGTTGTCGAACGTGCGGATAATGCGCGGGTTGCTCGCGGCGCTGGCGGTGGCGGTGTAACGAAGCGGTTGGCTGCTTTTGTCAGCTTGCCGGCGCAGGCGGTGGTAGGCGGCGAGTTCAGTTTCGCTAAGTGCACCCGTATCTACGTCCGCGAGGGCGGCGGCGAGGTCGGGCCAGGACAGTGGCCAGGTCGACAGCGGTACATTGGTTGCCCGGGCGTCGTTCAAAAGTTGCAGGTCGTTGCGCAGCAGGAGGTCGCCGGGCGCGGCGAACGGGCTCGCGGTGGACGCTGCCGGTGTGCAAAGGACACAAATGACAAGGCTGGCACTCAGCAATCTCATGTCAGTACGCGCTGTGCCATTGAAGGTAGAAACGCACGTTATCGTCGCTGCCGGTTGCGGCGTTGTCGGTTTGCTCGAAGCCGATGCCGGCCTCGACCAGGCCGTAGCGGAACGCGCGGGCGTGGCTTACGTCGATGCTCGATATATCTTCGGGGACCGGGGTCAGCGTGTTGCGCGTATCGGGGGGGCCGCCACGGTTCAGTTCGCCCTTGCGGATGAGCAGGCGCCACTCGGTTTCGTCGGCGTTGACGACGGTCAGGCCGGTTGAGATGAGGCGCGCGTCGTTGTCGGCGCCGTGGCCGATCGGGCGGTCGCGGTAGCGGTAGCCGGTGCCGTAGATGCCGTGGTTGTAGCCGCAGTTGAAGAGCTCGCTGGACTCGTGGAACTGGCAGCTCGTGCCCGAGAACTCTCCGAACCAGCGCCACGACCAGGTGTCGCGCCAGTGGCCGCTGGCCTCGATGCCGGCCTGGCCCAGGTAGCGGCTCGGGAACCCGCCCGCCTCGTCCTCGCCGATGAACTGGCCGTAGATGGCCGTCGGCCAGCCGAAGCCCGCTTGCGACCAGCGGAAATCGACGCCGGCCAGCTGGTTGCCGGGTTCGTTGTCATCACCAATACCGGCGTCGCCGATATTGTCGTTGCCGAGCAGCAGGTCGCCAAACGTGCTGGCGTCGCACGGACGGTCGTCGCCGCACCACTGCGCCGTGCGCGTCAGGCCGATTTCGAGCGACGGGATCGGGCGGAAATTGAAACGCATGCCGAAAAACAGTGCGTTCGGGACCTCGCGGTCGGATTCGAGCTGGCCCATCATGACGCTCAGGTCCCACGGGCCGAACCAGCTGAGCCACTTCGTCTCGAAGGCATCGGTGAAGGTGCGGTCGAGGCTTACAGCCGGCATCGGGCGCGCGTTGTTCGACAGGATGATGCTGCCGTCCCAGCCCGGACCCCACCAGCGATCCAGCGTGTTGGCTGACAGCGACCAGTTGCCGAATGCGATGCCTATCAGCGAGCCGTCAGCTCGCGTGTCAGTGCCGCCGTTTGCGTCGTCGACTACCTGCCCTTTCAGCACGACGCTCAAGCGCTCGCCGGTCCAGGCGAGACCGGCGCCGAGTTCGGCCTGTTCGCGTGGGGTGTTCTGGAAGGAGCGGATGCGGGTGGGGGTCTCGGCGACGCTGGCGGTGGCCGAATAGGTCAGGTCGTTGATGCCAGCTTCCCACTCGGCGCGCAGGCGGAGGCGCTCGAGGGCGGCCTGGACGGCGGGGGAATGGATTCGGGTGGTGTCGATGTTGCGAATGTCAGCCAGGATCGGGCCCCAGGCCAGCGGCCAGCTTGTCACGGGACCGGTGAGGATGCCGGTATCGGCGAGCAGCTGGATGTCGTGGCGCAGGGTTGTGTCACCGGCCGGGAGCAGCGGGCCGGCGACGGCCGTGCCGGCCAGCGCGGCCAGCAGCCATATAACAAGTGTTTGGGACCGCTTCGTGGTGGCGCTGCGGCGGGTTGTTGTGGCTGGCAAGGGGCGGTCCTGGGTGTACGGGTCGTGGTCGCAGGCGACCAGTCGGCTGGAGGTGATGGTAGTGGCGGGCTGCGTGGATCGCAAGGCACGCTGTCATCGCGAGGAGCGCAGCGACGTGGGGACCTCGTACTTATACCGCCTCTGCCAATCCGCGCGAGATTGCCACGGCCGCTGTAGGCGGCCTCGCAACGACGGGGGCGACGTGGCGAACTCGTACTTATACCGCCTCTGCCAATCCGCGCGAGATTGCCGCGGCCGCCGTAGGCGGCCTCGCAACGACGGGGGAGTGCTTGCTTTTAGCATAGTGGCACTTTAGTATCACACTATGCGCACTGAACTCGTCACGACCCTGAAGCGAAAGGCTACCGATCTGCTGTCGGAATTGGCGAAGGACAAAGAGCCAATCCTGATCACTCAACATGGACGGCCTTCGGCATATCTCGTTGATGTTGATAGCTACGAAAAGCTCCAGGCTAAGATGAAGCTCTTGGAAGGAATAGCCCGTGGAGAGCGCGCTGTGGATGAAGGGCGCACCGTGTCCAACGATCAAGCGAAGGCCAAAATGGCTCGATGGCTGAAGTAATTTGGTCTGACCCCGCGCTGGCAGATTTGGATTCTATTGCGGACTACATCGCTCTTGAGAATCGGCCGGCAGCACAAGAGCTTGTTCGGCGAATTTTCGGACATGTTGATCAGCTCAAAAAGCATCCGGACAGTGGTTCGAAACCCCGGGAATTTCGTGGGTGGCGTTACCGTTAGATTATCGAGCCTCCATGTCGCATCATTTATCGGCATGACAAAGAGCAGGGTCGCGTAATCATTTTGCACGTCATGCGTAGTGAGCAGAAACTTCGACGCAGTAAGCTCGTGCGAGATCGAAGTGCTGAAAGCTAACAAAGCGCGTGCACGAAGGCCGTTTCGTCGCGGAACTCGATGTCGATCTCGTTTTGGACGATATGGGCTGGTCACCGCTCTACAGCGAGCTGCTGCAGAACTGCATCCACCCGCTGTCCGACGGCGCCAACCTCTCGTTCAAATCGAAGACCATCGGCGGCCGGCGGTATTGGTACCTGTATAGCGGAACCGGTTCGCTGGCTGGACTACATCCTTGAAGACATTCAGCCCGTCGTGCTCCCGCTGTGGTTGAGGGGGTACAGGACCTGGCGTCCTGCTGACCCGACGCAGTGCGAGGAGCGTAGTGACGTGGCGACCTCGCGCGGACACCGCCTCTGCCAATCGGTGCGAGATTGCCACGGCGCTGTGCGCCTCGCAAAGACGGGGTGGCGTTCGGGCTTGCCACGACGGGGTGGCGTTCGGGCTTGCCACGACGGGGTGGCGTTCGGGCTTGTAAAGACTCCGTCGTCGCGCGGGGGGCAGCCCCGTGGCGGCCGCCCACGGACCCCCCCCCAGCCCAACGGGGGGAGGGCGCC
>CAZLNH010000242.1:0-25738 GCA_964560775.1 uncultured Woeseiaceae bacterium | reverse complement strand
AAGGCATCCACCAGCAGCCCGATTTCGTCATTGCTCGACTTCGCGGCGCGCAGCGAGAAATCGCGCTGCTCCATGACCTGTCGTGCCACGGACGTGACTTCGGCGATCGGCTCCGTAATCGTGCGCTGAAGCCGTCGGGAGATCAGGGCGGCACCTATCAGGCTCAACGCCATGATCACACCGAGGATGCCGAGGTAGTCGAGAAGCCGGCCGGTCAGGTTATAGCTGGCGCGCAGCCCGACGGTTCCCAGAATCTCGTCATTCGCCACGATGCGCTTGAACAGGATGAGTTCATCTTCCCGCACCTGGTGGCCGTCGACGTCCGGCAACGACGGAAATGCCACTTCTTGTTCGGAGGGCGAGTAACTGGCGAAAAGCGCGCCGTTCGCCTCGTAGATGACCGCACCGGTGATGTTCGGTTTGGCCTTTAGCAGCGCGAGGTACTCGTAGGCGGCATCGGGGTCCTGGAACTGCAGCGCAGGCGCCGCCGCGAGGCCGATCACGTCCGCCTGCGCCGTCAGGTCATTGACCCAGGTCTCGCGAAAGTCACGCAGTTCATAGATGGCCATCGCGGCGCCGCTGATCAGCAACGCCAGCGACGTCGCAACGAGCACGACGAACAACAATTTGCCGCGAATCGTGTTGCCGGGTCGCCCCACGATCATCGGCGTCTCGATCGGACTTTCTCCGCAACCGCCAGCAGCCGCGAGCTGAGTCGGAGACGGTTCCTGTCGGCCGAATCCAGTGAAACGTCGAAACGGATTCGCTGGTCAATGAGACGGAAATTGATGACGCTACCGCGCTTAAGCCCGACTTCGGATTCCGTGACCACCAGCACCGAATGCACGGTGGCCGCATCCGCCAATGCGGGCAGGTCGTTGTCGCTCGCCGCCGAAACGAACAGGATGTGCACACCGCTCAATTCGGACGGGGCTGCGATTGTCCGGACCTCGATCCGCCTTCCGTTTACGGTACGTCCTGCCGTGATTTCCCCGACTTCGGCGGCAAGCGAGTCCGCGCCAAAGACGCCGATCGTGAGCGGAACGGACTCGGCCGCGAAGACCGTTGCCGGCCATTCCACATAGTTGGCGAACTTGTAAAGATACGCCGCCTTGATGCTCTGTTCTGCCGCCGAACGTACCGGCTGGCCGTTGAGCGCAGCGGACCAGCCGACCAAAAGGGCCAGTATTACCGCGAGCGTCGCCTGCCTGGTAAATCTGTGTTGCTGTTCGCCCGGGTGCATCGTCTCAGCTGTCGTTGACGCAAAACCGGAGCAGCATGTCCATGGCCTTCGTCGCATCGGAAGTCGCGCTCGACTCCGTCAGCTCGAGCGCGACACCCTGCCGAATCCGGCTGCTGGTACGACCGTGACGCCACGGTGAGGTGGAGCCTGCCGTCACGGATAGTGCAGTGGTCTCGGGCATGGCGCACCTGTCAATTGGCGGACGTGCATTGTCTCCGTCCGGCGGGCAACGTTTCTGCGGACTCGGTCACATTACCCTCGCACGCAATTCGCGATCAACCGAATGCTGGCCGCACTGCCCAGATATCGACAGAACTGCTAAAAGGTTAACACCCGGATGTGGCATCGATCGATCAACTTGCTGCACTTCGCATTTTGCCCTGCTCGCGGCCTGCGCGCCGGCGCATGCGATACATGACCGAAGCGGCGACCTGGCTGACCTCGGCCTCGAAGAACTCGGCCTCATCCAAGTCACGCCGGTTTTCAGGCAGGCCGAGTCACGCTTCGACGCGTCGGCTGCAGTATACGTCATTACGACAAGGCAGCTTTGCATTTAGAACGCGAGATGCCTCGCATCGAAGTATGCCTGTGTCATATTGCGATCTATTGGAGATTCCACCGGACCTGCACGAGAACCGTGCGCGGGATACTGCTGCGAGTGGCGACAGGTCCGTACTCCGCGTGATCCTGGTCCAGCAAATTCCAGGCGGCCAGCGACAGCTCGAGATGCGGCTGCAATCTCCAGGCAAATCGCATGTCGACCGCCGTGTAGGCAGGGACGTCAGGGCTAGACAGCGCTGCGACGTGGCGTACCGCGATGTCGAGGTCTCGATTCTCCGCAATTGCCAAGGCCGAGCGAAGCTGCCAGGTGTTGGAAGGCGTCTTGCCGGCTGAACTCGGGCCCTCGGTGTCGAAGCTGCCGGGCTTCAGCCTCAGGCGATCCCTCATCGCCGTGTAGCCCGCGGAGAGGCGCCAGTGCGGCAGTGCCTGGTAAGCTCCCCACATCTCGATGCCGGTTGTGCTGCCTTCCATCTCGTTGGCAAAAACAAAGAACGTGCCGCTCGGCGCTATCTCCAGGGTGCGCAAGTGATCGAAGTCGCTACGGAAAGCAGTGACCGAGTAGGACAGATCGCGCGTAGGCTGTCCCCGATATCCCAGCTCCGCAACGTTGGCAACCTCGGAACGCACGCCGGGGCCCCCATCGAGGAGGAACGGAGGAGTACTCGGAATATGGACATCCGCGTCCAACCGGGACGGCCCTCGCACGGCACGCGAAACAGCGGTCCATAACAGATGGTCGGGCGCGAGCTTCCAGGCCAGCCTCGCATTTGGCAGGAATTCACTCCCGGTGTAAGGGTTGTGCTCGACGCGCGCGCCAAGTATCAGCCGCAGATCGTCCCGCAACGTGATCTCGTCCTGTGCAAACAGGCTGCTCCACTTCTGCTCCACATTCTCGGGCAGGAAGGCGAAGACGCTGCTGGTGTTATCCGACCGATCGCGGCCGTAGCGATAATTTGCCCCCCACGTCAACGCGTGCCTGCCGATCGGAGCGAGCGAATGTTGAAACTGCAGGTCGATGATGTCGAGTGTGTTGCGCAGGGTCGGCGGAATCGTGCGCTCCGTCCGGTCGTAGTAGGCCTGCAGGCTGAAACTTGACCCATTGTCGCGGCGGTGCTCCCAGCGGGCGGTCAGGTTGACCCCTGAGGCCTCAATGGTCGCCAACGACAGGTCCGTGCCGTCAATGGCAATCGCACCAGGTTCGGGCTGGCCAAAGCGACCGACGTACGCGTTGCCCTGCACCATCAGCTGCTCGCGTGACCGTTCCCAGTCGGCGCGAAATCCGATCTGGCTCCTATGCCAGGCGTCGTCCACGGCGCTGCCATCGGCTTTCGACAGGTTGTCATGATCCGAGTATTTCCCATACACGCGGTAATTGCCGCCAGCACCGGATGTGCCGAAGCGGAACGAGGCGCCGGTGTGGAAATTGCCCGCGCGGGCTGCCACGAACCCGCCCCGGGTATCCGTTGCGGATCTGGTGATGACGTTGACTACGCCGTTCACGGCATTGATACCCCACAACGTGCCGCCCGGTCCGCTGACGACCTCGATCCGCTCGACGTCTTCCAGCATCACGTCCTGCACATCCCAGAACACGCCCGAGAACAGCGGCGAGTAAACCGAGCGCCCGTCGATCAGCACAAGCAGCTTGTTCGGTGCGCTGGTGGTGCTGCCGTTCAATCCCCGGGCACGGATCGCATAGCCGCTGGCATGGCTTCGCGCGACGTGCAGGTTCGGGGCCAGCCGCAATGCTTCGGCAAGGCTCGTAACGCCCGAATGCCGGATGTCTTCCGCCGTGATGACGAACACCGAGCCTGCCGCATCCGCGAGGCTCTCGGGCCTTTTCGATATGGACGTAATTCTGATGTTGCCCAGCTCTTCCAGCGACATCTCGGCGAAATCGACGGTTTCAGCCACAACCGCCGCATCGGCCGCAACCGCGAGGACGAAAAGCGGGAAGGCACGAAAAATGGCCCGGCCAGCCGATGGAGCAGCTTGCTTCGTCAAGCGATCCGCAGCCGGTCCAGAGGTGAGCGCATCACCAGCGGCTCCAGGCGACCGAGACAACGCGACGCCGCGTCGTAGCAGCGACTTCCGAAGAGGGTCAGGTCGAGGAATACTGATCATGCTGCCTCAAAGGGATGCCTGTGAACAATATTTCCCTAGTATGTCGTCTGGTACAGCGTTTTCCACCGTTTTGCGCAGGCATTGTTATGTGCGTCACAGTCTGCGGCTCCGGAATGGCTCATGCGCCCTCGCCATCTTCATTTCGGGCTGTGTGTGGCGAATTCCTATTTTTCGCATAAATCGGGACAAAATCACAGCCTTGTAATGCGCGAGCACCACGTGGGCCGATCAGCGCAGTCATCAGTTTATGTAGAACGTGACCGAGAGATGACCGCGTGACAAGACCTGGCAATGTGAAGGGTGTCGCCAATTGGCGGCTACCGGAAAATTGCCGGAATCAGTCCGGAATCGTTGTGAAGTGTTGTGACAGTTTGTCCACGGGCATCTCCAGTTTTCCTATTGATAATAGTTACTTACAAACGCCCGAATGCCTTCGGGAGGCAGGGGCCGGAGGTTCAAATCCTCTCACCCCGACCAGGTTTTCTCTTTCTTTTCAATCAGCTAAAAGCACACCACAACGGTGCAGAGTTACCAAATGAGTGCTTGTCACACTTTTGTCACACTCGTTTCCGACGCAATGACGAAGCGATCTCCGGAGCGAAGATGGCGATACGCGTCGATCGAGTTTGGTGGTCTGACAGCGATATCCGAGATCGTCCGCTCGGTCAATTCATCGTCGGCACGGCGGTGACGGATTCGTAGGCGCATGACGTCTTTACAACTTGACGCAGAGCTCACCGTCGCGGCAAAGTGGCGCGGCCCTTGCGAATGTAAGGAAGTGACATTGCGACGCTTCCGTTTGCAGCGACGTGTTAGCTGTCACCACCACCTCTCCAAGTACAATGCTTCCCGCTGTACCTCATGTGCCGAACCATACATGTTCTCGGTATGAGAGCCAGATTCTTGCCAGTGCAGCTCCACGACAACTCTTTTCCGAAATCCTCGTCTGTTCCACGTGTATAAACCTTGGCAAGCTGTGGACCATAGTCCGCGGCGTTGTTGTCCATACCGAATCGGTGGACGATGAATTGCTGAGCAGATTCCCCTAGCTGGAGATCGTTCGGCCTGCAGCGGTCACTTTGAAAAGGCAACTCAAGCGAGGCCACATCCAGATCAGCCGGTAGGCATTTGCGCCGATGCCGACCCGCTGGGCGCTTTCTCTTAATGACCGATGTGAACGCTAGTGAGCCGCCCGCCTGGACGATTTATTTGGCCTCGACGCGTCTTAGAGCCAGCTCAAGACCCGTTGCCATTGCACCTTGCTGTTCGGCAATGAGGGTGACGGCAGCGCCATACTCGTCGGCGAAGACCTTCTCATCGACACGCCATGCCGGCATGATCCAAGGTTTGCCGGCCGCCTTGCATGCTTCTGCAACATGCGCGATGTCGACCCGATCCGCATCGGTGAATCCATACCGTCCGCGGCCACGGGTCAGCGACAGATCCGAAGGTCCAATGAAGATCCCATCGACCGTCGGCAACTCCAATATCGCCGCGACATCTTCGAGCGATTCCGCCGTTTCCACCATCGGAAAGCACAAAGCGACTTTATTATCGTCTTCAAAATAAGTCGGCGACGGCGCACCATACCGGACGGTGCGCGCGCCGGCATAGCTGCGTGTTCCGAGTGGTGGATATTTCGCTCCTGAGCAGACGAAACGCGCATGGTCCACTCCCAGGACATGGGGAATGACCACACCATTGGCGCCAAAATCCAGCGCTTGCTGAACGGACTCTACGTGAGGCCCTTCCACCTTGACGAAGACATCCAGGCCGAGAAGACGCGCCAAAGGGATCAGCCTGTCGAGATCCTTCAGATCGAAAGTGCCATGTTCGACGTCCAGCAAAAGCGTGCCATATCCCAAATCCGCCGCGATCTCGATGAACGCGATGTCCGGCACAGTAAGAAAGCAGCCCAGCTTTTTCATCCCTGCGAAATCTCAGTTTCAGATATCTAATAGGTGCGAGCCCACCGACCGTCCCAGCATGCCGACTACTTCACCAGCACCCCGCGCTCAACAGCGGATCAATTCGAGCCACACATTAAGAGTCACAAATGCAGCGGCCGCTCGGCGCGATGTGCTGCGAGGGGGATTCTCGACCGTGCGGCTGCAATGGTGTCAACCTCGATGGAAGCAACAATCACACCGTCTCCCAACCCTCTTCGCGCGACAACGGTTCCCCAAGGCTCAACGATCATGGAATGGCCGTAGGTATGATACGTTTGTCCTTCCTCGATGTACGAACCCTCTTGCGTGGCTGCCAGAATGTAACACTGTGACTCAATCGCTCGCGCTCTCACCAGGACTTCCCAATGCTCCTTTCCGGTTTGAAGGGTAAAGGCGGAGGGCACGGCGATAACCTGTGCGCCTTTTTCCACGAGCGCGTGGAAGAGCTCTCCGAACCGAAGGTCGTAGCAGATGGTACAGCCGACGCATACGCCTTCGAGATCATAGACAACCAACTCCGACCCGGGCATGTACAGCCATTTCTCGTCGAAAGCGGTACCATCGGGCGCGGTTATAGAAAACATGTGGATCTTGCGGTAACGGGCAACCTCCTTGCCCGAACGATTAAAAACGATCGTCGTGTTGTAAACGCTCCGCCCGTCGAGCTCGTTCAGTGAACCGTGAATGAATATACCGTGACGCTGTGCGCACTCCTTCAGCATCGCATAGCTATCTCCCCCTGGGCAGGGCTCGGCGGACGCACGTTGCTCGTCGCGCGTGCCCCCAAAAAAAGGTGAAGCATTCGGGTAAGTCTATTAAATCCACTGTATGGTCTTCGCACGCACGATCGATAAGCTGCCGCGCCTTGCGAAGATTCGCCGGCTTATCGGACATGACATTCATTTGGATTAAGGCCGCTTTCATTGTCATCTTCTTTCCTTTCACCTGGGACTGCTGTGGACGGCGACAGCCCGAGCCCCGCTACGAATCAATTGTTATCTCTCGGGATACCCTTAAGCTTCGCTATGCGCGAGAATTTCACGGCACGCTTCAATTAACTCCAGTAATCGGTCGTGTGCGCCTCAGAAGCTCAATTCGAATCGAAGCCCGACCACCAAGGCATTACCGATACCGGCGTCCGCACCTGGATTTTGCAAGTACTGCACATCAGGCTGCACGACCAGGTGCTCACTGAGTGAGGCGCGGTACGTCAATTCCCATGTTGTTTCGCGTCTCGCTGACTTCGAACCTTGCTGCGCAATGCTGAGTCTGTACGGATCGCCAGCACCCGCCGAAGCGACGGCGATGCCAAGCCGGTCCTCTGACCGGGTCGGGAACGGCGCTTCGATAACGATACCGGCACCGACATAATTGCCGATTGCGTTCAGATGCTCGTCAGCACGCCCCAGACGAATAAAGGCGGCAGCATTGCGGCCGTATAGGTCAATACCCAGTTCGGCGCCGATATACCAGCCATCGTTACCGTATCGCCTGCCTGCAGCAAACGGCCGTTCGAAGTCTGCACTGTAGTGCCAGTATCCACCCCAGGCACGACCGCCTTCACCCAATGGCAGATCCACTTCGGCGACCAGCAGCATGCCTTCGTCATTGTCCAATTCGATGCTATTGCTCGAGGGATTTTGCGGATTGCCGGGAACTCCATCGAGCACGGCGATACGTGTGACAATTTCACGGTGCTGCCACTGCAGGCGCAGCGCAAGTGACGACACAGGAAAAATACCCGGCCCGTTCTCTCCGGTCTGACTAAGCTCAGCGCCTATACCGTGAGAGCTGTTCAGGAATAGCCCCCCTGTTTCATTGACGTCGAACTCGCTATTTAGGTCGTACAATCCTCCGCGGATGCTCCACGAATCACTATCGAACTCGTACCATGCTTCAAACAGGCGCCAGGCTTCCGGTGCGTCGATGTTGCTTGTGACCTGGATATCTCCGGTGTAACGGTCGGCGAAAGTGCCGCGATTATTGTACAGGCCGTAGAGGAACAGGGTGCCGGACTCGCCCCCCGATCCATGCGGTAAATCGACCTCGAGAATCAGATCCAGATTATCGAGGTACGCCGAGCCGTATTGCAGTCCACCCGACACGTTCCGCAACAATTCGCCAGTATAGACGGCTTCGAACCGATAGCCGGATTCCTGCAAATCTGCAAGTAACGGCGACACGAGTGTCAGAATCAGCAAGCCGGACGGCAATGCAATGCAACTGAAGGGCAATCGGCGCCGCTTTCGGACTTCAGGGCTGTGCCGGCGCATTACCACTGATACGAATAGGCCAACCTCAGCAGCCGGCCCCGGCCCGGTATGTGACTTTGATTATTGAAGCTGCGCAGTAGCTGACCATAAAGCGTGTGGTAGTCGCGATTCAAGATATTTTCAACCGCGAAATGCAGCCGTCCGTTGCCGAGGTCGTAGCTGCCGACCAGCGTCGCCGTCGTATAGGTGCGTGTCGTCCGGCGGCCGAACGACTCTACGCCAGCGAGCCGAAAATCTTCGCCGTCGACGTGGTATAGCATCATCGTCGACGTTAGGCGATCGCTCGGCGTCCAGTCGAGGTGCGCATTCACACTGGTCGGCGGTATCCGGAATCCATTCATATCAAGGTACTGAGTTGCCCCGTCTGGCTTCTCCTCACCCTCTATCGCAGAAACTCCCAGCCCGCCGCGCCATTCGTCGTTAAAGTTGAAATCGAGCGTGAATTCCGCACCGTTAATGCGTTCGGACGATCGGGTCATCGTCAATCCGAAATCCGATGTCGTCACGCCTCCGAGGTCCGAGGTACTGTGAAACAACGCCAGCGACGACGAAACGCGCTCCCACTCGCCGCGCCAACCGATCTCGTAGTTTTCTGACTTGATTGCTTTGAGCTGCGATTCACTGATGTCAAAGTCCGGATCGGCATTGCGGACGCGCAGGCCGACGTCGGGCTGCTCGAACCCTTCCGAAAACGAAGCATACAGTTCGTGGTTCACTATCGGCGAAAAGACGACGCCAATATTAAAGAGCGCTGCATCGTAGCTGATCCCGCCGCCCGGAGTAACAATCGGGTCCGGCTCGAGCGTCTGCGGCAAAGTAATGAAGTCGTCGTAGTCCATGTCGATTTCTTCGTACCGAAATCCCGTGTCGATTGACCAGTGCTCATTGAACTGGGTGCGCAACTGTACAAAACCGGCAAGGCTATCGTGGCTGATCGGCGGCATATAGATCTTGTCGCCGATGTCGACGAAATGAAGGCCACCACTGCTGTCGTAAGCGTCGAGGTCATAGGTCGTGATTGGCATTGATGCTTCTTCGGAAGTCCAGTCGAGACCCCAGAGGACTTCGGAACTGCCCTCCTTCAACCAGTCAATGGGCGTTGTCATCGTGAGGCGCAGTCCGCTCAACTCGGATGTCAGGATTGTCTGCGAAAGGTGCGGGTTGCGTGCGTTGGTGCGCGAGTCGAAAGGGTAAAACCGGGTATCGTGGTCGCGGTAGTACGTCTGCAGATGGAGGTCACCGACCGGCAGATCGCGGTGGAAGTAATCGGCACTCACGAGCAAGTTGTATGCCTGATTCTGCTCGTCGAGGCGCAGTCCCTCGATAGCCCGCGCGTTCACTGACCGCAACGGTTCGGTATTCACGCTCGGGTCGGAGGCATAGTCCGTATCCTGCTCAGCATCGAAGTACGACAAGCGGAACTGCACGCGCCGATCCTCGTTGATGTCCTTGCCGAGTTTGAGCAGTATGCTGACAGCGTCCGAATCGAACAGATCGCCCTGGCTGATTTCCGGCGCGATCCGCTCCCCATCGGCGTCGTAATTCGAACCATCGTGGTCGAAGGAGGCGCTTACAACGTAATCGAACGCATCGGTCGCCCCGGTGAACGCGTGGCTTACTTCATAACCTAGACTGTCTGAGTTGCCACTCGTCAGTGATTTCGAGATCCCGATTCTCGTTGTTTGCTCGTGCTCCGAGGTCGGGCCCAGCGTGGTGATCGAGACGACCCCGCCGGTGGCACCGCTGCCGTAGATTGCATTGCCGCCACGAACCACCTCAATGTGCTCAATCTCGTGCGGCGAAACGTTGACCAGATTGCGGTTGGCGTTTCGATTTGACAATAGCGGGATACCATCGACCATTGTCAGAAAAGAACGTCCGCGGAGCCTAAGCGAATACTCGGTTAACGTCTGTGACGGTGGGGCCAGTCCGGGGACCGTCGCCGACAGCAGCTCCGCCAGCGTGCCACCCGCATTCATTTTCAGCGCGAATTCCTGCTGATCGATCGTGGTGGACTGACGCGCCAGCGACACGAGGTCGCTGTGCGTGCGGTCGGCGGTGACGGTGATTTCCTCAACGCGTTCATCATTGTCTGCCGCCGTTGCAGCGGACGTAAGGGCTAGGGCCCCCAGCAGAGTGGCAATTGCGATTCCCGAATTCATGATGCTCATCCCCCTTATTCTGTTGATGACTGGTGCCCGCCGATTTCCTGTCTCCCCGTTCCGAATTGGCGCAACGGCGGGACTGGTGAACACCGGTCGCATGCCGGCTCGATGAAGCATAGTCAAGACGGTGTTTATTTGCAATAAAAAACCGATTTAATTATGGAACGCCCCCCTATCGAACGACCTTCCAAAGCCATTCGTGTTGCAGACGCAACCAGGAAGGTCTGTCTTATAATGCCGAAAAACACTGCAATTTACGCTTTTTGCTAGGAACTTATGATCGGTCTCGTTATTTTTGCACTGTGCAGGGCCGTTCCGGCAGCATGGCCAAACTGGCATCGGCATACCTACAGTCTGGTGTATTTTTCCGATTAGTACCGAAATGGCGAATCACTGCATGCCGGGTACGCTGCCGGCAAGTCGAGGCCGCCGCCGCCGCAGCCACAGCAACGTGCCGGTCACAAGCAGGCCCGCCAGCAGACCGCCGCCTGCCAGCGCGCCCGCGCGCCCAACATGCCCGAACGCCAGCCCGGTATGCACCGGGTATAGCCAGCCAAGCGTAGCGTTGTACACACTGCGTGGTGCATCGGCGCGCAGTACTTCCGTCACCGCCGCCCGGCACGGTGCCAGACGCACCTGGTGCGGCGCGCCGATTCCTAAGCGCGTCCGGTTGACGAAAAGCACACGTTCGAGCCGCCAGCTGTCGCCCGTGAAGCGCAAGTCACGGACTGGCAGAGCCGGAAGCGCCCGCGTTGCCGCTGTCAGCCGCTCAGCCAGCGTCCCCGGTGCACAGTCATGTTCGGAAAGTCGCTGTTCCACCGGCGCGGCTACTGTTTCCATCTGTTGCAGCCACGGCCTTAAAGCAAGCAGGGTCCCGGAAATCAACGTCATCGCCAGCAACGGAAAAGCAAGAACACCAATCGCTCGATGCAATTGCCAGAAGAACGTCACCGGGTGCCGTTGGCGGCTCACCTTGAGTGAACCGCGCAGACGGTGCAGGCCCGGCCACCAAAGGACCAAGCCCGTCACGACCATAAATATCAGTGACAGACCGAATGCACCGACGATCACCCGGCCCGCCGAACCTGCGGCCAACTCATGGTGCCAATTAAACGCTAGCGCTAGCGCGTCGGTGATACGGCTTTCGGCGACTGTGAAATGCGTGCCATGACGAACCGCCAGCACCAGCCGCCGGTCACCTGAAGGCCGGCCGCCATTCAGATGAATCAGAAAAGGATGGCGATCGGCCAACGGAAAGTCGATCCGCTCGAGCGCGTATCCGTCGTATTCACGGCCAATAGCCGCCAGCAACCGTCCGATGTCGTCCGCTGCAGCCGCCGGAACCCAAACGCGCGCCGGCGATGCGGCGCCCGGAGGTGCCGCCAATGCATTGATCTCTGCTTCGTAGACTAGCAGTAGGCCAGTCACGCATTGTGCGGCCACGAACAAACCGATCGTTAGTCCGGTCCATTTGTGTAACTTCGCCAATGTCCGGCGCCATTTCATCGGCGGTCCTTCAGACTTTGCCAGGGGCCGGCCTGGTCACAGCTGTCGGACCTCCGGCTCCAACACGGTTGAGAAGAATTGCCGCACCGATTCGAGCACCTGCATCCCGTCGTGCCCGACGCCCGGAACTGTCTCCGACATTACCGGCACGCCGTGGCTTTGCAGACTCGCCGCAAGCGCGGCGAGCCGGTCACGGCGGTTGCTACCGGCGTCGTTTGCGCCCGGAGCCCAGGTAGGGGAGTCGCGGCTCACGGTCACGTCCCAGGTCTCGGTATCCTCCGAGCCGACAACAAGATGAACTCGCACCTGCCGCATTACAGCGACGTTTAGTGCCTTGCCAATGTAATTTTCGAAATTGCGGATGCCCGGCCACCAGTCGCGGGCCGCGTCGATAAGCGACACGGTACCCGGCGCGCCCACTGACACAGCTTCGAGACGCTCCGGGCAGATATAGAAATAGCGATGCGCAAACTGTCCGCCCCCCGAAAAACCGTGCAACAGCATGCGTTCCCGCAGCCGCGGAAAGCGCACTCGCACCTCGTCGATCATAGCGTGCAGGACGTCGTCGTACCGGAGAGTGCCGTGCCGGATGTACTTGTAGCTGTGCTGGTCAGTGGGGGACGCGACCCCTATCGGAAACAGCGGCGCGAGTACGATGCAATAGTACTTGTCGGCAAATTCAGCGAACGCGTCCCGGTAGCCCTCGGCGGTACGTCGGGACCCGTGAACGACTGTCAGGAGTGTGAAGGTGTGGCCGTCGTCCGCGTAGTACGACGGCGGTACGTACAGGCAGTAGGCGAAGCGAGGATCAGCCTGGCAGGCGAAAAATGGTGTGCGGCTGATGTACGGATGGTGGGAGTTATAGTTTTGCATACGCTTGATTTTTGGTCCTTAATGACAATAAAAGTCTGAATCCGGAATATCAGTCACCCAAATAATGTCTTTTTTGGTATTTTTGCACCTTCCAAGACTCATCGTACGGCGCCGGAAGACGCCATAGGAACTCCAGGAATCGCCATGACCCGAAAAACCACCGCCGCCCAAAGTGACGTCTCTCGGGAAATAATCGAGCACCTGCGGCTTAACCAGTTTTCCAAAGGCGACAAGGTTACAGAGCGCCAACTGGCCGAGTCCTTGGGCCTGTCGCGTTCGCCGATACGCAATGCCCTCAAGATGCTCGAGTCCGACAAGATCATCTGCAAACGCAAATCGCGGGGCTACCAGCTCGCCGTCGATCAGTCGGCCCTCGAGATGACGGAACTCTCTGCCCCGCCATCTAGCGTGGAGGACCTTTACGACCGGATTACAACCGAACAGATCTCCGGCCGGCTGCCGTCGGAGTTTACCGAGCAGGACCTGCTCGACAGGTTCAAGGTCACACGCAACAACCTCGTCAAGGTCCTGAACCGCATGTGGCACGAGGGACTGATTGACAAGCGTCTCGGCCGCGGCTGGACCTGCCTGCCGGTCATTGCATCCCGCGAGGCAAGTCTCAAAAGCTACGAATTTCGACTGGCCATCGAGCCCCACCTTCTCCGTTCGTCCACGTTTCGTGTCGACAAAAACCGTCTGGACCTGAGCCTCGAAATGCACCTCAAAGTGCGCGACGGCATGCTCAAAAAGATGCCAGCCAGCAAAGTGTTCGAAATTAATGCCGAATTTCATCAGATGCTCGCCGATTTCTCACAGAACGATTTTTTTCGCGACGCCGTGCGTCGGCAAAACCAGCTCCGGCTGCTGATGGAGAAGCGGGCGGCAAAACACTACGAACGTATGCTGGAAGCCTGTGAAGAGCACATCGGTATCCTGCGGGCCGTCAGGAACGAGCGGCTCGAAAGTGCGGCCAACCTGATGACCTATCATCTGGTTCGTGCCTCCCGCGGTTTCCTGGGCCTACCGGTTGATTCCTGAGCCGCGTGCCGGCCGGTCCCGCCGCTATTGATGATTTGTTCGTAGACCGCCGCATCCGTGTTGCCTTCAGTGCCGAACAGCAACACCCGGCTTGTCTTCGTCAGTCCCAGCCGGCTCCCGCGATCGTTGCTGGCCGCGCACTCGATGAGCCCGACGAGTCCGGCCACGGCCGATTCGCCCGCGACGATACGCTCTCCGCCCCAAACGCCCGAGTGCAGGCTGCGTATCGCCTCGAAAATGCCCGTATCGTCAATAGACACGAAGTGCCCGGCCCCGCGTGACAGAATGTCCCAGGCCAAGTGGGAAGGCTCGCCGCACGCGAGTCCAAGCATGCAAGTGTCAAGCCCACCGCGTACCGAGTCGATACCGCCGGCTTCGATACTCTGCTGCAGACAGGCGGCGCGGGCCGGCTCGATGATGACAAAATGCGGCCGTTCAGTCCCATAATAGTCCCACAGGTAAGCGCACGCGGCGGCGGCAAGACCGCCGACACCCGCCTGAACAAAAACGTGCGTCGGCCGCGAGTCCGCCAATTGCCGCACGATCTCGTCGAACATCATCGTGTAGCCCTGCATGACGTACAGGGGTATTTTCATGTAACCGGGATAAGAGGTATCCGAGACGATCGTCCAGCCATGCTCGGCGGCGGCCGCCGCCACCGCGCGGACCGAGTCGTCGTAGTTGCCGGCCACACGAACCACATCCGCGCCGAGTGACGTCATCGCGTCGACGCGGTCGTTACCGACGCCGCCGTGTACGAAAATCCGGCAGGGGCAACCGAACAGTCCAGCTCCCCATGCCACGGAGCGCCCGTGGTTGCCAGCGGTAGCGCAGGCTACCGTGAAGTCCGCAGCGTGCTGCCGCAGTGCCGCATCGTGCATAAGGTCGGAGGGGAGCACATCCCGGCCGGTCACTTCACGCAGACGCTCCGCCAGTAGGCAAAACACCGCGTACGCACCGCCGAGCGCTTTAAAGCTGCCGAGGCCGAAACGCGACGAATCGTCCTTGTACCACACGGCGCCGACGCCAAGTTCGGACGCCAGCGCCGGCAGCGTCCGCAGCGGCGTAGCAGCGTAGCCGGGCCAGTTCGCAATTGCCGCCTGCGCCTGCTTTGAGACCGATACGCCGAGAAGCCGGCGGATCTCGCGCGGGCAGTCCGCGTTACTGACGTTCAAATTGTCAACCAATTTCAACCTTCGTCTCCTTCTTGATGCGCAATTGCGACACGGTGTCCGGGCGCGATCGCGTGCATCCTGCGCCCGGCAACGACCGCGCTGCGGTTTGCAATATCGGCCACGGACAGAAACTCGAGCGTCTCCGGTAATGAGACCGCGGCCGCGCGCCGCACAGCCGTGGGGCGAAGCTGCGGCGTCGCCGCCAGCAACTCCTGCGTATACGGGTGCGCCGGGTTGCCCAACACCGCGGCGTTCGGGCCTTCTTCGATGATGCAGCCGCCGAGCATAACGAGGACGTGGTCAGCCACTTCCCGAACCACGGCGAGGTCGTGCGAAATAAACAGGCAAGCGAAGCCGCGTTGCTGCTGGAGGCGCTGCAGCAGCGTCAGCACCTGCGCCTGCACGGTCACATCGAGCGCCGAAACCGGCTCATCAGCGACGATAAGTTCCGGCGAATTCACCAGGGCGCGGGCTATACAGACGCGCTGCCGCTGCCCACCGGACAGCTCATGCGGATAGCGCGTCGCCATGTCCGGATCCAGCTCAACCTCGCGCAGAATTTCGCGAACCAGCGTCCGTCGGCCGCGTTGGTCGAGGTCATTCCGCGCACGCAGTCCTTCGGCGACGATCTCCTGAATACGCATGCGCGGATCGAGCGATGAAAACGGGTCCTGGAAGACTATCTGCATGCGCCGCCGGAACGGCCGCAATTCGCGTGCCGATCGGCCGGTCAGTTCATGTCCCGCGAAGCACACCGTCCCGGACGACACAGGTTGCAGCTGCAGCAACGCGCGGCCCAGCGAACTCTTGCCGGACCCGCTTTCGCCCACCAGCGCCACGGTCTGCCCGGCACGGATTGTCAGCGACACGTTTTCGACGGCGGTGATCGCCTCACGCCGGAACGACCGTTCGCTGGGCACCCAATAGGTGACGCTGACGTTAGTGGCTTCGACCAGCGGCGCCGGCTGCTGTGCCGAATCAGCGGGTGCCCGGCGATTGCCGCCGGGAATCGCGGCGATCAGGCGCTGCGTGTACGGGTGCACCGGTGCATCGAGCACGCGTTTACTGTGACCAGATTCGACAATGCGGCCCTTGTCCAGGACCACCACGCGATCGGCGTACTCGCCGACCAGCCCGAGATCGTGGGTGATCAGCATGAGGCCCGTGCCAGTTTCCCGGACGATTTCCACCATCAGATTCAGCACGTCGCGCTGCACGATGACGTCGAGCGCGGTGGTCGGCTCGTCCGCGATCAGCAGGCGCGGCTTCAGCAGCATGACCGCCGCAAGCATGACCCGCTGGCGCATGCCGCCGGAGAACTCGTGCGGGTAGCTGCGGAACGCTCGTGCCGGATCCGGCATGCGCACCCGCTCGAGCATACGTAAGCAGGCGTCGCGGCGCGACGCCGCCCGCAGGTCCGTGTGCAGCCGCAGGCCTTCCTCGAGCTGATAACCGATGCGCAACGCGGGGTTTAGCGACGTTAGCGGCTCCTGGAATACCATTCCCACCTGCGCGCCACGGTAGCGCAGCAGCTGCTCGCGGGAAAAACCGTCGAGGCGCTTGCCGTCGACCGTGATGAAGCCCGCGACCACGGCGGCCTGCTCCGGCAAAAGCCCGAGCACCGCCCGCGACACGATGGTTTTGCCGCTGCCAGACTCACCGACCAGCGCCAGAACTTCCCGCTCATGAATACCGAGATCGAAGTGTTCCACAACTGCGGGCGCCCCGGCGCGGCGCCCAAAACGTATGCAAAGATCGCGAATCTCGATGAACGGTTGACCGGGTGCTGATGCCGACATTCGGTCCGCCCCTATATCCCGTGCATACGCGGATCAAAGTGATCGCGTAACGCATCGCCGAGCAAGTTGATAGCCAGTAGCGTGATCGAGATGACGACGCCTGGAAACACCGACAGCCATATGGCGGATGAAAAATACTGCTTGCCATCTGCCAGCATGCCACCCCAGGTTGGGCTGGGCGGCGGCACGCCGAGGCCCAGGAAGCTGAGGGCGCTCTCGGTCAAAAGCGCCGCCGAAAATAATGATGTCGCAATCACAGACAACGGCGTGATGCAGTTCGGTGCTACGTGGCGCATGATCGAATACAGGGGCCCGTTGCCCATCGCGCGCGACGCCTCGACGTATTCTTGTTGCCGGATCGACAGTACGACCCCGCGCACGACCCGCGCGACGTTTGGCGTGTACGCGATGCCTAGCGCAACAACCAGACTGCCAAGACTCGGCCCAAGAACAACCATAATCGCCAATGCCAGAAGAATTCCGGGCAATGCCAACAGGGCATCGAGCAGCACCATGAAACCACGATCCAACCAGCCACCGAAGAAACCTGCGAGCAGGCCGAACACAGCCCCGCAAAGCACCGCGATCGCGACCGACAGTAAGCTGACCGCCGCGCTGACCCGACCCGCTGCCATGACGCGGCTAAGGATATCCCTACCGAACTGGTCGGTGCCGAACCAGTGCACGGATGACGGTCCCTGCAGCCGGTGCGCGAGATTGATGTCGATCGGGTCGTACGGCGTATAGAAAAGCCCGACTACGGTCACCGCAATGACAATCGCGAGCGTTCCACCGCCAAACACGAGATTGTATTTCCTGAGCATGGATGCGGCCCCGTTACAACTTGAGCTTCGGGTCAAGCAGCGGATAAATAAGGTCGACCAACAAATTGGTGACGATGTACACACCCGAGACCGTCAGCAGTATTCCCTGCACGACCGGGTAGTCTCGCGCGTAGATGCTGTCGACAAGAAAGCGTCCAATACCGGGCAGCGAGAACACCGTTTCGATGACGGCTGCCCCGCCAAGCAGCGAGCCTAGCATTAGCCCGATCAGCGTTAGCGTCGGCGCGAACGCATTCTTCAGTGCGTGCCTGTACAACACTGCCGATTCCGGCACGCCCTTCGCACGCGCGTGCAGAATGTAGTCCTGCCGCAGGATCTCAATCGTATTCGAACGCATCATGCGCGTGATGCTGCCGATCTCTACAAACATGATTGCAGTAATCGGCATGACCAAATACGTGATGCCGCGCCAAAGATCCTCAGCCAGCGGCATGTACCCAACGGTTGGCAGCCAGCCAAGCCAGACACCGAATACCAGGATCAACATCATGCCGACCCAGAAACTCGGCACCGAGATTGCGACGATTACGGCAAACATAGTCAGCATGTCGGTCGCCGTGTTCTGCTTCCACGCGGCCAACAACCCCGCCGGCACAGCGATGAGAATGCTGAACAGCAACGCCGGAATCACCAGTATGGCCGTAACGCCAAAGCGGCTTACGATGGCCTCGCGCACCGGTTCACCGGTGATTATCGACTCGCCGAGTTCGCCCTGCACGACCCGCATGGCCCAAATGGCAAATTGCACCGGCAGCGGCTCGTCCAGCCCCATCTGCTCGCGGATCTGCTCGACGATATCGGGGTCCGCGATATCGCCAGCAAGGATCTGGGCCGGATCGCCGGGAATCATACGCATCAGGGCAAACACGATAACTGCTACGATCAGCACAGTCGGTACGGCGAGCAGCAATTTCTTGATGATGTAGGCGATCATTTGTCGCTTCCGACCGGGCAGCGGTCACTGACGCCCCAGAAGCGCGGTTTCTCCAGCCGCCAGCCGCGGAAGCCGCAGACGCCATCCCGAAGTACGACCATCTTGTGCAGATTGTAGAGGCCGATCACCGGAACGTCCTCGTACAACAGCCCGTGCAACTCCTCAAACATTCGCGCACGGTGCCGCTCGTCGAAGACGGTATCGAGGCGCGACAGCAACGCGGCCGCGTGCGGGTTGTCCCAGCCCCACGGCTGTTGCGTGCCGCGCTGGCGAGCAACGAGACCGTAGTTCATAAACGGTTCCGTGCGTGCCGAGTAATCGAATGCGGACAGCTGGAAGTTTCCTGAGTAGAAATTGTTCAGGTGACTTGCCCAGTCCAGCACTTCGAGCTCCACATTGAAGCCGGCCTGGCGCAGCATGGCGTGCAGGACGATCGCGTTTTCGTAGAGGTGCAGGTGCTTGCGATTCGTCTGGAGGCGAATCGGCTGGCCGGCGTAGCCCGCCTGTGCCAGCAACGCCCGAGTTTCGGACGGGTCGAAGTCGTACCAGCGCCGGAAGGCGTCAGCATAATACGGATTGTGGGATGGGACGGCGGCGCTGTTTGCGACGCCGAAGTTCTTCGTGGCGAACGCAGCGAGGGCGTCGCGATCAATCGCATGAGCGATGGCACGGCGCACGAGCGAATTTCCAAGCAACGGATCGTTCGTCTGGATCAGGAGGGTCATCCAGCCGAGCGTCGGCTGCACGACAATCTGCAGGTCCTTGTGGCGCGACAGTTCGTCGTAGTGGGAGATCGGCAGCGACACGGCCACATCGACGTCACCGGCCTGCAGTGCGGCCTTTGCGATGGCGGCATCGGGCACGACCGTGAAGCGCAGGGAGTCGGCCAGCGCCTTCTTGCCGCCCGCGAGCCCGCTGCCGGGCTCAGCACGGGATTGGTACTCGCCGAAGCGCTCGAGCTCTATGTACTCACCGCGCCGCCACTCCCGAATCCGGTACGGGCCAGTGCCGACCGGGGAAAGCCAGTCACCACTATCGCTAACAGAGTCCGGATGCTGGATCGCGGTGATGCACTGCAGGTGCGCCATGCGATGCAGGAAGATGTAACTCGGCTTATCCAGCCGAAACACGATGCGGTAACGCGATGGAGTGTCGATAGACAAGATCCGCACTGCCACTTCGCCGGTGCCGTCGTACCAGCTACGGCAACGCCATCCGGTCGCAGGATCGAGAAAGCGTTTCCAGCTCCATTTGACGTGCGCCGACGTCATCTCGTCGCCATTGTGGAAAAGTACGCCCTGGCGGAGTTCGAAGCTGTAGGTTCGGCCCCCATCGCCAATCTCGAAACTTCGAGCCAGCATCGGAACGACTTTGAGATCATCGTCGTAGGCCACCAACGACTCGACGACATGGTGCAGCACTGTGTCGGTGTTCGCATCCCGCTGGACGCCGGCATTTGTGGAGCGAATGTCGCTATCTAGCGCGACATGCAGTTGGCCCGCGATGCTATCTGCCAAGCCGCTGCCGCAGGCCAGCAAAAAGAGCAACAGGATTAGTGTTCGCCGCAGCATGGGGCTCCGTTAGAAGCTGTATTCTGAGTATTCTGTCTGCTTATACGGCGACGGCCGCAGCCACAGTCGCAGGTGGGTGGTGTCCATGATGACGCTTGCTACGGTGCCGGAGATATTTCCGCCCGGCCGCGGCGCCGGCGAACGCAGGACAGCGTCCGGAGCGCCATACGTATCGGCAAGTGCACTCTTAATCGTGTCCACTGTGATATCTCCGCCTGCGTCCCTTATTAAGGTATTTGCACGACTATCCCGGTAGAGCGAATCAGGCGTCCGGCGAACACCGAGGTCGCGAACCCTCACCAGCGCTGCCGGCGACTTGAAATGATTGGCGTGAGTCAGGATGCCGTTTTTTGGGCGCATCCAGAAGACGTCGTCAGGCGTCGTTTCCAGACCGATGGCTTCGCCGCTGCTCTCACTGACGAGAAGAAAATGGGAAAACGACACTGGCGCTGCCATGATTGTCCGCAACGCCGGCGCTAATCGATCAGCCGCAAGCATGCGACGTCGCACAAACGGGCTTGGGACGCCCATGCGCCCGTAGTCGTCACCGCCATGCAGGCCGTTGGCGGTAATTGCGATTCCGGCGCTGTTCATGCCGCTGCGAGCGAGTTGGCCTGCTTCGACGAATGTCAGGATATCGGGACCACCATCAATGGCCCGAATACGCAGCACGATGCTGGATGTTTCGCATTTCGGGTTCCAGTCCCAGTTCTGGGCATGTAGCAAGTTGCCCTCGCGGGTGACGGACGGCATTGCGAGGATCGCAGTACACTCGTCCGGCTCGGGGCGCCTGGTCTTCCAGAACAAGATTTCGGTGCGTGTGTTAAGGATCACGATGTGCTCGACGGGTTGTTCGGCGCCAAGTGCAATGGCCTCGACTTCCGACATGAGATCACCGTCGTAGTCAGTAATGTTTGGCGCGAACTGCCTCGCGAGCTGCACGGCATCGGTCCAATCTATACCGGCATTGGCGAGGCCTTCGCGATAGATCTCGACGCCTCGCGAAATCTGCTGACCTGCAGCGCGTCCGTACTGCAGGCCCCGCTCGCGAGGAGAACCTTCGATTTCAACCAGCGGAAACGCTGCGGTCATGCCGAGCGGACGCTGTGAATGGCAGAGATTGAGGCCATGATGAAACTACAGCACACGGTGCTGCTGCACGGGAATCATTTCGCGCACACGGCGCACGTAGTTTAGATCGAGTGAGCCCGTGATGTGGCCAACGCGATCCTCCGCGCGTGCAATCACCGTACCCCAAGGCCCGACAATCATGCTATTGCCGTACTTCACCCGCTCCTCGCCGTGGTCGAGGTATGGGCCGTACATGCCGGCGGCGAGTACATAAGTCTGAGTTTCGATGGCGCGGGAGCGACAGAGGATCTCCCAGTGGTCCTTGCCGGTCTGCAGTGTGAAAGCCGACGGAATGGCGACTATTTCGGCGCCTGCCTTGACCAGCTGCTGGTAGAGCTCAGGAAAGCGGATATCGTAACAGGTGGAACAGCCGACGCGGACACCATCCAGCAGGTAGGTAACGCAGCAGTCACCCGCGCGATAAAGCCTCGATTCCTTGTAGGACTTGCCGTCGGGTGCATCTATGTCGAACAGGTGGATCTTACGGTAACGGGCAATCTCCCCACCCTTGGGGTCGAATACAACGGTGCTGTTGTAAGTACTTTCGCCGTCGCGCTCCATGACGCTGCCTGCGTGCACGTAGATATCCAGTTCCCGGGCAAGTCGCTGCATCAGACGGTAGCTTTCGCCGTCCGGAAACGTCTCCGCCGCGGCAAAAGCTCCGTCCTCCGTACCGCCCAGATAGTCGTAGCATTCTGGCAACACAACCAACCGCGGCGCATCGGTGGCGACTGCATTGCGTATCGCGGTTTCGGCGGCCGAAAGGTTGGCCGCCTTGTCGTCGCGTGAGTTCAGTTGGACCAAGCTAACTTTCATGGATGCCCTCAAAATATTCAATGTTGCGTTTCTTAGCTACGCCAGCGGGGTCCGCACTTCTGTGACGACTACCGGCCAGAATGGTTTTTATACTGTAAAAAGTACCATGTCAACTAGTGCGGACACCGGAACCGGGAGAAATTTGGTTCCGAATTGCATTTTTCAGGCGCTACTTTGGGCCGACTGAAATTCATCGGAGCACGGGCGCAATGTGTACAACTGAAATATCGAACGATTGATTGTTGTCGTAGGCCGGCAGGCTGTAGCGGGGCTACCCGCCACAGGCCAAGATCTTCATAACCAAGGCTCCGGCGGGGTTCATCTAAACCCGAGCCAATCAGAGTATCGACATCAGGTCGCCAGCGTAGGACTGACTTGTGCAATTTCGCTGGGCGATGGGCCGCACCCTCGGGAGTTTCGAATCCCACAATATCTGTACGCGCATGCTCAATCATTGCCTCAAGAACCTGCCCCTCGGATGGTGGCTTATCCGTTTGGCTATCCCTCAGAATATCTGCTTGTTTGGTTCTACTTCCCTCCCTAGGCGGCTTGCTTGCGTGCAAATGAAATCCCGCCTTGGCTGCCATTTTCACCAGGTATTCGATGGAGATGCCACTTACTTTCCCGCTGATGATTTTGCTGATCTTCGGTTGAGGCACATCAAAAAATGCCGCTGCCTTCGTTTGCGTCAACTTTTTCCGTTTAATGAACTTCTCGATCTCGACCGCCAAATTGACCCGCATTGCCAACGCCACAGCTTCCTCGTCCGTAAAACCAAGGTCCTTGAAAACGTTACCCTTCGTAATCCTTCTCTGCATAGCTGCTAGATGAGAACATCAAACATATCGAGCGTGTCGGTATACGCGCTTGGCAGAGAGAATCCGGTTACACGCGGCGAAGTCTCGTCGAGACTGCCGTGTCGCGCTTCAAGATTGAATTCGGCGGTACCCTCAGAAGCCGCACAATGCGATCACAGGCTACTGAGATCCGCATTGCTTGTTCAATTCTGAACACGATGACGAAGCTCGGAATGCCCGATGGGCACTGCGTCTCCTGAAAAGCAACACTCGCCACCAGACTCCGGCCTAAGAAGGAGTCATGCAACAAGGCCGCAATTTTCTCAGCACGGGATTTCCGGATTACAGGGGCAGCGCCTGCCCAATCCCGTCAAACAGCATCTGTATGGCAATCGCGATCAGTACCATGCCCATCAGGCGCTCCATCGCAATCAGGCCGCGCCGGCCGAGGTAGCGACGCAGGGCACTGGCGGAAAACAGGATCACCGCGGTGGCGCTCCAGGCAATGCAAAGAGCGGCAAGCCAGATAGGCCAGCGGTCGCCCTGCTGGCTCATGAAAAGGATCAGCGTGGCCATCGACGACGGGCCGGCCACGTAGGGGATGGCCAGCGGTACGATGAACGGCTCGCCTTCCACGTCTTCCTGCATGGACTTTTCCGACGTCGGGAAAATCATGCGCAGCGCGATCAGGAAAAGGATGACACCGCCCGAGGTGGTCAGCGCCGGTTCGCTGATGCCGAGCAAGCCCAGCAGGCGCCCACCGATAAACAGGAACACGACCAGAACGAACAGCGCAACCAGTAGTTCCCGGATCAGCACCCGCGTCATGCGCTCCGGCGCGACATTCTTCAGCGCAGACAGGTAAAAGGGAATATTCCCCAGAGGATCCATCACCAGGAACAGGAGAATGGTGGCGGAAATCAGCGTCATGCAGCAGGTCTTCGAGCAGGCGGTGGCAACAGTCTGCCCACGTCACCCGAGGGAGTCCATCAGGATTTCATATGAGTACGGCCGAACAATTGCCGCCGGGTCCAGTCGAAACGGGAAACGGGCTGGAAACCACGGCCCGGTCAGGTACCCTCCGTCGCATGAATGCCAGTCAACAAAATCCAGCCCTGGACAACAGCTACGCCCGCCTGCCCGAGCGGTTTTACGTGCGCTCACAGCCGGCGGCAGTGCCGGCGCCATCCCTGCTCGCCTGGAACGAAGCACTTGCCCGGGATCTGGGTCTTGACGGACTGGCTGGCGATGCGCATGAACTCGCGCAATTGTTCAGCGGCAACAAGTTGCCGCAAGGTGCAGACCCGATTGCGCTCGCCTATGCCGGTCACCAGTTCGGCCAGTTTGTGCCGGTGCTGGGTGACGGCCGGGCGGTATTGCTCGGCGAATGCACCGACCGGAACGGCCGGCGCCGCGACCTTCAGCTGAAAGGCTCGGGTCAGACACCGTTCTCCAGGCGCGGCGACGGCAGGTCGTCGCTGGGTCCGGTCATTCGCGAATACCTGCTGAGCGAGGCGATGCACCGGCTCGGTATCCCCACGACCCGTGCGCTGGCCGCCGTCGAGACGGGCGAGCGCGTGTTTCGCGAGCGGGCCATGCCGGGTGGCGTCTTAACCCGGGTGGCCGCCAGCCATATCCGTGTCGGGACGTTCGAATATTTTGCCGCCAGGGGAGACACCGGCGCGCTGCAGGCGCTCGCGGATTATGCCATCGAGCGCCACTACCCGGACGTTCGCGCCGAGCCCGCGCCGTATCTGGCCTTCTACTCAAGGGTGGTTGCGGCACAGGCCGATCTCGTCGCGCACTGGATGGCAGCCGGTTTCATCCACGGCGTCATGAACACGGACAATACGGCAATTTCGGGCGAGACTCTGGATTACGGACCCTGTGCATTCATGGATGAATTCCGCTACAACAAGGTATTCAGCTCCATCGACGATCACGGCCGATATGCCTACGGTCGACAGGCGCCGATCGCACAATGGAATCTCGCCCGGCTGGGCGACTGTCTGCTGCAGCTGGACGAGGATCAACAAGCGTTCGAACAGGAACTGGCGCGCTTTCCGGGGCTGTTCGAAAACCACTGGCTGCGCCGCATGAGCCGCAAGCTCGGCCTGAATCATGAACAACCGGGCGCTGCGGATCTCATTGGCGAATGGCTTGCCTACCTCGAGGAACACGGTCTCGACTTCACGCTGAGCTTTCGCCGGCTGGCCGGGCAACTGGCGGCTGCACAGCCGCCCGCGTTCGGTGAATTCGAGAGCAAATGGCGGCAGCGTATCGGGCGACAACCCGAGGACGCCGCAGAGACCCGGGCGATTATGGACGCCGCAAACCCGCTGTTCATCCCCCGCAACCACCAGGTCGAGCGGGCAATCGCCGCCGCGATCGACGGCGACCTGTCCGTCTTTCATGAACTCGACACGGTACTGCGGCAGCCATTCACCGCCCAGCCGAAACTCGCGCATTTCGCCGAGGCGCCCGAACCGCACGAACGAGTCGCCCGCACATTCTGCGGTACATGAACAGCCCGCCGGTCACCTGGATGGACATCCGGCATCCGCTCGTCCGTAAGTGGACGAGGGCAACCGGTTTCAGGAGCCCGACGTCGTTACCGGAGTCCCGCTGCTAGAGTGTTTTCTCGAGTCGTCCTTAAGTTCTAGCTGTCTGGATTGTCAAATAAATCCCGCCGCAAATTATGCACGTACGTCAATCCGGGTATTCTCTGAATATCGGCAGGGCCGTCTCATCGCAGGACCACGCTGCACGTGAGCCGGTGAATATACGTGCCTGGGGAGTGGCGCTCGGCTCGTCGTCGAGCGAACCGGCAGGGATGAAGACCATGCCGACTTTTTCGACGAACCGCGGTACCCGGGAACCGCAGCTGCGGCAAAAACTAGTGGTAAAGCGCTCCGCCTCCGGCACCTTGTAGCTGGCG
>CAZLNH010000241.1:0-2612 GCA_964560775.1 uncultured Woeseiaceae bacterium | reverse complement strand
CGTCGGTTATTGCATGCCGGATCACGATCCGGTGCACAAGGTCACGATCATTCCGCGCGGCCGGGCACTGGGTGTCACGATGTATTTGCCCGAGGAAGACAAGTACAGCATTTCGAAGGAGCGCCTCGAGAGCAACATTTCGTCGTTGTTCGGCGGCCGGCTGGCCGAGGAGATGACGCTGGGTCCGAACGGCGTTACGACTGGTGCGTCAAACGATATCGAGCGCGCGACGGAAATCGCGCGCAACATGGTCACCAAGTGGGGCCTGTCCGAGAAGCTCGGACCGCTGACCTACAGCGAAGATGACGGCGAGGTGTTCCTCGGCCGCTCCGTAACGCAGCACAAGCAAGTGTCCGACGTCACCGCGCACACCATCGATGAAGAGGTGCGCACGATCATCGACCGCAACTATGACCGTGCGAGAAAGATTCTCGAGGAGCATGTCGATAAGCTGCACACCATGGCTAAAGCCCTGATGAAATACGAAACGATTTCGCGCGATCAGATCAGGGACATTATGGAAGGCCGCGAACCCAAGCCACCCGAAGGCTGGGACGATCGCGACGACCCGCGCCAGAAGGGCGGCCGCAAGAAGCGCGAGACAGAAGCATCGCCGATTGGCGGTCCGGCCAGCGAGCACTAGAAAGTTACCTGCCGGGGTGGCGGCAACTGCTTGCTACCCCGACATGCCTGGCGATATCCCCGGATGTACCTGAAACTCGGCAGCCGTACGTTCGATCTCGATCGGCCGGTGGTCATGGGTGTGCTCAATGTAACGCCCGACTCGTTCTCGGACGGCGGCGACTTCACGGATCCGGCGACTGCCCTGCGGCATGCCGTGGCGATGGCCGAAGCCGGTGCCGCAATCATCGACATCGGCGGAGAGTCGACGCGGCCGGGCGCCGAACCGGTGCCTGAGCCGGACGAGATCGCGCGGGTCATTCCATTAATAAAATCGTTGCGGCGCGAATGTGATGTCGCGGTATCTGTCGATACCAGCAATCCGGCGGTCATGCGGGCGGCCGCCGACGCCGGTGCCGAATTGATCAATGACGTCTATGCGCTGCGCCGGGAAGGTGCATTGCAGGCAGCCGCCGGGCTCGATACGGCATTTTGCCTGATGCACATGCTTGGAACGCCGGCAACGATGCAGGACGCGCCGACATACCGGACGTTGCCCGGGGATGTCATCAATTTCCTCGACGAACGAATTAATGCCTGCACGGCTGCCGGCATTTCGCGCGAGCGGCTGGTTGTCGACCCGGGGTTCGGGTTCGGCAAGACCGACCAGCACAACCTGCAGATCCTGATGCGCCTGGAAGAATTCAGTGCGCTCAATCTGCCACTGCTGGTCGGTCTGTCGCGCAAGCGAACGCTGGGCAACCTGACCGGTCGCGCCGCGAAGGAACGGGTTGCCGCCGGCGTTGCGGCGGCTGTCTTGGCTGTTGAGCGCGGTGCGCATATAGTGCGCACACATGATGTCGCGGCCACCGTTGACGCGCTGGCCATCGTAAGCGCCGCCAGGCAGGCGGACGCGGAGCGCCAGGGAACCCCGTCGTAAATAATGCGCCGCGAGAACGGCGCATTATTTACGACGGGGTACACTAATGGCACGAATTGGCCTTAGCGGTCAGGGCCTGATTGGTCGAGTTGGCCAGGTTGGCCTGCAAAGGATACTCGTACACGCAATGAACAAACGATATTTTGGCACCGACGGCGTGCGAGGCGCGGTGGGCAAAGACCCGATGAGCGCGGATTTTGCGCTACGTCTGGCAAGTGCTGCGGCCCAGGCTCTGATCCCGGACGGCGGTACCGTGTTGATTGGCAAGGACACCCGCCTGTCCGGTTACATGTTCGAATCCGCGCTCGAGGCAGGATTCGTAGCGGCCGGCAACAATGTTCTGCTGCTCGGACCATTGCCGACACCCGGCATTGCCTACCTGACACAGCAGTTCAACGCCAATCTCGGCGTCGTCATCAGTGCGTCCCACAATCTTTACCAGGACAACGGCATCAAGTTTTTTGACGGTGCCGGGGCAAAGCTGACGGACGAGGCGGAACTTGCCATCGAACGGTACCTCGACAAGCCGGCCATCACGCTCGCGTCAGGGCGACTCGGTCGTGCGCAACGAATCAGTTCGGCTCGCGTTCGCTACCAGGAATTCTGTGCGTCGACGTTTCCGGAAGGGATGAACCTCGAAGGCATCAAGATTGTATTCGACGGCGCCAACGGCGCGGCTTACAAGGTCGGCCCCCGTACACTGAGCGAACTCGGCGCCGAAGTCATACCGATCGGCTGCTCGCCGAACGGCAGAAACATAAACCAGAATTGCGGCTCGACCGAACCGACACTGTTGCAGCAGACGGTGCCGGCGGTACAGGCAAATGTCGGCATCGCGCTCGATGGTGACGGCGACCGCGTCATCATGGTGGACGAGACAGGCCAACTCCTCGACGGCGACCAGTTGCTGTACATCGTTGCAATGGCGCGCAAGGCGGAGGGCAGCCTGAAGGGGCCGGTTGTCGGTACTGTCATGAGTAACCTGGGCCTCGAGCATGCGCTGCAGCGGGAAGACATCGACTTTCGCCGTGCGAAGGTCGGAGACCGTCAT
>CAZLNH010000240.1:0-2243 GCA_964560775.1 uncultured Woeseiaceae bacterium | reverse complement strand
ATTCAAACGCGCCGCCACGGTATGCGGCGACGGCATTGTCGAGATCGGTATGGGCGGTCATGACTATGATCGGCAGCTCCGGGTGCCCCTCGCTCAGGCGTTCGAGCAACGTCAGCCCGTCCATGCCCGGCATACGCACGTCGGTCATCAGCACATCCGGCGCGTCGCGCCCGATGGCATCGAGCAGCAGTTCCGCGCGCTCGAAACTGCGCGGCTCCATGCCCGCCTGGCGCAGTGCCTTTTCCAGCACCCAGCGCACTGACTGGTCATCGTCCACGACCCAGACGCGGAGTGCGGCGTCAGCCATGACGTTCGTCCGTGTCGCGCGTCAGGGGCAGTCGCACGCTGAAGACCGTGCGGCCGGGGCGCGATTCGAACTCAATCAGTCCGCCATGGCGGCCGATCAGTTCCTGCGCCGCCGGCAGCCCCAGCCCGGTACCCTCGGGACGGCTGGTAACCAGGGGATAGAAAATGGAGTCCTGCAGTTCGCGCGGGATGCCGGGACCATCGTCCTCGATTTCGATGCTGGCGATCGTCGCGTGCCGAGTATCGCCGATCGTAAAGTTCATTGCCGCCCGGGTTCTTAAAGTAAGCCGGCCGTGGCCGCCGAGCGCGGCGCAGGCGTTTTGCACCAGGTTCAGCAGCGCCTGGACGATCTGGTCGCGGTCGAGTGCGATAGACGGCAGGCCGGGATCGTAATCGCGGACGATCTCGAGCTTGTCGCCCTGCTCCGGCTTGACCAGGCGTATGACGTATTCGAGCAGTTCGTGGATGTTGACCTGTTGCTTGTTGGGCGGCCCGCCCGGACCCAGCAGCGTATTGACCAGCGCGACGAGCCGGTCGGCCTCACTGATGATGACAGTCGTGTACTCACGCAACTCTTCGCTGTCGAGCTCTCGCGCGAGCAGTTGCGCCGCCCCGCGCAGGCCACCGAGAGGGTTTTTAATTTCATGCGCAAGCTGCCGGACCATCTGGCGCCCGGCGCCATGCTGGATCAGCAGCGCATTTTCACGGCTGATGCGAATGCGGCGCGTGACGTCGCTCATCTCTACGAGCAATGCGGCACTTTCGGTTGGTGCGAGGATCGGCGTCACGCGGCAGTCGACGATGCGCGTTTCGGCATGCACCTCGTTCGGTGCGAGCGTCAGCTCGTGTGCGTACGTCTGGCCCTCGCGGAGACTGCGGCCGAGCATTGTCTTCAGGGTCTCGTCGTCGTCCAGCAACGGCAGGAGCGGCATGCCGCAGGCGCGGCGCCGGCTTACACCGAGCAGGTTCTCGGCAGCCGGATTCAGTCCGGTAACAAGGAGGCTGTCGTCGACGATGACGACGGCGGTAACAAGGCTGTCGAGAATGTCGCCGGCGTTGACGGGATCCATCGCGGGCGATGACCCGGACGTTTTGCCGGTCAGTTGTTGACCGACGTCTGCTGCACGAAAAACCTGAGCGGTTCGCTGCGTATCATCAGCGCGCCGGTCGAATCGAGCACCTCGGCCTGCAGGTTGTGCTCGCCGCGCCAGACTTCTGTCATTTCGAACTGCAACGCATCCACCAGCTGCGGCTCCCCGTCGAAGTATATCCGCACCCGGTCGTCGGGCCTGAGCGCCGGCTGCAGGTTCAGCGAAATCTCCAAAGTGCCCGCTATGTTCCACAGGGTCTGTTCCGACTGCGGTGACGAGAACGTGAGCGACTCGTACGAAAACTGCCCGGACTGCTGATCGCCGGTCTCGCTGTTCCGGCTGGTGCCCGTGACCTGCCGTGGCCTGCTGCTGAAGTCGCCACGGTTACTGTCCGGCAGCACGACAATCTCGGCACCGGGATGGGCCTGGTCGGAGTAATGCACGACACCGTCTTCGTCGATCCACTTGTATATCTGCGCCGACGCCCCTGCGGTGACCAGCAGGGCAATGGCGGCAATGACGATGCGTAAAGACATGCGTTTAGCATAGCAGCGTGGCTCCCCGCGAGGCCAGCGGGCCGGACTGTATTATGTAGTCCGGCCCGCGGCATCACAGTCTCACGGTCTCCGGTTCAATGCCTTACAGGCTGTAATACATATCGAATTCAACCGGATGCGTCGTCATGCGCAGGCGCGTGACGTTCTCCATCTTGAGGCCGATATAGGCGTCGATCAGGTCGTCGCTGAAGACATCTCCGACCTTCAGGAAGTCACGGTCGGCAGCCAGCGCGTTCAGGGCCTCCTCAAGCGAGAACGCAACCAGCTGCAAACCCTTCTCCTCTTCCGG
>CAZLNH010000239.1:0-5844 GCA_964560775.1 uncultured Woeseiaceae bacterium | reverse complement strand
CACCCGGCACACTTGCCCGCGCGACGCAGCTGCAGGGCAAAGCGCTGTCGTACAACAATATCGCCGACAGCGATGCCGCACTCGAGTGCGTCAGCCAGTTCAATGAACCGGCCTGTGTCATCGTCAAGCACGCCAATCCCTGCGGTGTCGCACTGGCGGACAACCTGCAACGCGCCTACGAACGTGCTTTTGCAACGGACCCGACGTCTGCGTTTGGCGGCATCATCGCGTTCAACCGTAAACTGGATACCGATACGGCAAAGGCGATCCTCGACCGGCAGTTCGTTGAGGTTATCGTCGCACCTTCGGTAAGCAGCGGCGCCCGGGACGCGCTCGCGCAAAAGGAGAATGTGCGTGTACTCGAAACCGGCGAGCGCCCGGCCCAACACGGCACTGTCGACTTCAAAAAAGTCTCCGGCGGCCTGCTCGTGCAGACCAGTGACGACGGCGTGATTAATGCATCTGATCTCAAAGTCGTGACCGACCGCCAGCCGGACCAGTCAATGACAGATGACCTGCTGTTCGCATGGCGTGTGGCCAAATTCGTCAAGTCGAACGCGATTGTATTTTGCAAGGACCGCATGACCATCGGTGTCGGCGCCGGGCAGATGAGCCGCGTATACAGCACACGCATTGCCGCCATCAAGGCGACTGACGAAGACCTGGACGTACGCGGCTCGGTCCTGGCATCGGACGCCTTCTTCCCGTTTCGCGACGGCATCGATGCGGCCGCGGAGTACGGCATCAGCGCCATAATCCAGCCGGGCGGCTCCATGCGCGATGACGAAGTCATTGCCGCGGCAAATGAACACGGCATCGCGATGGTATTCACCGGCATGCGTCACTTCCGGCACTGATGAAAGTACTGATCGCAGGCGGCGGTGGCCGCGAGCATGCGCTGGCCTGGAAGTGCGCGCAATCGGAGCGGGTCACCGAGGTTCTGGTTGCACCGGGTAATGCAGGAACCGCACGCGAAGCGCGCGTCCGAAACGTTGCCATTGCTGCCGACGACATCGATACGCTTGCCGATTTTGCAGCAACGGAACGCGTCGGCCTGACGATCATCGGACCCGAGGTGCCGCTCGTCGCCGGTATCGTCGATACGTTCCGCGAACGAGGCCTGCCCTGCTTCGGACCGACGGCGGCCGCCGCACAACTCGAAGGCTCCAAGTCCTTCTCCAAGGCTTTCCTTGCACGGCACGACATCCCCACCGCGGCGTACCGCTCGTTTACAGAACTGGCACCGGCGATCGCATATATTCGCGAACAAGGTGCGCCAATCGTCATCAAGGCTGACGGACTCGCCGCCGGCAAGGGCGTCGTCGTCGCCGTGACCGTCGAAGAAGCCGAACAGGCAGCGTCAGATATGCTCGGCGATGGCCGCTTCGGTGACGCCGGCCGGCGCATCGTCGTCGAGGAGTTTCTCGATGGCGAGGAAGCCAGCTTCATCGTCATGAGCGATGGCGACAGCATTCTGCCGCTCGCGACGTCACAGGATCACAAGGCTCGCGATGACGGCGACAAGGGACCGAACACCGGCGGGATGGGCGCGTGCTCGCCCGCGCCGCTGATCACGCCCGATCTTGAACGCCGCATAATGAACGAGATCATGGAACCGACGCTTTCCGGCCTGCGCAAGGACGGCATCGACTACCTCGGCTTCCTGTATGCCGGACTGATGATCGACGACGCCGGCAACCCGAAAGTACTCGAATTCAATTGCCGCTTCGGCGACCCGGAAACGCAGCCGATCCTCGCACGCCTTGACTCGGATCTCGTCGTGCTGTGTGTAGCGGCCATCGAAGGCCGGCTTGCCGAACAGAAAGCACTGTGGGATCCGCGCGCGGCACTCGGCGTCGTCATGGCGGCCGGCGGCTACCCCGGCGCTTACGCCAAAGGCATGCCGATCAGCGGCCTGCCAGATGTTCATGCCGACAACCGGCTGGTGTTCCATGCCGGCACGCGTGAGGACGGCGGGCGCGTCGTAACCGACGGCGGACGTGTATTGTGCGTCGTAGGCCTCGGCGATACCGTTAAGGATGCCCGCGATGTGGCCTATGCCGGGGTACAGAACATAGCCTGGGACGGTGCATACTGCCGCCACGACATCGGGCATCGGGCCATCGCACACCAGTCCAGGTAACATCATGCTGAACTGCAACGAAGCGCGCGACTTGATATTTTCCTCAGTTGCACGCTTTCCGGACGAACACGTCCCGCTGGCCGATGCCTGCGGCCGGGTGCTGCGCCAGGCAGTCACCGCGGAACGTGACCAGCCACCCTTTGATCGTGTCACGATGGACGGCATCGCCGTCAGCCATGCCGCGCTCGCGTCGGGACGGCGCGAGTTCCGCATCGCCGGCACGCAGCACGCGGGCGACGACGTGCAGACGCTGGCCGCGGACGACGCGTGCATGGAAGTGATGACCGGCAGCGTCATGCCGCCCGGAGCCGATTGCGTGATTCCGGTCGAACGCATCGAAGTCAGCGGCGGCATGGCACGCGCCGACGAGAACGTTGATGCATCACCCGGAAAGTTTGTTCACCCGCGGGGCTCCGATCACCGCGAAGGATACCGGATGCTTTCCGTCGGCCACCGGATTGCGCCGGTCGACATCGCCCTGATCGCCTCGGCGGGCCTCGCTGACGTCGCGGTCGCGCGTCAACCCCGGGTCAGCGTCATATCGACCGGAAACGAGCTGGTCGCCGCGGGCGCGCCCATAGAGCCGCACCAGGTTCGGCTATCGAACGCACCCGCATTGATGGCGATGCTGAGAGCGGAAGGCTATCGGCGTTGCCAGCATGAACACCTGCGCGACGACCCGGAGCGCATGCGGCAGCGGCTCGCCGAGCTCCTGGCTGGCTGTGACGTGCTGGTTCTCAGTGGCGGTGTGTCCATGGGCAAGGCGGACTTCGTGCCCGGGGTACTCAAGGAACTGGGCGTCAATGTCGTCTTCCACGGCGTCGCGCAGCGGCCGGGCAAGCCGATGTGGTTCGGTATTGGCCCGTCGGGACAGGCGGTCTTTGCGTTGCCCGGGAACCCGGTATCCACGCTCGTTTGCTGCCGGCACTATGTTCTGCCCGCGCTGTTGCACGCCAGCGGTGCGACGCCGCGCCCGCCTGTGCTGACGCGCCTCGCCAGCGATTTCACGTTTGCGGCGGACCTGACCTGCCTGCTGCCGGTACGGCTTACGGCACCCCGGGACAACGAACCCATGGTCGAGCCGGTACCGACGAATACATCGGGCGACTTTACCGCGCTGTCGGGCACCGACGGCTACGTCGAACTCGCGCGCGGTGACTCCGAGTTCCCGCGCGGCAGCTTACAGCCACTCCATCGCTGGCTCGAAGTCTGACGCCGGTCAGGATCGCGCCGGCCGGCGGTAACCAGTAGCGTAGGACGGCGTCTCAGGCGCATCTTCCATGGCAGGGTCGGGCTCGGGCGCTGACGCCGCGACCGACAACGGAATCACGCCAGCCCAGTAAGGGAGGTCGTAGTCGCCCGCCGTGTCCTTGGGCGGCCCGCTCCTTATCTTGATACTTGCCTCATCGAGCTGCAGCTCGAGGACGGTCGTCGCTGCAATCTCCTTGCGATTCGGCTGACGCGTATCGTCCCAGCGGCCGGGTACCAGGTGATCAAGAAATGCGCGAAAGGCGGCCTGCTTCAGGTCCGGATCGGTAACGGTCTTTGCGTTGCCAAAAGCGACTACAGAGCGGTAATTCATTGAATGGGAGAACGCCGAACGCGCCAGCACGATGCCGTCCAGCAATGTTACGCAGACGCTGACCGGGCGGCCTTCATCGAAGCTGCCCAGCCAGCGGCTCGCAACGGCGCCGTGCAGGTACAGGCAGTCATCGATGCGGGCGTAGGTCATCGGCAGAACGGCGACACCTTCGCCGGTATCAAGGCCAACATGCGCAACCATGCCCTCATCGAGGATGCGGTACGCGGCGTCGCGATCATAGCTCGCACGTTCGGTGTGCCGGCTCATCGTCGAGCGGGTTGTCTGGCGCAATTCTTCTGGCATAACGGGTACTCATTGGAAACCGCAACCGGAGACGATAATCGAACCGGACGCGTCGCGGCAATGGACAGATTCCGTCAAATTACGGCCGCACAGTTTGGCGGTCGCGTGGAACCGGTCCGGCCCATGGTGCTACTCTTGCCCCGGTGCTTTAAAAAAGGCCCGGAGAAATCCGGCCAAAAACAACAGGGGACTACAACATGGGATTCATGAAACCGTACCAGGAACATACTTACGCGCTGATGCGCATCGTTACCGGATTCCTTTTTCTCTGGCACGGCAGCCAGAAGATCCTGGGCTTTCCGCCGCCGAGCTTCGACCCGCCCGCCTACATCACGTGGGGTGCCGGCGGCATCGAACTGGTGGGCGGTGTGCTGGTCATGATCGGCCTGTTCACCGCGCCGGCTGCGTTCCTGTGCAGCGGCCTGATGGCGGCCGCCTACTGGATGGCGCACGGCACCAATGAACTGATGCCGCTCCTGAACGGCGGGGAACTGGCCGCGCTGTACTGTTTTGTGTTCCTGTACATCGCCGCAAAGGGCGCGGGAATCTGGAGCGTGGACGGCGCGAAAAACTAGCCGATACTGGGCAAAGGGGGTCGACCAGATTTTGCCAGATCGGTTCGACCCCTTTTTGTAATTCGGGCTAGCGCTTCATCGCCTCGAAGAACTGCGTATTCGTCTTCGTATCCTGCAGCTTGCTCAGCAGGAATTCGATTGCCGCCAGTTCGTCCATCGGGTGCAACACCTTGCGCAGGACCCACATCTTCTGCAGTTCCTCGGGCTGGGTCAGCAGCTCTTCCTTGCGCGTGCCGGAACGATTGATATTGATGGCCGGGAATACACGCTTTTCGGAAATGCGCCGATCCAGGTGGATTTCCATATTGCCGGTGCCCTTGAATTCCTCGTAGATCACCTCGTCCATCTTCGACCCGGTATCGACCAGTGCCGTTGCCAGGATCGTCAGGCTGCCACCCTCTTCGATATTGCGTGCCGCACCGAAGAAACGCTTGGGACGGTGCAGCGCATTCGCATCCACGCCGCCGGTCAGGACCTTGCCGGATGACGGCACGACCGTGTTGTACGCGCGGGCAAGACGGGTAATCGAGTCCAGCAGTATGACGACGTCGCGCTTGTGCTCCGTCAGTCGCTTTGCCTTCTCGATGACCATCTCCGCCACCTGGACGTGCCGGCTTGCGGGTTCGTCAAAGGTCGACGAAACAACTTCACCGCGGACCGTGCGTGCCATCTCGGTAACTTCTTCCGGCCGCTCGTCGATCAGCAACACAATCAGGTCGCAATCGGGATTATTCGCCGAAATTGCCGACGCGATATTCTGCAGCAACATCGTTTTACCGGCCTTCGGCGGCGACACGATCAGGCCGCGTTGCCCTTTGCCTATCGGCGCGACCATATCGATGATGCGGGCCGTCAAATCCTCGGTGCTGCCGTTACCCTGCTCAAGCACGAGTCGTTCGCGCGGGAAAAGAGGCGTCAGGTTTTCGAACAGTACCTTGTTGCGGGCATTTTCCGGCGCATCGTGATTGATTTCGCCGACCTTGAGCAGCGCGAAGTAGCGCTCGCCATCCTTGGGCGGACGGATCAGGCCGGACACCGTATCGCCGGTGCGCAGGTTGAAGCGCCGTATCTGGCTCGGCGACACATAGATGTCATCGGGACCGGCGAGATACGAACTGTCCGACGACCGCAGGAAGCCGAAGCCATCCTGCAGAATTTCGAGTACGCCGTCGCCGTAGATGTCCTCGCCGTTCTTGGCGTGCGCTTTCAGGATCGAAAAGATAATGTCCTGCTTGCGCGAT
>CAZLNH010000238.1:0-3378 GCA_964560775.1 uncultured Woeseiaceae bacterium | reverse complement strand
CAAGCGATGCACAAGGTCATGTATTTCGCGTGCGCCGGAGACGAACTGTCCATGCCGCCCGCCATGTTTTGCACATAACGCACCATTTCGTCGATCGCTGCATCGTCAGGAAACACCGCGGCGAGCGGCGGCATGACACCGCTGCGGCCCTGCAGGATACTCTGCTCGATTTTTGCCGGGTCACCGCCATAAAGCCAGTCGTCGTCGGTAAGGTTCGGGAATCCACGCGCACCGAGGCCGGCCGAGCCGTGACACTGTGCGCAGTAGTTTGCGAACAGGCTCTTGCCGACGTTCAGCGCAGCGCTGTCGGCGGTGAGCTCAACGAAATCCATTGCGCCGAAACCGGCGAAGATCGGGCCGTATTTGGCCTCGGCAGAAGCAACCTCTTGATTATATTGCTGTTCCTGCGTCCAGGATCCGAGGCCTGCGAATGCGCCGAGTCCCGGGTAATAAAGGAAATACCCGCCGCCCCAGATCAGGGTCAGGATAAAAAGCCATAACCACCACATCGGCAGCGGATTGTTCAGCTCACGCACGTCTTCGTCCCATACGTGGGACTCCGATTCCTTGATTTCCTCGTTGGAGGCGCGTTGCCGGTTGGTCCAGAACACGAGCCAGAAACAGGCCAGCAAGCTGACGACGGTGCCGATGATGATGTACCAGCTCAACACGCTGCTCATGTCGTGTGCTCCTTGTTGTTTCCCTTGGCCGGTGGGTGTGAGTCGTCTTCCAGCGGCAGTTGTGCGGCAGCGTCGAAGTCCTTCCGGCGTCTCTTGCTCCAGCTCCAGGCCCAGATGCCGAGAAACAGTATGACCAGGATGGCAGTGATCAATCCGCGGATGACGCCCATGTCCATGCTTGGCTCCGTCAGCGCGCCGAGCGCACGGTGCCGAGGTTTTGCAAATACGCGACCAGGGCATCGAGTTCGGTCCGGCCCTCGACAGCGGCGGCCGCCGACGCAATTTCCTCGTCGGTGTACGGGTCGCCGACCCATTGAAGAGCGCGCATCTTCCTCGCAACCAGTTCACCGTCGACCGTCGCTTCGGCGAGCCACGGATACGCGGGCATATTGGAGTCCGGCACCAGCTCTTTTGGCTGCATCAGGTGTATGCGATGCCATTCGTCGCTGTAGCGTTTGCCCACCCGTGCGAGGTCCGGACCGGTCCGTTTCGAACCGAACTGGAACGGGCGATCGTAGACAAATTCGCCGGCTACGGAGTACGGTCCATAGCGCTCCGTTTCACTGCGGAACGGGCGAATCTGCTGCGAGTGGCAGCCGTAGCATCCTTCCCTGACATAGATATCGCGGCCCGCGAGTTGCAGGGCAGGGTACGGCCGCACTCCAGCATACGGCTCCGTCGTTGCGGAACTCGCCATCAGCGGCACGATTTCAACCAGTCCGCCGATACTGATCACGATGACAATCAGCACGGACATGAGGTTGATGTTTTTTTCGACTTTTTCGTGGTTCATCGTTCCCGCCTCACGCCGGTTGAATGACGGCAACCGGCTGCGGGTTCACTTGCCGGATCGTCATCCACACGTTGTAAACCATGATCAGCATGCCGCTTAAGAATATGACGCCGCCCAGCAATCTGAGGCCGTAGTACGGATAGTTGAATTTGACTGTTTCGATGAACGAATAGGTCAGCGTGCCGTCGTCGTTCAGCGCCCGCCACATCAGTCCCTGGGTTATGCCGGATATCCACATCGATACCGCGTACAGGACCACGCCGATGGTCGAGGTCCAGAAGTGCACGTCGATCAGCCGGGTCGAGTACATGCCGTCCCTGTTGAACAGGCGCGGGATCAGGCAGTACAAGGAACCGATCGTCATCATGGCAACCCAGCCGAGTGCCCCGGAATGTACGTGGCCGATGGTCCAGTCCGTGTAGTGCGAGAGCGCGTTAACCGTTTTGATCGACATCATCGGCCCTTCAAAGGTCGACATGCCATAAAACGACAGCGAGACGATCATGAACTTGAGAATCGGGTCGGTGCGGAGCTTATGCCAGGCGCCGGAGAGCGTCATGATGCCGTTGATCATGCCACCCCAGGAGGGCGCGAGCAGTATCAGGGAAAATACCATGCCGAGCGATTGCGCCCAGTCCGGAAGCGACGTGTAGTGCAGGTGATGCGGGCCGGCCCACATATAAATGGCGATGAGCGCCCAGAAGTGCACCACGGAAAGCCGGTACGAATAAATTGGCCGTTGCGCCTGCTTCGGCACGAAGTAATACATCATGCCGAGAAATCCGGCGGTCAGGAAAAATCCGACTGCGTTGTGCCCGTACCACCATTGCATCATGGCGTCGACCACGCCGCTGTATATCGGATAGGACTTCCACATAGACACGGGAATGGACAGGTTATTGAAAATGTGCAACACGGCAACCGTGATGATGAATGCCGCATAGAACCAGTTCGCGACGTAAATGTGTTTGACGCGCCGCCGGCCAATGGTCGTCAGGAACACGATGGCATAGGCGACCCAGACGACCGCAATCAGCAGGTCGATCGGCCATTCGAGTTCCGCGTATTCCTTGCTCTGCGTAATGCCGAGCGGCAGCGTGATCGCCGCCAGAACAATGACTGTCTGCCAGCCCCAGAAAGTAAAGGCCGCGAGTTTGTCGAATGCGAGTCGCACGTGGCAGGTGCGCTGCACCACGTAATAGGCGGTGGCAAATAGTGCAGAGCCGCCGAAAGCGAAGATCACGGCATTGGTATGCAGTGGCCGAAGGCGGCTGTAGGTCAACCAGGGTAGATCGAAGCTTAAGCCCGGCCAGATGAGCTCGGCGGCAATGAAGACCCCCACCAGCATGCCGACAACACCCCAGATGATGGTCATGATGGCGAACTGGCGTACAACCTTGTCGTTATAAGTCGATGCTGATTCCATGAACCCCTGCCCTGTTGCTTGTTCTATTTGGGCGACTAAAGCTTACCGTGCGCGACCATGCCAGATGGCCCGACGCGGCGCCATAAGGGTAAACCGCGACGGCGCCCCTCACCAGCCGATACGCCTCCAACGCTGAAATAGCCCCTGTGGGAGCCTGCATCGCAGGCGACCCCTGCTGTAAGATTTGTGGCGCGCCGGCATCGTTCCGCGGCGCCGTTCTCACTTAGAAGAGATGCGCTCGAACGGCATACCGGTGTGTCCCCCGCTGCCAGGGTCCGCGGCGCTCATTCCGCGAAGGCCGGCAACTTAGGGTATCCGAGGATTCACCACGGACTGTCGTTGCCGGTATTGTTCCGCGGCGCCGTTCGAGCGCATCTCTTCTAAGTGAGAACGGCGCCGCGGAACGATGCCGGCGCGCCACAAATCTTACAGCAGGGGTCGCCTGCGATGCAGGCTCCCACAGGGGCTATTTCAGCGTT
>CAZLNH010000237.1:0-9991 GCA_964560775.1 uncultured Woeseiaceae bacterium | reverse complement strand
GCCCTGTTCCGGCGCCTCGATGCCATGAACCGGCCCCAGTCGGGCGAGACCCGCATCCGGCGCGGCGACCTGGAGCTGGACATTGATCGAATGACGGTACGCTGGCAGGACCAGCCCGTCGGATTGACGCTGACCGAATTCTGGATGCTGCATGCCCTGGTTCGCTATCCGGGCCATGTCAAAAACCGCCAGCAGCTGATGGATGCCGCGCAAGCAGTGCTCGACGACAATACGATTACGTCACACGTGAAGCGCATTCGGCGGAAGTTCCAGGCGATCGAACCCGGCTTTGACGCAATCGAAACCGTGTACGGCATGGGCTATCGATGGCTCGGTGAGTAGCAACGCATGAACCTGCGCCGCCAGTTGCTGCTCGTCAGCCTGCTGACGCTGGTGCTGCCGTGGGCCGGCTGCCAGTTTGTCCGCGAAACCGAGTCGGCACTGCGGCAGGGCCAGCAGCAGATGTTGTCGGGCACGGCACAGGCCATCGCCGATTCGCTGTCGCAGTTTCCGGGTGAGTTTCTTGCCACCGGCGGCAATGTCGCTTCAGGCAGCAACCAGTTGTACGGCCACCCGCTCGGCAGCCAACCGCTGCTCGATGGTTACGTGACGGACTGGTCCGTTGATGAAGAATCTATGCGCTCGATGCGCGGTGTCGTCGGCCCGATCCGTTACGCACTGGGCGTGCACCGGCAGCATGTGTGGTTGTACATTGACGTGCCGGACAACCAGGTCGTCTACCGCACGGGTGAATCCGGCGAATCGCGCGCCTCGGATTACGTCGCACTCGTCAGCGCCGGCGAAGACGGCACACTGACAAGATTTGTATTCGCCGCCGAGGCGCCGGGAACGATCGTCGCCCGGCGCGAAACGGATGGTATGTTGCGCGACGAACAACGCATCGCCGCGTTCTGGCAGGACCGCACGAACGGTTACCAGCTCGAAGTGCGTTTGCCGCGGCAATTGCTTGGCAATGCGCTCGGTATTGTCGTCTCCAATACTAGTGACCCGCTGCATCCCGGCGTTCGCAGCAGCAGTTTCGACGGTGCGCGCCCCGGGCGCTTCGTCACGCCATCACCCGTGCTTGCCAGCGTGCTGGCGGGTTATGTGCAGCCGGGCCTGCGCCTGATCGTGACCGACCCGCAAGGCTGGCGACTGGCAAAGGCCGGCAGCATCGTCGGCGGCGGGCAGAGCGGCAGCCCTGGCGCGAGCGGCTGGCTGCGTATCGCCTATGGAGCAATACTGGCGCCCTCGGAAGCCGCCGCACTGGCCGAGCCGGATGCCTCCGGGCGGGAACAGCAGGACTACATCGTCAGTGCACTCGACGGCACGACGGCCGGCAGCTGGTTTCGCTCCGAACAGACCGGGCGCGGTGTCGTTGCCGTCGCACAACCGGTGTGGTCCGGAAATGTGCAGACCGGCGCCGTCATTCTGCAGCAGGGCACGGACGCGATCCTGAGCCTGACCAACCAGGCGCTTGCACGGCTGCTGGCCTTTACGTTGATCGCGACATTGCTGGTCGCGGCAATACTGCTCGGTTACGCGAGCTGGATGTCGCACCGTATCCGCACGCTCAGCAGTTCGGCGCGCCAGGCACTTGACGACGAACGCGTGCAGACCGATTTGCCGGGCAGTCATGCGCGCGATGAAATCGGTGACCTGTCGCGCAGTTTTTCCAGCGTTTTGCGGCAGCTCGGCAACTACAACGAATATCTGAGATCACTGGCATCGCGCCTGTCCCACGAGCTGCGCACTCCGTTGGCCATTGTCCGCTCGTCGCTCGAGAACCTTGATCACGAACCGCTGTCGGAAGAAGGCCTGCGTTACGCCGAGCGGGCGCGGGATGGCGTCAGTCGACTGCAGAAGATTCTTAACGCGATGAGCGAGGCAAGCCGCGTCGAGGAGATGATTGGTAATTCCGAGCCAGAGCGCTTTGATCTCGTTCGCGTACTGGAGTCAACGGTGGCCGCGTACGCCGACGCATGGCCCGAGCGGCGCTTCACCTTCCAGACCGCTCCGCGGGTGGCACCCGTGCATGGCTCGCCGGAACTGGTTATCCAGATGCTGGATAAACTCGTCGATAACGCCGTTGACTTCAGCAAGGCCGGTGACGAGATTTGCATAACGATAGGCGAGGACGACCAGCATTGTATCGTTGCTGTCGAAAACCCGGGACCGCCCCTGCCGGAGAAAATGCGTTCGCAGTTGTTCGATTCGATGATCTCGGTGCGGCCGGGCGGGGCCGATGAGCATCTCGGCCTGGGGCTGTTCATCGCTCGCCTTATTGCCGAGGGGCACGACGGATCGATACGCGCGGATAATACCGATAGCGGCGTGCGGTTTTCGGCACGCCTGCGTCGGGCCGATGACACGCAACGAGCGGCATGATTTCACCGATATGCTGCCCGGGTGCAGAATAGGATAGTACGCTGCAACAACGGGCAGCCAGACAAGGGAGTACGTGGCATGGCAAACGAGGGTTACCACGAACCCGTGGAAGAACTTGGCGACGAGACGCGCGACATGCATCGCGCCATTACGTCACTGATGGAAGAGCTGGAGGCAATCGATTGGTACAACCAGCGTGTCGATGCCTGCAAGGACAGGGAACTCGCCGAAATCCTCGTACACAATCGCGATGAGGAAAAGGAACACGCCGCGATGGTGCTGGAGTGGATACGGCGCCGCGATCCGGTCCTCGACAAGGAACTGCGCGAGGCGCTCTTTACCGACAAGCCGATCGTGCAACACCACGACTGAACTGTATCCGTTACCGGTTGAACCTGGCCGATAATTACGCGGGCCGCCAATAATCTCGCCATCGGATCCGCACGCCGACCTCCGACAACACACTGCTGCCGGAGGCTCCGGAAGAATTCTTCGCTGTCCGGCGAAGGATTTTCCGCAAATGCTGCTCTAACGTTCCAGAAACAGTCTGAGTGCTGAGCATCATGGACAGATATTGCGGTGCGCGGGCGGCCCCTGGGGTCGCCTTTTTTTGCCTGTGCCTGGCACTGTGGCTGCCGTCACAGGCCGGGGCGACGGACCTGGAGCACCAGGCCCTCGAACTGGACCAGTACCATGGAAGCGTTGTGGTCGTTGACTTCTGGGCATCCTGGTGTGTGCCTTGCCGGCGATCCTTCCCCTGGTTCGACGAGATGCAAAAGAAGTATGCGGATGCAGGTTTGGTTGTGATCGGCGTCAACGAAGACGATGTCGCCACGGATGCCGCGGCATTTCTCCAGGCCTTCCCCGTCAGCTTCCGCATCGTGAAGGATACCGGCGGTCACGTCGCCCGGCAGTTCGACCTGGTTGCGATGCCCAGCACCTACGTGATCGACCGCAACGGCGAAATCGCCATGCGCCACCTGGGTTTCAAGGTTGGCAAAACGGAAGAATACGAGGCGACGCTGCGCCAGCTGCTTGATATCACAACCGCAGCTGCCGAAGCCGACGTTTCAACAGCAAACAATTGAATCGAGGGAATGACGTGCGAAAACCGTTAACGACAATGGCCCTGGTTTGCCTTTCCGTCACTGCGGCGGGATGCAGCACGCTCGGCGTGGAGCCCTGGGAGAGGGATGTACTTTCCAAAGAAGAAATGCAACTCACGACCGACCCGGTCGAAGCGGGCATTGACGAGCACATCTACTTCAGCAAGGAAGCGTCCAGCGGCGGCCGCGGCTTTGGTGGTGGCGGCTGTGGCTGCAATTGAACGGCTGACGGGATCCTTCGCAAATGAGTGACAACAGCAATTCTGACCGCAAACTGGCGGCCGCTATCTGCACGCTGCTGGGTACCGCGGCGACCCTGCCGGTTGCAGCACAGGAAGAGCCCGACTGGCAGATCGACACGTCGCTGCTCTACTACGGTGAGAACGACGGGCGGGTTCAGGACTTGAGCCTGAACGCACTGGCAAAACGCCTGTTCCCGGACGACCGCATCCTGTCCATCGGCCTCGCCGTCGACTCCCTCACGGGCGCGTCACCGAGCGGCGCCGTGCCGATGGATGGCGTGCAGACCTTCACGCGTCCGTCGGGTGAGTCTGCCTATACCATTGCGCCGGGGGAACTGCCGCTGGATGACACGTTCCTGGATACGCGCTATGCACTCACTGCAAGCTGGCAGCAACCGATTGGCAGGCTCTATTCGGGCTCCGCGGGCTTGAGCTTATCGACGGAGTACGATTACACGCACGCCGGCGCCAATTTCGCCCTCGCTCGCGACTTCAACAAGCGCAACACGACCGTGAGTATCAGTACGGCCATTGCACGCGACGACATCGACCCCGTCGGTGGTACGCCATTGCCACTGTCCGGGATGTCCAACGTCGGTGACCTGCCGGGAAGACGCGCCAGCGACAGCAAGGACGTCGTCGACTTTCTGCTCGGTGTCACCCAGGTCATCAACGATAAGTTCGTCATGCAACTCAACTACTCGTTCAGCGACGCCAGCGGCTACCTGAACGATCCTTACAAGATCCTGAGTGTCGTCGACCCGCTGACCGGCGATCCCGTCACGCGTGCGCTTGTACCCGGCGAGGACGGGCCGCTGCATGAATACCGCTTCGAGAGCCGGCCCGATAAACGCACGAAGCACAGCCTCTTCGCCCAAGGCAAGTACTACATGGATGGCAAGGTCCTGGATACCTCATACCGGTTCATGACCGATGACTGGGGCATTGATTCGCACACGGTCGAGGGGAAACTGTACTGGCCGCTCGGCGCCAGCCGTTACCTCGAGCCACACCTGCGCTTCTACCAGCAAACCGAGGCGGACTTCTACCGCGTAAGCTTGCGTGCAGGGGAGCCGTTGCCCGCGTTCGCCTCCGCCGATTACCGGCTCGGCAACTTCAACGCCGTGACGGCCGGGCTAAAATACGGGTGGGAAACGGATAATGGCCATGACCTGTCGCTGCGACTCGAGTATTACCGCCAGGACGGCGACGTGCCGGCCGGCCAGCTGATTGCTGGCCAGGACGCATCAGCGCTCTACGCCGGTTTCGACGCCATCATCTTTAATTTCAGCTACGGCTTCGATCTTTGAGAGGACAGTAGCCATTGTGGCGCAGCCGGCAATCCTTACCGTAACGCGCGAACGGGACTACTGGCGTGGCGGCTTCACCGCCATGGCCAGTCCCTGCGAGGTCCTGTCGCGGGCTGGCGGTGCTGCCGCGCAAAAACAGCTCGAAGCCGTCGCCGGTGAAGCGTGGCGTATCGAGCAAAAGTACAGCCGGTATCTTCCAGGCAACATCGTTGACCGCATCAACACCGCCTCGGGGAACACGATTGAGGTCGATGAAGAGACCGCAAAACTGCTGGACTTTTCGGTGACGCTGTACGAGATGAGTGACGGCTTGTTCGATGTCACGTCGGGTGTTTTGCGGGAGGCATGGCGTTTCGACGGAAGCAGTAACGTACCGCGCCGGTCAGAGGTAAGACGCATCCTCAGGCAGGTGGGTTGGCACCGGGTCACCTGGAATCGCCCGTACCTGACGATGGCGGCTGGCATGCAGATCGATTTCGGCGGCGTGGCGAAGGAATATGCGGTGGACCGGGCCGCAGCATTGGCCGCCGAAATCGATGATTCGGCCTGCCTCGTCAACTTCGGCGGCGACCTAGCCGCCGTCGGCAGTATCACGAAATCCGTGCCGTGGTCAGTCGGCATCGAGTCGCTTTCGCCCGGGGCTGCGGTGCCTTTCAGGCGCATCCGGCTGACTCGCGGCGGGCTCGCGACCAGTGGCGACGCGCGGCGCTACCTGGTGAAAGACGGCCGGCGGCTGGGTCACATACTGGATCCGCGAACCGGCTGGCCGGTCAAGGACGCGCCGCGTTCGGTCACCGTGGCAGGCGACACCTGCACAGCGGCAGGGATGCTCTCGACCCTCGCCATGCTGCAGGGCAACGGTGCAGAGGAGTTCCTCGACCAGGCAAACGTCCGTCACTGGTGCGTTCGCCAGGATCGGGACGGCACCGCCGGGGCGAAACGATGCGGTTCCAGTCGCCGACCGAAGGATTATTGCCCTGAACCGCGTCTAACGATCAGTCACACAGGCTGGCAGAAGTGAAACGCTCACAAATTTCAAGCGATCGCGCTCTGGCGCGGCGAGTCACTTCCGGAGATGCCGACGCTTTCGAGGAGTTCTTCCGTGAATACTTTCCGCGCCTGTATCGCTTTACGCTCGTCAGAGTGAACGGTGATGCGGACCTTGCCGAAGAGATTGCCCAGAGAACGATGTGCCTGGTTATGAGGAAACTAAAGGACTACCGGGGCGAAGCGCTGCTGTTCACGTGGCTGTGCCAGATCTGCAGAAACGAGATGTTCGCCGTGTTCCGCGCACGGCGGATGGAGACACTCCAGGAGAATCCGCTGGAAGATAACCCGGCAGTGCAAGCGGCGCTGGCCTCGCTGACGCTGGACCTCGGACCGGAGAAATCACAGAGTGACGACGAGGTAGCACGCTTCGTGCGGGTCACGCTCGAACATCTGCCGACGCACTACGCCGCGGCGCTTGAACTGAAATACATACAGGGCTGCTCGGTCGACGAAATCGGCGAGCAACTGAATATGAGCAGCAAGGCCGCGGAGTCTGTGCTGAGCCGCGCTCGCAATGCGTTCCGGGAGGGGTTCCGCTCGCTGTGGGACTTCGAGCCGGACTTCCTGCTCGATTGAGGCGTCAGAGCGATGAGTAACGCCCATGGTGACCAACATGACTGATCACGAAAAACCGTCCGATGAGAAGGATTCGGTCGCAAGGCTTATACAACTGGCCGGCCCGCGCCCGGCAATACCCGACGATGTGCGGCAGCGGGTCCACGCCGCCGCGCGCCGGGAATGGCAAACGGCCTACGAGAGACGCCGCACGTTCCGCTGGGGCATGCCGTTCGCGCTGGCGGCCGCTACCGCGGCAGTCGCCGTTTTTCTGGTCCTGCGAGCCCCGGAGGTCGTGATCGCACCTGTTGCGACCGTTGCGCTGGTTGGTGACGGCACCAGTGACACGAATGCCGGACTGACGCGCGGCGATGTCGTCTATCCCGGCACCGCACTCGTGACGGGTGAGCGCGGCGTCGCACTCACGTTGAATAACGGGCTTTCCGTCCGCCTGGACGCAGGCACTACCGTAACCTTTGAATCGATCGAATCCGTTGCCCTTGACGAAGGCCGACTTTACGCCGATACCGGGCCGGCGATTTACGACGACCGGTCCATTACAGTGCGCACGCGCGTTGGTTCCGCGACGGACGTCGGCACCCAGTTTGCGGTCGCGCTCGACGGCGATGACATGCGTGTCGCGGTCCGGGAGGGCCGGGTCGACGTCACGGCCGGCCGCGATGCCTGGACGGCACAGGCAGGCGAGCGGCTGACGATCACGCCCGGCAGCGGCGCAACATTCGACAGCGTGTCGCAGCACGATGAATCGTGGAACTGGGCATCGTCGCTGGCGCCAACCTTCGACATTGAAAACCGCTCCCTGCTCGACTTTCTCAGGTGGGCCGCGCGCGAGACCGGCCGCGAGCTGGTTTTCGAAAGCGAGGAGGTGCGGATCGCCGCGATGCGCACGACCCTGAGCGGTTCAATCGAGGACTTCACACCCATGGAAGTCGTCGGCGCAGTCATGCCGACGACCCGCTTCGGCTGGCGCGTGGACGACGGCCGTATCCTGGTCAGCGCGCCGCCGGAGTAGCTGTATTCCGCAACAGCGTTCGGCCGGCATGGGCGCTAGAATCACGGCATGTCCCGTGCCGTCCTCTACTGCTTCGCCGCGCTTGTATTTCTTACGGGTTCGCCGGCTGACGGTGCCGAAAGGAGCTGGCAGGGTGAGCCACTGCGGGAATACATCGAGTACCTGCGCAGCAAAGGCTTGCGGATCATCTACAGCACGGACCTGGTCCGGGACGAGTACCTGCTCCCGGTCGAGGTGTCCGGCGACAGTCCCGAAACAGCGCTCCGCCTCGCCGTCGAGCCGTTCGGCCTGACCATAACCGCCGGGCCTGCCGGCAGCCTGCTGGTCACGGAGGACCCCGCTGCGAGGCGGGCCCGCTCGGATACAGAGCAGGCAGCAACGCCAATCGCCGCTCCGGCAATCGAGCCGCTGCCGGAAATCATCGTCACCTCCAGTTTGTACAACATCCGATACGAGCATGCCGGGTCCTACAACTTTCTCGACCGGGACCAGAGTACCCGGATGCCGAATCTCGGCGATGAGGCCGTGCGCTCCATCGCGCGCTTGCCGGGCACATCCAGCGACGGTGTATCGACGCGCCATCACGTTCGCGGCGGCGCGCAGAACGAGCAACTGTTCCTGCTTGATGGACTGCGATTGTACGAGCCGTATCACCTGAAGGATTTTCATTCCGTCGCAACCATCGTCGACCAGAACGTGATCTCCGGAATCGATTTCTATTCCGCCGGGTACCCGGCCCGCTACGGTGACCGGATGAGTGGTGTCGTCGACATCAGGCTGCGCGAACCGCCCGAGCAAACGGAGTCCGAAATCGGGATCAGCTTCTTCAACACCTGGGGCTTGTCGCGCGGCCGCTTCGGCGGAGATGACCGGGGCGACTGGTTGTTATCGGCGCGGCGGGGCAACCTGGACCTGCTGCTCGATGCGGTCAATCCTGATTACGGATCACCGCAATACGCCGATTATCTCGCTCACGCCGGCTGGCAGGCAGGTCGACACTACATCAGCGCCAATGTGCTGCACTCTTTTGACAAGATTTCCATTGCCGATGCCGACGATACCGAGCGTGCAAACGCACGGTACAAGAACGACATCCTGTGGCTGAAAGCCGAATCCGAATGGAACGAGTCGATCGGCAGCACGACGATTATGTCGGCCACCGAAATCGAAAACCAGCGTGCAGGTGTAAGCGAGAGGCCGGACGTGATCAGCGGTTTCGTCGACAGCGACCAGAGGTTCCGGTCGCTCGCCTTGAAGCAGGATTGGTCATTCGCGTTCTCGAACGACTTTCTTGCGGTCGCAGGCTTTGAGCTGAAGCGTCTCGAGGCGGAGTACGCTTACGAATCATCAATGATTATCGCGCCACCGTTCGACCGGATCTTCGATAACGAGCCGGTGACGGTTCGCGGCATCGAGACCGCGCCGCGCGGCTCGCAGTTTGCAGTCTTTACGGAATTGCGAATGCGTGCCGGCGACCGCCTGACCGTGGACGCCGGGTTGCGCTGGGATCAACAGACGTATGCGTCGGCAGGAGATGACGCGCAGGGGAGTCCCAGGCTGAATCTTTTGTATCGCGCAGGCGAAGCAACGGACCTGAGGGTCGCATTTGGCGAGTACTACCAGGCGCAGGAGATCAACGAGTTGCAGGTCAGCGACGGTATGCTTGATTTCCATCCGGCGCAGCGTGCGCAGCACCTGGTAGCGAGCGTCGAGCACGGCTTCGGGTCCGGCATGGAGTTGCGCATCGAAGCTTACCGGAAGAAGTATCGCTCGCTGATGCCGCGCTTTGAAAACGTGTTCGACCCACTCGTGCTGATTCCGGAGCTGCAGATCGACCGCGTGCGGATCGACGCGGAGTCGGCTGTCTCCGACGGCGTTGAGCTGTCACTCACCGGCTCCGGTGCCGACGACCTTTCATGGTGGGCGAGCTATACCTGGTCGCGCACTGCAGACCGTGTCGCCGGAACAAGCACCAGGCGCGGCTGGGACCAGACCCACGCGCTCAATTCCGGCTTCAGCATGGACTGGCATGACTGGAGCTTCTCCGTCGCGGCTATCGTACGTACGGGCTGGCCGAAAACCGTCCTGCACTCGGAGACAATACGGAACCCGGACGGCTCGGCGTCGCTGGCCGCCTTCGCCGAACCGAGGAACAGCAGGCGCCATGCCGTGTTCGGATCACTGGATGCGAGGGTGAGCCGGAGCTTCGACCTGCCCAGGGGCGACCTCACGCTCTTCCTCGAAATCACCAACCTGACAAATCGGCAGAACCCGTGCTGCACGGAGTACTCGGTCGGGCTGGATGAG
>CAZLNH010000236.1:0-7318 GCA_964560775.1 uncultured Woeseiaceae bacterium | reverse complement strand
CCATTCGCTGCGTGCCTGAAATGCTGAAACGAATTTATGCCATATTCCGCGCCCGTAACCTCGAGTTCCTGCGTGATCGCAGCACACTGAGCTGGAACCTGATCCTGCCGGTTGCGCTTATGTTCGGCCTGTCATTCATTTTTGGCGGCGGCGACCGCTCGCAATACACTGTTGGCGTATTGCAGCAGGCTGCAGCGATCGATTCGGATTCGCATCCGTTTCTGGCGACACGCTATATCGAATTCGTCCCGGTCAGCGATCAGGCGCAAGGCGTGCGCAAGGTCGCGCGTCACCAGCTCGATCTGCTGGTGCGATTCGGTGCCGGCAGCCGGTACTGGGTCAATCCCGATTCTCCGAAAGGCTACTTTGCCGAGCGACTGCTGCTGGAAGCCGATGACCGCATTCCGCAGGCTGCCGTCAGCGGTGCCGAGGTACGTTACGTCGACTGGGTCCTGCCCGGCATACTTGGCATGAACATGATGTTCAGCTGCCTGTTCGGTGTCGGTTATGTCGTTGTGCGTTACCGCAAGAACGGCTTCCTGAAACGGCTGCGGGCGACACCTCTGCGCGCCATTGAGTTTGTTGTCGCACAGGTGGCCTCGAGGCTGCTGTTGATCCTTTGCATTACGTCATTCATTTACGCCGGCACGCGCTTTTTTCTCGATACGCGGATGGAGGGCAGTTACCTGACATTGCTGCTGGTCGCCACTGTCGGTGCTACCGCACTGATCTCAATGGGACTATTGGTCGCGGCGCGTGTAACGAGCGAGGAACTCGCCGGTGGCCTGCTGAACATGGTGACCTGGCCCATGATGCTCTTGTCCGGCGTCTGGTTTTCGCTCGAGTCCGCCGAGCCGTGGGTCAAACAGATTGCGGCCATATTTCCGCTGACTCACGTCCTGAACGCGGCCCGCGCCGTGATGCTGGATGGTGCAACGCTGCTCGATGTCGCGCCGGGCATGATCGCCCTGACCCTGATGAGCGCGCTGTTCCTGGCCCTCGGTGCCTTGCTGTTTCGCTGGCGTCCACGGTAATTGCCGCCATGACGAAAGCAGCGCCCCTGCCGCTGATCGATATCGGCGCCAACCTGGCCCATGACAGCTTCGATGACGACCGGGCGGAGGTGCTCGAACGCGCGCGCCGCGCGGGCGTCGTGCAGCTGGTCGTGACCGGCAGCAGTGAACAGGCAAGCCGCGATGCCGCCGCCCTCGCCGCCCGGCACGAAGGCAAGCTGTTTGCGACCGCGGGCGTGCATCCTCACCGCGCGAGCGACTACACGGATGACGTGCATGGGGTACTGCGCCAACTTGCGAGCAAACCTGCTGTCGTCGCGATTGGCGAATGCGGCCTCGACTACTTCCGGGATTTTTCGCCACGCGAGGCGCAGCGCGCAGCATTCAAGGCGCAACTTGATCTCGCCGTCGAAACGGAGCTTCCGGTCTTCCTGCATCAGCGCGATGCACACGACGATTTTGTCGGGATCCTGGCCCCTTACAAGGACCGCATTCCGCGCGCCGTCGCACACTGCTTCACGGGTGAGCGCAGTATGCTGCACGACTATCTCGAGCTCGGCCTTTACATCGGCATTACCGGCTGGATCTGCGACGAGCGTCGCGGCCGGCACCTGCATGATTTCGCGCACGAGATTCCGCTCGAGCGCCTGATGATTGAAACCGATGCGCCGTACCTGATGCCACGCTCGCTGCGGCCGAAACCGAAATCGCGCCGCAACGAACCGTGTTACCTCCCCGAGGTTCTGCGTGTCCTCGCCGAAGCAACCGGTCATTCGGAAGAGTTACTCGCAGATGCGACGACCCGCAATGCGCGAAAGTTTTTTGCGCTCCCGGAGACTGCGTAAAGCCGCCGTCATCGCGAGGAACGCAGCGACGTGGCGACCTCGGGCAGATCACCACCGCGGCCCGGCATCACTGCACTACGATTTCAGTACCGGCGCACGGCGTCGCTTGCCGCCGACTGATTCGCCAATCTGCGCACGCTCGCGAATCAGCTCCCAGTGAGGCTTGAAGGCGTCAATCTTGACGGACGCGGAGCTCTTGTCGGGCTCCAGGAACTCCTCGAGCAGGTCGTCGAGGGTACAGACGAGCCCTGGTGTGCCTTTGGTAAACTGCGCGCCATCGAGAAACAGGACGCGGCCGGTGACCGGCACCTGGCGGACGATCTGCCGCACGGCGGCAATCCGGTCGTAGAGCGCGGGCTGCGGGTTCGCGAACGTGTATCGCCGGTCGGCAGCGATGACAGTCCAGTCCTGCATCTTGTCGCTGCCGAATACGGTGCCGCTGACATCCTTGACATCGAGGACCAGCAGGCCGGCAGACGTCAGCAACAGGTGGTCAATCTGTATTTCGCCTTCGTCGGCATTGGGAATGACGAGGTCACTCAGGCGGTCGAAGGCAATCGACTTGATTACACCTTGCAGCGAACGGTCCTGCCGGCGGCGGCGTCGGTAGACGAGCAGCAACAACAGCAGCAAGGCGGTGCCAAGCAGCGGCAGCGTCCATGTCTGGGCGAATTCGGAGCGCAACAGTTCGGTCATCGGTGGTGAGTGCCTGGGCGGCGTTCGGGAAGGACCTATTTATCCCTGCCGGCCGGCGTGCCGTCAACCCGGAATCGGCTAGAGAGTGCATCTCCAAGGGCTGCGAGCGTCGGCTGGATGCGCTCCGCGTGGCTCGGCCGTGCCAGTAATTTCTGCAGTTCCGGCGGTACCGGCACACTGCGGCCAATCAGCGGTTCGACGATGGCCTCAAACTTTGCCGCGTGTGCGGTCGCGACGAGTATCCAGTCCATGGATGCGCGTTCTGCCGCGGAGCGTGCGCGCCACGCATGCGTAGCTGTGGCTGTGTGCGGGCACGTCGCCAGGCCGAATTCGCGATCATTCAGCCGGATCTGTTCTTCGATCTGCTCATCGCTGACGGCGACGGCTCGCAACATCCCGGCCAGTGCGTCGGCGTCACCGTGCAGTGCAATCAGCCGCTCCATGTTGCTGGGATTGCCGACATCCATCGCGGAGGCCAGAGTCGGAATACTGGCGCGCGGCGTCCAGCTGTCGCCGGCCAGGTAATCCGCGATCAGCCGGTTGGCGTTGCAGGCCAGCACGATCTTGCCGATTGGCAGGCCCATGTCTCTCGCCATGACACAGGCAAGCCCGTTGCCCAGGTTGCCGGTGGGGATGATGAACCCCGGCTTCTTCCCGGTCGCGCGGAAATGGTCGAGGCTTGCCTGTGCGTAATAGATGCTCTGCGGCAGCAGGCGGCCGATATTGATGCTGTTGGCCGAGCTGAAGCGATGCGCTTCTGACAACGCACGGTCTGCAAAGGCGGCTTTGACAAGCGCCTGGCAATCATCGAACGCGCCATCGACGGCCAGTGACAGGACATTGTCTCCCCAGCAGCTCAGTTGGTGCGCCTGGCGTGCCGTTACGCGGCCGTCGGGGAACAGTACCGCTACGCGCATGCCTTCCCTGCCGTCGAAGGCTGCTGCCACGGCCCCTCCCGTGTCGCCGGAAGTCGCGACGAGGATCGTCAGTGGCTCCGGCTGGCCGCGATTGAGCCGGCCAAGGCAGGCTGCAAGAAAACCGGCACCGACATCCTTGAAGGCGGCCGTCGGGCCGTGGAAGAGCTCCAGCAGGGATGCATGACCGTTGTCGGTTGGCAGCGGGACGCACGGTATCGGAAAGGAAAATGTTTCGGCGATGATCTCATCGATATCACCAGCCAGCGATGAGTCTTCGAAGAATGGCCGCAAAAGCACCCTGGCTGTCTCCGCGATCGTCGTGCAATGGCCGAAGTCCTCGGGCGTGAAGGTCGGCATCTCTTCCGGAATGAAAAGTCCCCCGTCCGCGGCGAGACCTTTGAGGAGCGCCTCGTCAAGCGTCACTGCCGTATCGTCACGCGTGCTGTGAAACTTCATTCCTGCGCCTCGATGCGGGCGCCCGGCGCCGTCATCGGGCTTATCCAGGTCTCGCAGTCATACCCCTGGCTGCTGCAGGCGTTTGTCATCGCCGCGGCAATGGCGGGGGCCGCATCGTCGGCGCACAATGCAAAAATACTGGGCCCGCTGCCTGACAGCGAGCAGCCATACGCGTCGGCCTGCATGGCAGCATTGCGGACGGCGTTAAAGCAAGGTACGGCAGCGCTGCGCTGCGGTTCGATGATGACATCCAGCAGGCAGCGTCGCAGCAGCTCGCGATCGTTCGTCATGCAGGCGGCGAGGAATCCGGCCAGGTAACCCTGCTGTGTCAGCCACTGGTCCATTGAATAGCCGCGGGCGAGACTGCGCCGCGAGTCGGCTGTGTTGACCTGCAGATCCGGGTGCAGCACGACGCTGCTGACGCCGGCCGGAACGGCGAGTGGCACGACAGTCGGCAACAGTACGGGCGGGCACAGGACGAGGCCGCCAAAAAGGCTGGGTGCGACGTTATCCGCGTGCAGGCCGCCGCTTGCGATCTTCTCGCCCTCCAGCGCGTACTCCAGCAGTTGCCCGTTGGCCAGGGGCTTCCTGAGCAACGCATTGGCTGCAACGGCGCCGGCAACGGCGGAAGCGGCGGAACTACCCATGCCCGATTGCAGTGGCACGCCCTTGTGCACCTGCAGTTCGATGCCGCCGCCGTCGCCGTGGGCATCCCACAATGCAATGGCCGCAACGCCGGCGGTATTGTCCGTCGCGGAACTGGACAACTCCGCATGAGGACGGCCATCGAGCCCATAGACGGCCGCAATGGAGACGCCCTTGCCCGATGTGCGGCGCGCTGTAACGCGGTCGCCCGCGTCTGCAATTGCGAGACCCAGCATGTCGAAGCCCACTGCCACATTGCCGATCGATGCGGGCGCAAACGCGGTTGCCTTGAGCACGATGTCGCCCATGTCAGTGGCTCGCGCCGAGATAACCGGCCAGCCGCAGCAGGTCGGCGAAGACGCCACCCGCGGTAACTGCCGGGCCGGCGCCGGGTCCCTGCACGACCAGCGGATTCTCGGAATAACGATCTGTGACAAACTGGACGATGTTGTCCGTCAGGTTGATGTGCGCCAGTGCATCGTCGGCGCTGACCTGCTGCAGGCCGACGGCCGCCTCGCCGCCAGCACTCAAGTTGGCGACGTAACGCAACACCTTGCCGTCCTCGCGGGCGGACTGGTACATCGCGTCAATCTCATCGTCATAACCAGCCAGCGCATCGAGAAATTCGTCGGTCGACAATTCCCTCAGTGGCTCCGGAATCAGGTTCTGCACGGGGAATTCCCCGATTTCCAGCGGCCGTCCGAGCTCGCGCGCCAGTATGGTCAGCTTGCGGGCAACGTCCATGCCGGACAGGTCGTCACGGGGATCCGGTTCGGTATAGCCGCTCTGGCGGGCATCGCGCACAATCTCGGAAAACGGCCGGCTGCCGTCGTAAACGTTAAACAGGTACGCAAGTGTGCCGGACAGAATGCCGCGGATCGAGTGGATATGGTCGCCGGTATCGAGCAATCCGCGCAGTGTCGAAATAATCGGCAACGCGGCGCCAACAGTGGTTTCGTAGAGCAGGTGAGAGTTTCCCTGCCGTGCGGCATCCAGCATCTCGCTGTAATACGTCTGGGTGCCGCTGAATGCTTTCTTGTTCGGTGTTATGACGTGGATGCCGCGATCAAGCCATGCGGCATACTGGCTCGCGATGCGGTCGCTCGATGTACAGTCGATGATGACGGCGTGCGGCATGTGATCGGCGTCTATGTGATCGAGCAGTGCCTCCATGTCAAATTCCTGCGTCGAGCCGGCGAGCTGTTCGCGCCAGTCGGTAAGCTCGATGCGCCGTGCGCCGAGCAGCATGTGCGTCGAACGGGCGATACCGCGCACGCGCAGGTCCAGGTTGAATTCTTCACGCAATCCCGCGCCGCGGCGTTCGAACTGGTCCAGCAGCGTCGCGCCGACAACCCCGGGACCAATCAGGCCGATCGACAACGTCTTGGCGGACAGGTAGAAGCCGGAATGCACCGCGCGCAGTGCGCGCGTTGCATCAGCAGAATCGACCACCGCTGAAATATTGCGTTCCGAGGAACCCTGCGCAATGGCGCGTACATTGATGCCGGCGCGGCCGAGCGTGCCGAAAAAGCGTCCGGCGACACCGGGCGTGCCCGCCATGTTATCGCCAACCACGGCGATGATACTTTGTCCGTTCGCTACGTCGATGCGTTGTATCTGGCCGCCGGCCAGTTCGTCCGCGAAAGCTTCTGTTATGACGCGTTGCGCCTGCGCCGAAAGTTTTTCCGGCACGGCTATACAGATTGAATGCTCGGAACTGGCCTGCGAAATCAGCGTGACGGAAACACCGGCAGTCTTTAGTGCCGCAAACAGGCGGTCTGCGGTACCTGGCACGCCGATCATTCCCGTGCCCTCCAGGTTGATCAGGGCCATGCCGTCGACGGCCGTGATGCCTTTGATATTCTCTCCTTCGACTACCGCCGCGGCGATGCGGCTCCCGGGATGCTCCGGGGCAAACGTATTGCGAATGAGTACCGGGATATTTTTCTCGACGACCGGCCCGAGTGTCTGCGGATGCAGCACCTTGGCGCCGAAATACGCAAGCTCCATGGCCTCGTTGTAAGTCAGCGTACGGATTATCTGGGCTTCCGGGACACGATTTGGATCGCCGCTCATGACGCCATCGACATCGGTCCAGATGGTCAGCTCGTCGGCATTTGCGAGTGCGGCAACGATGGCCGCGGAGAAATCGCTGCCGTTGCGCCCGAGCGTTGTCTGGCGGCCTTCCTCGTCGGATGCGATAAAGCCTGTGACGACCACAGTACCCATGCCGAAATCCTCCAGCGCCGCGTCGAAGCGCCGCTGCGATTCCGGCCATACCACTGCGGGACCAAGTTCGCCGTTGCGAACGGTGATTACGTTGCGCGCGTCGAGCCAGCGGCCACCGGTTCCGCCGTTGCGCTTCGCAAGGTACGCAGCCAGCAAACGTGCTGACCATAGTTCACCGTAGCCGGCGACGACGTCACGATTGCTTTGCGACGCTGACTTGACCGCGGCAATCGAGGTCAGGATTTCGCGCAGATCCCGCTCGTCCTGGCTCCACTGATCCAGCAATTGCACTCGCGCGTCACCGTCCAGCAGCTCGCGCGCGGCATCCGCGTGGCGTTCACCGAGTTCCTGCAGTTCGGCGATAAATGCACGATCGTCGCGTTCGGCATGATTGACAAGACGAAGCAGGCGATCGGTCATGCCGCCCATCGCTGAGACAATGACAGCGACGCGTTCGCCCTGTTGCGCCGCTATGATATCGGTGACACGGCGAAAGCAGCTCGCATCGTAAAGACTG
>CAZLNH010000235.1:0-1825 GCA_964560775.1 uncultured Woeseiaceae bacterium | reverse complement strand
GGTGTTACATCCGTCGTCAGCAGGCTGTTCAGCCTGGTGCAGCCCGACGTCGCCGTGTTCGGACAAAAGGACTACCAGCAGCAGCTGGTGATTCGCCGGCTGGCGGAAGACATGCATCTGCCGGTGCGCATCATTGCCGCGCCCACCGTGCGTGATGACGACGGCCTCGCGCTCAGTTCACGCAACCAGCACCTGACCGATGAGGAGCGTGCCGTCGCACCGGTGCTCTGCCAGGTCTTGTTGGACGTCGGCAAAGCCCTGCAGGAAGGTAATGACCACTACCCTGAACTCGAGGAAGCGGCAACAAAGCGCCTTGAAGAGGCGGGATTCGAGCCGGAGTACGTCAGCATCCGGCGTGCGGAGAACCTGGCGCCGCCGGATCGTGAGTCGGATGAACTGGTGGTGCTGGCCGCGGCGCGACTCGGCAAGGCTCGCCTGATCGATAATGTGATGGTCAGCGTCTGACTCAAATAAAGATCAGTTGGATACTGTATTTCGCCCGGCATCTTTCGCGCGATACAGCGCTTCGTCCGCCGCGCGCAGCAGTGACTCGAAGGTGCCCTGATTTTTCAGCTCCGCGACGCCCATCGAGATCTCGAGCGGTATCCTGATCAATGAATCGTCGTCGATATCGACGTCGCCATTGACCGCGATACGCACGCGGTCGGCAATCGCCCTGGCCTCCGCCAATGGCACGCCCGGCAGTAATGCGGCAAACTCGTCGCCGCCGTAGCGAACCAGCAAGTCCCGCGGCCGGAACTGTTTGCGCAAGACGCGCGCGACGGCCGACAAGGCACGGTCGCCGGCTACATGCCCGAAGCGGTCATTGAATGGCTTGAAGCGGTCGACGTCGATCATGATCAGCGAGACCGGTTCCTTGTCATTCACGCAGCGATCCACTTCCTGCGGGAATTCCTCCTCCATCGCATGACGGTTGCCGAGGCCGGTCAGTGCATCGGTCGTTGCATTTCGTTCATACTTCCGCAGGTCGCCAAAACTGGCCGCGATGAAGTGATTATGGGCACGGACCCGTTCGGACAGCATCATCAGCAGGTTTTTTGCAAAGGCATGCGACGCATTGACCATGTCCCACAGTATGGCTTTGTGTATCACGAGCGCATGCGTCTGTTCGGCGGCGATGACGTACGCCGACGGATCGCGGTCTTCAATGATTGACATTTCGCCGGCGCACGTACCTACCTCCATCGTTGCCAGGATCGGAGCGTCAGGCGAGCCCACGTGCACGTTCAGCGAGCCGGACAGAACGACGTAAACGTAATCATTATGGGTGCCAGGCGACAGCAGCAGTTCGCCGGGCGCGACGTCGCGGCGCTCACATTTCCTGAGCAGCTCCTGCACATCGTCGGGTGCTACGCCGCGAAAGAGCTCGAGGCCCGACAATAATGAGCGCTGGTAATCCGAATTGAGGAGCTGTGCCTGCTCTGCCACGTTCATTCCCTTTCCATTTTTGTTATCGGCGAATGCGGAGACCCGCATGGAGCCGGCGACCGTCACAAGCCGAACTTTATGGCGCTTATGTACGCCAACGTACATGCAAAGACAATGGTTCACACCGCAACCCGGACCTGCGTCACATTTCAGGCCGCGTATCGCTGTTTCAGGTCCCGGATCGCTGTTTCAGGTCGCTTCCAGGTGGGGTTCCCGTCAGCCTATCGGCGCCTGTTGGTCAAGTATGCCGCGCATTTCGTCAAAGGTGGCCCGCTCCTCCGGCGAGGGGTCCGGGTAACGCAGCTTGATGGTTTCAAGTGCGTCGACGATCGTTTCTGCTACCACCGCACGCATGAACGGTTTGTTATCCGCCGGA
>CAZLNH010000234.1:0-9393 GCA_964560775.1 uncultured Woeseiaceae bacterium | reverse complement strand
GTCCAGCGCAACATTGCGGTGATGTGCAATGAACATCGGAATTTGTGTGCCGTCCGGTGAATGAAAGAACTCCTGCCTGACGACGAAATCATCGGGATCGAAATCGACCTTGACCGTTTTGAAAATGTGCGCGTGCCTGCTTGCAACGTCGAGTTTCCAGATGGACGGCGGCGTATCGAAGCTTTCCCACGCGAAAAACGTTTCGTTGTCGTCCGAGCTGCCGAAGAATCCTGTTGCAGTACCGATGCCCGGCAACGCAATGCTGTCGTGTCGCGCGTTATCAATGTCGTGCACTTCGACCAGCGATCGGGCATCCGCCAAATAGACAGCAACAAGCCGGCCCCCGACCAGTGTAGCCTGGGTAAGGACATTTGCGGATTGCGGGATAATTTCGCGCCAGTAGCGTAATTGCGGCTGTGCCAGATCAATCGCAACCAGTCGGCCACGCGGAGCCGCACTCGAGGTCCTGAAGTAAAATGTGGCGCCGGTATTGCCAGCCAGTGCGTAGTCATCGTCGAATCCCTCGATCAGCATCACTGGCTCTGCGCCGTCGTCCGCGAGGCTCTGGATTGCGATCTGGTAACGGTCGTCCGTCCCTTTCCAGACCGTGATCACAAGGTACTGCCCGTCGTCGGTAACACGTGCGCCAAAGCCCCATTCGGGGAAGTCCGGACGTGCGTAGACCAGCCGGTCATCCCGCTGCGGGTCACCGATATTATGAAAATATACGGCCTGGTCGCTGTTGAGGGACTGGAACCGGTCGCCGGAAGTCGGTGCCGGGTACCGGCTGTAGTAAAAGCCGCTGCCATCCCCGGCCCAGGACAAGCCAGTGAATTTAAGCCAGTGCAGCGCGTCATCGAGCATGCTTGCGCTAACCGTGTCGTAGACCCGGACATTGCGCCAGTCGCTTCCCCCATCCTGGATCAGGCAGGCGACGAAGCGTCCGTCCGGACCTGGATACCATTCCGCCAATGCGATCGTGCCATCATCTGACCAGCCGTTGGGATCCAGCAGCAACACGGGTACGGCGTCGTTTCCGGGCTGCATCATCAGCACGTCCTGGTTCTGCAAGCCGTTGTTAAAAGTGTAGAAATAGCGGCCGCCTTTCTTGACCGGCAGTCCGTAACGCTCGTGATTCCACAACCGGCGCAACCGCTTCACGATGCGCTCGCGTTCCGGTATTGCCCCTAAATAGTCCTGCGTGAGCGCGTTCTGCGCATTCACCCACTGCGCCACCGCGGGATTGTTGCGCACGTCATCCTCGAGCCAGCGGAAAGGGTCCGCTACCTCTGTGCCGTGGTAGTCGTCGGTCTGGCTGCCCGCCTTTGTCCGCGGGTACTTGATTGCATGCGTCACGACGTGGCTCCGGACCGTCAAAGGGGCTTCTGGATTGTGCTTCGGCACGGCTTTTCGGGCACTGGAAATTACGTGGAGGTAGGGGGTCCCTTCAGTTCAACGGTATTGCCTTCCGGGTCATTGATATAAAGCGACGGTCCGTACCCGCGCGCACCATAGCGCTGCTCGACGTCACCGACAACCACGCCGTGGGATTTCAGGTGCGCGATGATCGCATCTGCGTTCCATGGATCAATCTGCAGGCAGAAGTGGTCCATGTTCGGAGCATTTCTCGCAGGTGCGGAGGAATACAATTGTCCCAGGTGCCCGTCGACATCCACCAGGTCAATCAGCGACTGACCGGCACGCAGCTGATACAGGCCAATGCCGGCCTGCTCTTTTTCGACGCTGCAGCCAAGCACATCGCGGTAAAAGGCAAGCGCGGGCTCCAGCCGGCGCACACGTATTACTACGTGATCGATCAGCTTCGGTGCTATCGGGTTATCGGGCATCGCGGTGGGCGTCCTCCGGTGAGCATTAACCGATGAAGTCTACGGGCCCCCACCTGTTACCTGCAACTGGCTGATCGGGTACCGTGCCGCGCCCCGCCAACCGCTCGATATGAACAATCTGTCTAACAAAAAGCGGTACGCCACGCATCCAACTCTCAATGCCGCATTGTGAGTTCCGATTCGTGGACCCTTCGCGGAGCTTGCCAGTTATGGCCCGAACCCAGGGAGCGACCATGAATAATGTGAAATCGACCGTTGCCGCTGCAGTATCCGTCATTCTTGCCCTGCTGATTGCGCCGCTGCCCGCACCGGCCAGCCAGCTGGATTTTCGAGTTGGCTTTGCCGAGGTGCCGGGCATTGAAGAAATAGAGGCCGGGCGATTTCGCGAGGCAATCGAAATTCTGGAGAAGCGCCGGAATGACCCCGACGTCCAGTACATTAAAGAGGAGCTCACGACCCTTTGTGGCGTCTATATCGTTGCGCGAGAATTGCATAAGGCTCGCAAGGTCTGCGACGAAGCGGTTGAGAAAGACCGTACTGATGCCGCCTGGAACAATCGGGGTGTGCTGCGCATCCATTCCGGCAACACGGCCGGGGCGCTAAGAGATTTTTCCAAAGTCCGGGTACCGCCAATCGAATACGACGGTTACATCGCCGACCTGCTGCGGCGCAATCCGCGCCTGATGGCGTCCAGTAACTACGAGCTGGTCGAGAAAATCAGGGGCAAGGGATTGGACGGACGTAAATCCCAATCTTTTGACGTGCGCGGTGCAAGCGTCGAGGCTATCGAAGACTAAAACCGGGAAGGTCCCTCCGCAGCGGTCCATCGTGAGTTAAGGCGGCTCGGCCTACGCCGCCCTTTTCTGCGCACGCGCAGTCCATTAGGCTCTGCTGTCCCGCGCCACGGTTAAGGACAGACCATGCTGCAGATCAACCAGCCCGCCGCCACGGCGATTTTCGTGGTAACCATTGCGATCAGCGTGCTGGGCCTTTACCGCATGCCGCAGGTTATCGAACGCAGCCTGTTCCGGCCCTACTGGTTTCTGCGGGGCCGCCAATACGAGACGATCGTGACCAGCGGCTTCGTGCATGCCGATCTCGGCCACCTGCTGTTCAACATGTTTACGTTTTATTTCTTTGCGTTTTCGATGGAACAGACGATCGGGACGTTTCGATTTGTGCTGCTGTATACGATTGGCCTGGTGCTTAGCCATTCCTGCAGCTACTTCAAGCACCGTGAGGACCCGGGCTATGCATCGCTGGGTGCATCCGGCGCCATTTCAGCGGTGTTGTTCGCGTATATCGTCTATTACCCCACTGCAACGCTGCTATTGTTTCCGATTCCGGTGCCCATTCCTGCCGCCCTTTTTGCCGTCGGCTACGTGGCCTATTCCTATTGGGCCGCGAAACAGGCCCGGGACCGGATCAATCACGATGCGCACCTGTGCGGTGCCTTGAGCGGCCTCGCGTTTGTGGCCGGCACGGACCCGGCCGCATATCGATCGGTGTTTGCGCTGTTCATGTAACAGCGGTCAGGGCGTGGCATAGCCCGTGAGTTCGACATAGCCGCGGCCGTTCACCGGTGAGTTGCCGCGAGTCCCATTGATATCGACAGCACCTTCCCAATAGCGCACCCAGGTATCGAGTTCCTGGTCCCGCAGCACCGGTCGGATGTGGAGATCCAGCGACGCGTGCGGCACGACGAGCCGCCATTCATTGGGGTATCGCCCGCCCGCCGGGCTGTCCCAGTGTGCCAGGACGGATAGCTCTACATCCTCTCGCGCAAGCGGTACCGGCGCCCCGTCGGGTGGCATCAGGGTGCCGGCGCTGTATGTATCCGCGCTGCCGTCCTTCTTGCGCAGCTGGTAGAACATCAGGTCCGTGCCATCGTCGAGTTGCAGCGAAAACCAGTCCCAACCGGCCTGTTCGTCCGCCAGCGCACTGGAACTCCACTCCCGGTCCAGCCAGCTCGTGCCGCTCACCTCGTATCGGGTTCCGTCGACTTCCAGGGTGCCGGCGGTCGCCAGTCTCGAAATCGAATAATAATATGACGCGTTCCCCGGGTCGGCCGACTTTTGCGACCGGCCATTGTCTCCTTGCAGTACCGGCGGCCTGGCGGGCACCAGTGACAGGTCCAGCCGGATTGCGCCGTCGGCCGCCGTTACCTGCCACCGGTCCGCGTCGCCTGCACTGCCGGGCAGGAGCTGTATCGACCAGTCGTAGACCCAGACGCGGAATGGATCCCGTTTGGCGCCGGCCAGGCCCGCCGCGGCCCGCGCCAGGCGTTCGGCAACATGAAACGCGCCGCCCTCGACATCCGTGACAGCGAAATGTCCAATCTGGATGCTGTTCGTTGCCCATGCCGAGCCCGGCGCCGGCGGCGGATCGGGCGACAGCGCAAAGCGGAACAGCGTCAGCTCATAGCCGAAGCGCCTGCCGCCGCTGGTTGCAACGTGACCGGTCAGGTACCACCATTCATTGCGATACCCGTCATGCGGTCCGTGATCGCGAGGAAACACGAACACGCGAGGCTCGAGGGCCTGCCGGTAGCCATTGTCCCGTGAGCTGCCAAGCAGTTCTGACAGGTCCGGCGGGGCCGAAGCCACCGGGGCAGATTCGGGGGCCTTCGGGCAACCAGCGTGGCAGAGTAAAACCAATGCAAAAACAGAAGCAAATACACTGTTTTTAATGTTGATTGGCATGCTAGTCCTCGCGCATGGCCTGTGCCGGCCGTGCCCGCGACGCGCGCCATGCGGGGTAGATGCCGGCTAGAAACGCCACGCCGGCGGACAGCAACAGCGCCTGCCACAGCACCGCCGGGTCCACGACGATCTCCATACTCCAGCCGAATGCGCGGCGATTGATGACGTCGATCAGCATCCAGGACATCAGCAGGCCCAGCGGGATTGCAGCCAGCCCGCTCAGGAGGCCGATATAGGTAGTCTGCAGCGTTACGAGTCCACCGAGTTCGAGACGGGTCACACCGAGCGCCCGCAACACGGCGAGTTCCCGCGCGCGCTCCATCTGCAGCGCCAGCATCGCGCCCAGAATGCCGATGACGGCAACGCCGACGGCCAGCCAGTACAGCACATGGGTAATTATGAACGTACGGTCAAAAATCTCGAGCGAACGTTGCCGCAGCTCGCGGTTTGAGCGAACCGACAGAACCGCGCGATCACCGGCCGCCGCCCTCAGCCGTGCCTGCACATGTTGTGCGTCCGCGTCCGGCTCGAGATAGATGCCCAGCGAATCAACGTCGGGGTCGTTCCAGAACAGGTCATAGAGGCGCCGGCTGATCAGCACAGTTTCCGGATTGGCGTCATAGCTGCGGAACGTTGCCGCAACGTTGAACCCATGTGATCCCCGGCCGGTCTGCAGGGTCAACGTACTGCCGGGCCGGATGTCGCGCCGGTAGGCAAGTGCCTCGGATACGAGGATGGCTTCGCCACGTTCAAACGCCGGCCAGACGGCATCCGCGTCGGCGTCGAGCAACGTGGTACCGGCGAAACTTTTTGGCGCCATTTTCAGCGCAACAAGGCGCGTGCGACTTTCGGGAGACTCAAGCCACGCACGACGACTGCTGCTCCAGGCCGCAATGCCATCGACCTCAGTAAGGTCGGCAATCAGCGGCGGCGCCATGTCGCCGCCGCCATCGACTGCGACGTAGAAGTCTGAACGCAGCGTCTGGTCGAGCCAGCTACTGACCGACGTCCGAAAACTGTCTACCATGATGCTGACGCCAATCGTGGCGGATACGGCGACCGCGAGCGCGACGATCGCAACGCCGGTGCGACTCAGACTCGCCGCAACACCCGATATGGCGAGACTGGCCGCGTTGCCGGCAAACCGGCGTGCGAGCCACGCGCTTCCCCGTGTCAGCCAGCGGACGGCGGGCGGCAGGCAGAGACCAAGGCCGAAAATCAGGCAGAACAGCGATGTCAGTCCGGCCGTCAGGCTGTCACCGGAGACCTGCAACAACAGCAGGGACAGCAGCGCACAGCCGGCGCCGGCCGCGGCCAGCCACGGCAGCATGGATTGCGCCCGGCGCTCGATCACCGAGCGGGACAGCGCAAGCCTCGGCCGCCAGGAAGACGCCTCGTAGGCCGGTATCGCCGCGGCGGTGACGGTAGCGACAAGTCCCGCGCCAAATCCCCTGGCAAGCGACAGCGCGTTGATCTCGACGCCGGTAACGCTAATCCTAAAGTACAGGTCATTGATCGACTGTGATACCAGTACCAGCAATTGCTCGCCGAGCCACACGCCGGCAGCGATGCCGAGCAGCGCACCGGCAACTCCGAGGGCCAGCGCTTCGCCCAGCAGCAGTCGAAAGACCTCTCCCCGCGTGACTCCCAGCCCCCGCAGAATGCCCAGCAGGTTGCGCCGCTGCAGGACGGCAAAGCTGACACTGTTGTAGATCAGAAAAACGCCGACCAGCATCGCGAGCAGGCTCATGGCCGTCAGGTTGGTCGTAAACGCCCGGCTCATTTCGGCGGTCGCCTGGGTGCGGTTGCCGGCATCCAGTACCTCGAGGCCGCCCGGCAGTAAGCTTTTGAGTTGCTTCGCGCCATCGTCATCGGCGCGTACGTCGATGCGGCTCAGCCGCCCTTCCATGCCGAACCATTCCTGGGCCACAGCGATATCCAGTACGGCAACGTCATCGAGCGCCGCCGTGCCCGCACCGCTCCCGATGTGACCGACCAGGATGGCACTCCGTGTGCGGCCATTAACCCGCAGTTCGACACGTTCGCCGATCTCGACAGCCAGCTCGCCGGCCGTCCGCGGCGTCAGCAGCACGGCGCCAGGCGTTGTCAGCAGGCCGCTCACGCGCGCAGCCAAACCGCCCTCACCGCTCGCCGATGCCGTGAAACCGCGCATGGCCCGTTCGGCAAAAATATCGATGCCGAGCAATTCGAGTGTCCGGTCACCGGATTCCGCCTGGCCCTGCACCACCGGCGCGATGCTCTGTACACCATGCGCCACGCGCAAGTCGGCATAGATGCCCTCGTCGATGCCCCCCGGTCCGCCGACGACCTGGTGCGTGGCGTTGCCGTTCAGTGTTTCCATCGACAGGCGGTACGCGAGTTGTGCGCTGCTGCTGGCCAGGTCGACGGCAACCATCACGGCGACACCGATGGTGATGCCGGCCAATGCCAGCGCGAGTTGCCACGGGTGGCGCAACAGGTAACCGAAGCTCGCACGTTGCAGTGCCGGCATGACCGCGTCAGTCCGCCGCCATCAATCGGCCGTCACGCAATTCCAGCGTCCGGTCGCACGCGGCGGCCCCCGCGGCACTGTGGGTGGCGACGATCAGCGTGGCACGCTGTTCGCGTCGCAAGGTATCGAGCAATGACAATACGTCCGCTGCCGTCCGGTCATCGAGATTACCGGTGGGTTCATCGGCAAGCAGGATCGCTGGCCGGTGAGCGAGCGCACGCGCGATCGCTACGCGCTGCTGTTCGCCGCCGGAGAGCACATCGGGAAAGCTGCTGCCGCGCCCGGCGAGTCCGACCGCCTGCAGCAGCTCTTCAACCCGCTGCGACGCTTCCTGACCGCCAATGCCGTTCAGTTCGAGGACCAGCCGGATGTTGCCGGCGACCGGTAACGTCGATACCAGGTTGAAGGCCTGGTAGACGAATCCGATATGCCGTCGCCGATACAGCGTGCGGTCGCGTTCGGACATCGCAGTCAGGTCGTGGCCCGCAACCATGACCTGCCCTGTGTCCGGCGCATCGATACCGCAGATCAGGTTCAGCAGCGTCGATTTGCCGGACCCGCTGCGCCCGCGAAGTGCAATGGCATCGCCGGACACGAAATCCGCTGACAGGTCGTCGAGCACAACGTGACGGCGCCCGCCTTCCAGGTAAGAATGCCTGAGATGGCGAAGACTGACGCTTGCGTCAGAGGATGTTGAGGCTGTCACGGGCATCACCTGGGTGTGCGGCAATCGTATTCGTATGGATTCGCGGCATGTTTTGCATGCGCGGTGTGCTTTATCGTACGCGACCTCGCCCCGTCAGGCGCACCACCGCGGCAACAATCATGAATCCCAGTACGGTCGATCCGGGTCAAATGCAGCGGCCAGTGCGTCGATAAATGCACGGACCCGAGCCGGCAGGTAACGCGTCGGCGGATACACGGCCCACGCGCGCAGCTCACGCCAGCGATAGTCCGGCATGATCTGTACCAGCCGGCCGTCCCGCAGCGCCTCGTCCAGGATAAACGTCGGCTGCATCACGATGCCGAAACCGGCGACCGCCATATTCAGCATGAATTCGCCGTTGTTGGCGCGCAGGCTGCTGTTCAGGCGTACCTTGCCGGTGCCGCCGTCCGGTCCGGTCCACGGCCAGCCGGCTTCCGACGACCCGCTGTAATGCATGCACTGGTGTCCCGAGAGCTCATCGGGCGTCCCGGGTGTGCCATGTTCTGCGAGGTAAGCCGGGCTGGCCGCGACCGCATGCCGGATTATCGTCAGCCGGCGAGCGATAAGCGTGGAGTCCTTGAGATCGGCGATACGCAGCGCGACATCGAAGCCGTCCTGCACGAGGTCCACGCGCCGGTCGGAAAAGTCGAGATCGAGTTCCACGTCCGGGTGACGTTCGCGAAATCCCTGCACGACCGGCCCGAGGTGACGCACGCCAAACGACAGCGGTATGGCGGCGCGCAAGCGCCCGGAAAGCGCGCCCTTGTCGCCCGCCGCATCGGCATCCGCCTGCGCGACGGCCGCGAGCACCGCCTCGGCACGTTCTACGTAGCGTTCGCCGGCGTCGGTCAGGCTGATGCGGCGTGTCGTCCGCGTCAGCAACTGCACGCCGAGCCGTGATTCGAGCTCGCGCAGGCGGCGGCTGACGGCTGACTTCGCACTGCCCAGTTGCTCCGCAGCGGCGGTAATGGTGCCGTTACGCACGACCGCGACCAGGGTCTCCATCTCGGCCAGCCGCCCCATTATTGTTCTCCATTGCGCAACACTTCGTTCATTAGAAGCCGGTTTTATTCAGATTTCAAGAACGTACGATGGGCGCTATTGCTGCAGAGCGAACCGACACCCGCTCGTTTCCGGCGGAGCATGCAAACGACAATCAAAGTGAGGACACACCATGGGATTACTGGTCGACGGCCAATGGAAGGATCAGTGGTACGACACCAAGGCCACGAAGGGACGCTTCAAGCGCTCGGCCAGTGCCTTCCGCAACTGGGTGACTGCCGATGGCAGCCCCGGCCCTGGCGGTGAAGGCGGCTTCCGTGCGGAAGCGGGGCGCTACCACCTGTACGTCTCGCTTGCCTGCCCGTGGGCCCACCGCACGCTGATTTTCCGGGCGTTGAAAGGACTCGAATACAAGATCGACGTGTCCGTAGTGCACTGGCTCATGAAGGAAAACGGATGGACGTTTGCGGACTGTAAAGACACCACGGGCTATCGCATCAACGGTGCCGAGTTCCTGCACCAGGTTTACACGGCGGCGGACCCCGGCTACACCGGCCGCGTTACGGTGCCGGTATTGTGGGACAAGCAAAAGAAAACAATCGTCAGCAACGAGTCCGCCGAGAT
>CAZLNH010000233.1:0-3034 GCA_964560775.1 uncultured Woeseiaceae bacterium | reverse complement strand
CGGGTGGCGTAAATGTGTAATGCGCAACGATGCCGGCAAATACTGACATGCCGACATAGTGGTTCGTAATGAAAGCCCGGAAGCAGCCGTCCCGGTCGCGATCGCGCGCGAGATACTGGTGCCAGGCCATCAGCAGCGCGGCGGCACCGACGCCGGCGTAGTACCAGCGTCCGAGTTCGGCCATGTTGCCGGCCAGCAGCAGTGCCAGCAGCATGACGAGTTGCAGCCCGCCTATGACAAACAGGTCGAGATCGCCAAACAGCGTCGCCGTCGATTTGACGCCGATTTTCAGGTCGTCCTCGCGGTCGACCATCGCATAAAACGAATCGTAGATCGTCGCCCAGATAAGCGCGGCGCCGAACAGCAACCAGGCAAGCTGCGGCGTGCTGCCTGTCTGGGCCGCAAAGGCCATCGGTACCGCCCAGCCGAATGCGGCGCCGAGAAAAAACTGCGGTATCGAGATATAGCGTTTGACGAACGGATAAATAATCGTCAGCGCGGCGCCGGCAATAGCGAGTACCTGTGCCTGCTGATTTAAAAGTGTCGCGAGCCCGATGGCGATCAGCGACAGCGCAACGAACAACGCCAGTGCTTCAAGCGGCATGACGGCGCCTGACGGTATCGGGCGGTTGCGTGTGCGCTCGACATACGGGTCGATGTTGCGGTCGACAAAGTCGTTCAGGACACAGCCTGCCGAGCGCATGACGATAACGCCACAGACGAAAATGATAAACAGCCCGCCGTCCGGATGACCATCACCGGCGAGCCACAACGCCCACAACGTCGGCCACATCAAGAGCCAGATGCCGATCGGCCGGTCGAGGCGCATCAGCAGCATGTAGTTGTAAAGCTGCCGGCGCAGTCCCGCTGAAAGTGTGAGGGAGCTCTGCATAGATCAAGTTCCGTGCTGTGTCGCCCGATGATTCGGCCCGGGGTCAGTCGCCCGGCCCGCATCCTTTACCGATGGGGCGGCCGCCCGGCGGCGCGACGATTCTGGCAAACGGAGCCCCTGTTGTCATAGATAAATCGCGGCCTTGCGATAGTAGAGGATGGTTCCTGATGAGCCAATTTTGTCTCAATACAGGCATAAACGACCTGTATGAGCCACATACGGCTCAATAACCGTCACGCACTTGATCTTTATCTTTTGCGTTATATAATGCTCAAAATCGTCCAATACCGCACGCTTTGAGCAAAATATGACGCAAAAAGTAGACTACGAGATTGCCGTCAGTGAGGCCATTGAAGCAGACCTCGGCCGACGACTCGAGGATATTCGTCTGGCCAGGAACATCAACCAGACGCAACTCGCCGAGGAGGCCGGGGTTTCCCGCCGCACCATCACCCGACTGGAAAACGGTGCGGGGATATCACTCGACACGTTCATCCGGGTGATGCTGGCACTGGGGTTGGCAGAGCGCCTCCAGGCACTTTTGCCGGACCCCGGCGTCAGGCCTATCGATCGCGTCCGCCTCAAAGGCCGGGAGCGGCAACGCGCACGGCCCAAAGCGCATGACGAGGCGGCCGCCTGGCAGTGGGCGGACGATTCCGACCAGCCGTGACGGACGCTAGCGTTAATCTCTGGGGTCGCCAGATCGGTGCTATAAGCTGGCTCGACGATCGCGAAATTGGCGTGTTCCAGTATTCCCCTGAATTTGTCGACAGCAACATTCAGGTAGCGCCGCTGATGATGCCGCTCAGAATTACTCCGTATGAATTTCCTGCATTGTCGCGGGAAACGTTCCGCGGTTTGCCCGGCATGCTTGCGGATTCCCTGCCGGACAAGTTTGGTAATGCGCTGATCGATGCCTGGCTTGCCAGCCAGGGGCGTCTCCCCGAAAGCTTCAACCCGGTCGAGCGGCTTTGCTACATCGGCACACGTGGCATGGGCGCCATGGAATTCCAGCCGTCTATTCTCGGCGCGCCTGCCAATCGCAAGAAAATTGAAATAGCGGCCCTGGTGCAGCTTGCCAACCGCGTCCTCGATCAACGGATCAGCCTGACGGGAAAGTTCTCCGGTACGGATGACGCGCACGTCATAGAGGACATCATTCGAGTCGGCACGTCTGCGGGAGGAGCCCGTGCCAAGGCGATCCTCGCCTGGAACGAAACCACGGGCGAGTTTCGCTCCGGGCAGGTCCCGGCAACCAAGGGTTTCAGCCAATGGCTGATGAAATTCGACGGCATTGCCGAAAACAAGGACAAGGAGGTGGCCGATCCGCTGGGGTACGGGTTGATCGAGTACGCCTATTACCGCATGGCCATTGCGGCAGGCATAGAAATGACCGAATGCCGCCTTCATCGTGAAGGGGGTCGGGCGCATTTCATGACGCGGCGATTCGATCGCACGGACTACGGCGAAAAACTTCATATGCAGTCGCTTTGCGCCCTGCTCCACTACGATTTCAATCGACCCGACGCCTACTCCTACGAACAGGCACTGCAAGCTATTCGGCGCCTCGGCTTGCCGATGCGCGACCTCGAGCAGCAGTTTAAACGCGCGGTCTTCAATGTCATCGCACGCAATCACGATGACCACGTCAAGAACATTGCCTACCTGATGGACAAGAAAGGAGAGTGGCGGTTGTCGCCAGCCTTTGACATTGCCTATTCCTATAATCCGTCCGGCGCCTGGACGAGTCGTCACCAAATGAGCATCAATGGCAAGCGCGACGGATTCGACGTCGAAGACTTGCTCGCGCTCGGTCGTCTGGGCGGACTCAAATGGCCACGTGCCCTGGCGATCATCGAGGAAGTTGATGTGGCTGTCGGCGGTTGGCAGGCGTTCGCGGATGAAGCGGGCGTCGACGCAAACGACACCCAGCGTATTGGCAAAACGCACCGCCGTCTCCAGTCATTGCGAGCCTGATATCGGGCCGTCTCAATCTGCCGCGAGAATTCCGGTCAACGGTGCCCCTGTTGTCATACTTTTCCATAGCGGCCGGCATCGCCGAGCCAGCGACGCACAATGGCATCGGCGAATGTCGGGTCGCTCTGCATGAGCGCGCCGGCGGCCTTCTGCACGCGTGGCATC